>NZ_VFEB01000250.1:0-59646 GCF_007858795.1 Vibrio sp. T20
TATCGCATTTTCATTCTTAGTGTCTCTTAACTTATCAAACTAAGAGAAAGAATGGAGGCGCCTCCCGGAGTCGAACCGAGGTCCACGGATTTGCAATCCGCTGCATAGCCACTCTGCCAAGGCGCCTTTTTAATTCAACACTTTAGGGACTTAGGTAAGCCTCACCGCTGTGTTCGGGTGCCTACTTTACGGATTGGGGAGAGATAGTCAAACAAAAAAGTGAATTTAAATTCCGTTTGCTGACATTTAAATCAAATTGCTGCATGTTCGATCTCTTCAATCAAAAAACACACAGCAAAATCGATTTAAATAAGATGTTTTAGCGCTACCACTTCTTCATGAAACGACCGACAAGGCTCGGATGATACGCCCAGCAGTGGTCGAACATCGTCATAAGTTGAGGGTTACCATACTTAGAAAGACTAACCGCATGGAAACGGTTTTTGTGTTCTTTCAACTTTTCAACCTGAGCAATCATTTCGTCAGATTGTTTAGGTGCAATAAAGTCCGAAAGTACGATTAAATCGGCATTCTTGTATTTATCACCCGTCATCAAATCAATCGACTTCATAAGAACAGGTTCTAGATCCGTACCGCCGTGGAATGAGTAACTTAAGAAGTCGCTCGCTTCACGTAAGCCATCTTGCCTTGTTAACTCATAAGTAATCTGCTCAGAAGAGAACAGAATCACGTAACAGTCTCTCTCTTCCGCAAGAGCAATTTGCATTAAGGCATAAGCCATAGCTTTAGCAGACTGCTCAGGGAAACCACTCATAGAGCCCGAAGCGTCCACACAGACGATAAACGGGCCCTTTTCAATATCGATGTTCTTGCTATCTGGTTTTTGCGCCTTCACTTTACGTAACGTGCGTGATTTACCTTGCGAGCGATAGCTCAGTAAACGCTTGTCGGCCAAGTGCTTGTAAAAGATAACCTCAAGTTCAGGATAGGCTAGGAACATGGTTTCGTTTGGCAGCATTTTGTTCAGGTCATCACTTTCATGAATCCCAACAATATCATCGACGGCCTCATCGCTCTTCTCTTCAACCATCTGCAATTCTTCTACAGGGGCTTTGTGAAGCGAAGGATCATCTTCTTCACCAGCCATACGGCCCAGCTTTTCAGCGATCTCTTGCAAGCCCTTGTGCTTATTCAAGAACTCAGCATGACGCTTCATGATGGTAAGGTCTGTTTTGCTTAACTTGGCAGATGCCATATCCCACAAGCGCCCTACACTGCCTTCATCACCCGACTCCGTCACTTTGTCCATGTTTTTCATGGTTTCCATGCGCTGGTAAAGATCGGCTAAGACTTTTTCTTTGCTCGTTTCAAGTTCGGTTACTTGAGCTTGCTTGATCGCATCTGATAGTGATTGGTACCACTGGTCGCAAAAGTAGTGTGGAAACATCGCGTTATAAACGCCCTTATTGTTCTCCATAAGGCGTCTAGCTTGTAGATAAAACGCTGAGTGCCACTCAAGCTTTTTGATAACACTGTCTATCTCATCAAAGAACTGAGGTTCATCCCAGTAAATCACTTTTTGGTAAAGGGCGATCTCCTCTTGGAATCGATCAGTTTCACACACTTTAGTGACGCGTTTTTTTACTTTACCACGCCATTTCACTAAGTGGTTTTTCACTGATGTCTTCACACCTTTGTTCTCTGCAGCCATCATGACTTGAGAACGAGCGATGAGATCATTCATCGCTGTATCAATGATTCCTGAATCAGCCACCATCAAAGCGAGGTTTAAGCCGTCTGCTCCTAACATATGCTCTCCCCTTACTCGAAGTACTGGCTCATAAACTTAATACGCTGAGCAATCTTACTGCTCTTCACTTTGGTTGTTTCAAGATCTTGCGTTACCGCTTGCAAACTTGCTTCCATCGCTTTCGGTAAATCAGGGTCAATATAGTTATGAGGTAACGCATCATGGAATTCAGTGCGAACGCGTTTTAACTTGAATTCCGCTTCGGTTAACTGTTCTAGCGCTCTTTCAGCCCCACTTAACCACTTGTTATACAGTTCTTGATCCAAACCATCTGTGGTAACAACGCTCACCAAGACAGAGCGATTGGCAATGTCTTTAATCACTAATTGGTTCGAGGCATCTAAGTCGAGTTTTAAACGGCATAGGTTTTTATTTTCGTTTACGTAACCGTAAATATCGCCGTGACCTTCTTTAAGAACACGATCAAAATCGTCTTTGGCTACGTATACCCAACGGCTATCGCCTTTCTCTGATTCAGACACCGACATGTTGCTTTGTAGCATAACCAGTTTAACTAGATTGTATGCACTGCCCACGCTGTACATTTTCGCGTTCTTGATATCATTCTGGTAAACGTCTTTTCGTAACAAGCCGCTGGTTGATTCCATAGAAAGCGAAACAGATAGCGTCGATTCAACATCGTCTTGAATCTCTTCTAACTCTTCACGAGACATTTCGATTTGCGCTTTTGACTCTTGCTGATCGAACGCACGGTTCAATGCAAAGTCTTTAACCACGCTACGAACCACATCTCGTGATTCTGGGCTATGCCATAAACAATCTTGCAGAAGCATGATATCTAGCGGGTTCACGCTATCTCGCCCGCTAAAGAAGGCGCTCGCTTTCAATAGCTTAACGGCTTTCTTCCAACGTCTATCGGATACATACAAATCAGACTCAGATGCAGAACCTTGCTTCTTAACTGTTTCCTCAAGCATGGTTTTCAGTTCATACAGCTTGTTAAACGAGTTATCGGTCAGCTCTAACTTGTCGAGATCTTTCTGCCATTGATGGTATTCAATGTCAGTGATCGCCAAGCCTTTTGGAATCACAGCTTCTTGAGATGTGCCAGTCGTCAGCATCGATTTAAAGTTTTGTTTGTTTTGAATACGGTTTACAAACACGCGAACCAACATACGGTCATAAAGCGCTTCCAGGCCGCTGTCTTCGTCTGGAAGTTCATTAGATGCAGATACCAACAAGCGCATCGGTACACGCTCAATGTCGCTGCCGTTTTTGAAGGTTTTTTCGTTCACTACAGTAAGCAGTGTGTTTAGGATTGCAGGGCCTGCTTTCCAGATCTCATCAAGGAACACAACTTGTGCTGTTGGTAGGTACCCTTCAGTCAGTCTTACATAACGACCGTTATCTTTTAATTCTTGGATACTTAGCGGACCGAACACTTCCTCTGGCGTAGAGAAACGTGTCATCAAATATTCGAAATAGCTGCTATTGTCAAAAGCTTGGATCAAGCGTTTAGCAATAAGACTTTTTGCGATGCCCGGAGGGCCTAATAGGAATACACTTTCGCCGGCGAGAGCCGCCAGTAAACAGAGCTTAATCGTGTCTTCTCTTTCATAGACACCATCGGATAGAGCATGCGCTAATTTATTGATTCTTTCAGAGAGTAGCGCTTTGTCAGCATGTGAGGAAATAGAAGGGTTCATGCGTTACTCCGGAAATCTTTTAACTGTTGAGAGTGTAGATATGTTTTTATACATTTGTTAGCACTTTGTTACAAGTGTATTTTATTATTGAGTTGCATTTATATCAGATGGTTAGGGTCGTAATTTTCATGTAATCATAGATTCCAAATATGAGGGTAACATCACGAACGGCGCAAAACGAAATCTATAACTAAACCCAATTTTTCTTTTATTTTCGACACCATAGACGTTATGGTGGTGCACGTCTTCAGTTATCGATAAATTGGCAAGGAATGTGGCCAGACTGCATGAGTAAAGTTATCCATCAATGGAAAAGTATTTCTCTTATAGAAGAGAACGTGACGCTCCCTACGAACGTCGTGGTAAAACATACAACAATCAACCACCCTGGCGCGGCCGTTATTCTTCCTATCACTTCGTCTGGAAAGATTATCCTCATTAACCAATTTCGCCCTTCTCTCAAAAAGTGGCTTCTAGAGTTACCTGCAGGCACTATGGAAATTGATGAGACACCTCTTGAATGCGCGCAGCGCGAACTGGAAGAAGAAACAGGTTACAGTGCAACTTCTTTTCAAAGTTTAGGGCAAGTTACGCCTTTAGCTGGCTTCTGCGATGAGATACAGCATCTATTCGTCGCAAAAGACCTAAGCCTCACTACCCGCTTTGAATGTGATGAAGATGAAGTCATAGAAGTGATCGAGCTGAGCTTAGAAGAACTACACAACAAAATACGACACGATCAAATCACCGATACAAAAACTATCGCTTGTTTAAGTAAAGCCCAACTCTGCGGCTACCTATAATACTCTAGGAGAGAAACATGGACTTTCGTTCTGATACCGTAACTAAACCCTCACAAGCAATGCGCGATGTAATGGCAAACGCAGAAGTCGGCGATGATGTATATGGTGACGACCCAACAGTAAACGAGCTTGAGCAGTGGGCAGCAGACGAAACAGGCTTTGAAGCCGCTATGTTCACGTCTTCTGGCACGCAAGCTAACCTACTTGGTTTAATGGCGCACTGTGAGCGTGGTGACGAATACCTTTGTGGCCAACAAGCGCACAACTACAAGTACGAAGCTGGCGGCGCTGCGGTACTTGGTTCTATTCAACCTCAGCCCATTGAGAACAACGCAGACGGCACACTAGACTTTAAAAAACTTGCTGCTGCGATTAAGCCAGACGACAGCCACTTTGCACGTACTAAGCTGCTTAGTTTAGAAAATACGATTAATGGTAAAGTACTTCCAATGTCTTATTTAGAGGAAGCTCGTGAGTTCGTAAACCAACATGGCTTGCAAATGCACCTAGATGGAGCGCGCGTCTACAATGCGGCAGTCGCGTTAGATGTTCACATTAAAGAGATCGCACAACACTTCGATTCTATGACGATTTGCTTATCGAAAGGTTTAGGCGCTCCAATCGGTTCACTACTTCTTGGCAGCAAAGAGTACATCGCTAAAGCACGTCGACTACGCAAAATGGTCGGCGGTGGTATGCGCCAAGCAGGTATTCTTGCCGCAGCTGGTAAGATGGCTCTAACAGAGAACGTGACTCAGCTTAAAGCAGACCATGCGAACGCAAAAAACCTAGCGATTGGTTTAAGCAAGCTAGAAGGTTTTTCGGTTAACCCTGATTTAATTCAAACCAACATTGTATTTGCGAAGTTAGATGAGTCCGTGGATATAAACCGAATCGCTCGCGAGCTGAGCGAACAAGGCATTACGATGTCACCAGGGAATCCTGTTCGCTTTGTTACTCATAGAGATATCAGTTCAGAAGACATCAGTACTTTCCTAACAAAGCTAGAAAATGCGCTTTAACTCTTAACGAGAAGAGCCTCTATCGCAATTAAGACTAAAGCTTCCCTTGGGAAGCTTTAATTTTTCTAACAAATTCGTTAAACATTCCCACAGCCAAAATAACCTTCAACACCTGCTGGTTTTCTAAAAAACACACTAGATTGACTGGAACAGAACGCAATCTCGTTTTGGCCTATGTGAATACCTTCTAAGAATCATCCACCACATTTCAGCATTCTATTATCGCTTACGTTTGACTTGCATTGGTGACATAGAACATTGAATGGTCGCTAAAGGTAAATAACTTAGTGATAACATTTAAAGTTTTTAATTACCACGCACAAGGTAATTAAAAATAGAATAAATCTGTCCTATATCATTTATTTAAACAACTAATTTAAATAAAGAAATAGTAGATAGTCACTCTCCACCATTACAATTTATAACCGCTACAATCAACTTATAAATCAAATTTTCAAGTTAGTATTTCCGTTAATAACACTGCCATAATTGTGATGACAGTAGCCCATCGCAAAACTCAACACACTCGACGTAGACCATACTTCTATTATTATCAATTAAATAAAATCCCCTCGTCAAACCAAATTTGGGGTGAAATCCCTCTATCTAATTGAATATAATATTAATACCTCGTAATTTAGCCGCTACCTATCAGGTTAAAATCATACCAAAACTCATACTTTCCTTAAATAATAAACTTTTTTTACTACTTCATCATTTTTCAAAGCACATATAGTTTTCAAAGTTAAGCAACAAGTTACATTCAATCGTTGAGAGGTGAGATTATGGTTAGAGCATTTCGAATTCTTCATAACTTAATCATCTCAGCGTTAATTTTCAGTCTGTCACTTTCATTATATGCCAGTGCTAACAAATTAACGTTAGGAATTAGCGGCCAGATCAAAGACCGATGCGAAATAAACTTCTTTTCTGGCAATATCATGAATTTTACGGAACACCGTGATGTGCAATCGTTGCCTTTTAATATCTATTGTAACCGTCCTCTGGGTATAACGATTAACTCAAAATATGGAGGATTAAAATATCAACATCAAGGGGTTGATATTATTGAAAATTACAATTTGTCATTACAAATAGATGAAATTCGTCTTCATGAAAGTAGGCACAGCAGCCAACTTACTTCACCAGTAATGATAGACAGTTCTGGTGTTATTCCGTTCTCTCAACATGGGAATCTTAGGGTAGCACTCGAAAATAGCTTGCGTTACGCAGGTTATTATCAAGACGTTATTGAGATCGAAGTTTACCCTTCGATTCATAGCGTGACGAAGTGAAAACTCTGCAATGTATCTGCAGAAAAACATACGCTCAGCAGTATTCGAGCCAATCATTTAAGATAAAGGAATTTCTAATGAAAAAGCTAACACTCTACGCAGCAACAGTCACAGCTATTTTTGGTGCTCAAGCCCAAGCCGCTCCTGGTGATGTCCAGTTAGTGGGATTTGTTTCACCTGTATGTGAGGTTACTGGTCTTTCAACACAACTGATGGACTTTGGTAACGTATCTCAAATTCAAAACCTTTCTGTTAGTGGTCTTAACATGAAGTGTAATGACGTCGATGGTGCAACGGTGACACTGACAAGTGCTGAAGGTGGTCTAGAGTCAGATGATAGTGAAGACTACGCTCTTACATACGATGCAACATTTAATCCTTCAGGCTTAGCTCCTTTCACGCTTAATGCACCAGGAGGCCCAGGTCTAAATGACGTTTCAGTCAGTAATTCTTATGGCGGTTCTGGCGCATTAGCGACAGGTGTTGCCGCATCTATTGATATTGTGACGACAGAAACCTCCCCATGGGCAGGTGGCTACTCAGATACATTAACCGTAAATATCACCTCAAATTAGAGGCTAATAAGTCGGGGGCTATTAATTGGCCTCCGACTTAATCTCAGCCTCAATCTCAACGACGTAAGTTTAATTTGGAGCTCTTCGCTATGTATCAATGGATCATGCATAAATGGATCGTTCTTTTCCTATTGTCATTCACTTGTTTGTCCGCTCATGCGTTCAAAGTAGAACCGATGTCTATGGAAATGACGCCGCTTGGAAAAAGAGCTCAAATGACCATGAGGGTTGAGAACTCTTCTCAAGAACCACTCACGGTTGAGTTGTCTCCGGTATATATGACAATGGACAAATATGGCAAAGAGACCACCACTCCTGCTGATGACGAGCTATTAGTTATTCCTGTGACCGCGATTATTGAACCTGGACGATCACAATCCATTATGGTGCGCTATTTAGGCGATCCTTCCATCACAGAATCTAAAGCGTATCGAATTGCTGTGAAGCAAGTGAAAGTTCAAAGAGCAAGCAGCAACCAAGGGCAAGTAAGTCTTTTACTTCAGTTTAATACGCTTATCAACGTCCGACCTCAGAACACGGTTTCTCAGCTTGAAGTAAAAAGTATCGAACAAAATGACAAAAGGAACAAATGGGTTCTTGAAGTAATTAACAGTGGCAATAGTTATGGTCGATTAACCAATACAACATGGAAAATATCTGATGGTAAAAACTCAATCTATTTAAAAGGTGTAGAAATCGCTAAGCGTATTCCGGGAACTTTAGTCCTTCCCTACTCCACTCGTTATTTTGAAATGCAGCCTCTTAAAAATTACAACGTGAATAACCTAACGATTGAAATAGAGCAGGATCAATAGCAATGAGACGTTATATTTGGGGAACGCTCATCTATTGCTTTCTGTGTGCACAAACGTTGGGCATAACACTGTTTCCAACCGTCATTGAGCTCAACACAGATCACCGGGCATCATCTCAACTGGTTGTGACTAACAACTCAACACAAGCTCTCCCACTTGAAGCTAACGTTCGTCGATTAAAATTCTTATCTGATGGTACATTCGAGACATCGGAGCTAGCGAGTGAAGAGGTGTTTGTGTTTCCACCTGCCGCGATGTTAGCCCCCGGAGAACGTCAAGTGTTCCGTATACAATGGTTGGGAAACAGAACTCTCGAAACCTCTCAGAGTTATTTCATCCGTTTCAGTACCGTGAATATTGGACAGAACAACGCGAGAATAGATAAACCCATCGGTTTGACAACCGGTATCAACTTACAAGTTCACTACAATGCGTTGCTGCACATTCACTCATCGTCGTTAGAGCCTGACGTGAAATTGCGCATAGATGAACAAGGCAAGCTAACACTCACTAATTCAGGATCGCGATTTACCTATACGTCGTTACTTCATTTTGCAGGGCTCGAATCTCAAAGCCAAAAAGTACATGAGGCTTTAGGTGAGCAGTTTATTCCACCACGCTCCACTATTACTTTCCCTTCTTCTTTAAATTACTTACCAATGGGCACTTACCATGGGCATGAAAACTGAAAACCATCACAAGATGTGGCAAGTTTTATATATCTTGGGATTAGTACTTTTTTATTGTGCCGCCTTAAGCCCCGCAGCTTGGGGCAAGAAAATGGTCTTGAACCCAACAGGGCGAGATATTCAACTTACCTCTTTGCTAAGGATAAGTGACACCATACTGGGAGAAGCAGACATTATCATTACCGCAAACAACGAAATTTTGTTACCGAAGGAAAGTACGCTTTCACTCCTTTCATCCGTCGTAACTCAAGAAGGTATTGGGAGACTCAATGGCACGACAGACGATGAGATGCTGTCTCAGCACCATTTTGAGAGTGTAGGATTAGGTCTGAGTTTCGATTTCTCTTCATTAGAATGCATCGTGACGGTACCGCCTGAATTTAGCTTAACCCAACAACTGTCTATGAACGGCGCAGATGATTTTTATAACTATGTTGAGCCAAATTTGTTAAGTGGATACGTTAACTTTGCCCTTTCGGCCAATGAGACCCAATATGTCGATCAGAATTCGTCAAGGCAGGATCTCTATCGCAGTCAATTCGACTCAGCACTTAACATTGGTTTTCTAAACTTTGAGTATGAATCCTACTTAGAAAACAGCTCATCACAAGATTCGCGATACGTGAGAGAAGGATCTCGCCTTAATATTGACTTTGCAGAACAAGGCACACGACTTGTGCTCGGCGATATGTACAACAGTGGTCAATCTTTTCAGGACAGTACCGACATACTTGGTATTGGCTTAACTCGAGATTTCACACTCATTCCAACCAGAAATGCGCGACCACGAGCCAATCAATCATTTACCCTTCAAAGGGCATCAAATGTCGATGTCTATATAGATGGGATTGCAGTCCAAAGATTAACCCTAGGCGCTGGTAGCTATAACCTTAGTGATATACCCCTGGCGCAAGGTAGCAATGATATTGTACTCGTCATCACCGACCGCTCAGGTAATGAAGAACGCATCGAGTTTTCTATTGCAACCGGTAACGATTTGCTAAATAGCGGTGAGTTTGAATATAGCATCATGTATGGAGCGCCTTCTGAATTACAAAATGGACAACTAGAATACCTTACCGATGAGCGTATTTTCCATGGTTATGTCGATGTGGGTATTAACCCTTGGTTAACGTTGGGTACAAACTTTCAAAGCCGTAAAGATCTTTACCAATAT
This sequence comes from Vibrio sp. T20, assembly GCF_007858795.1. NCBI lineage: Bacteria > Pseudomonadati > Pseudomonadota > Gammaproteobacteria > Vibrionales > Vibrionaceae > Vibrio > Vibrio sp. T20. Next base: position 9,815 of record NZ_VFEB01000250.1, read on the forward strand.
GGTGCCACCGCGTTACTCGCTTCTACATGGGGCGTCACTGAGCTCAATGCTTCGCGTAGCGAACACCCTACATTTGGAACTGGCGACGCATACAAATTTGCATTCGATGCGGAGTTCTCCAATACGAATACTCTGTCTCCACAACTGAGTTTCAGTTATGAATATCTGGCCAACAATTTTACTGGGGTCTCAGGGTTTAATGCTTCCGATATCGATATCAATTTAACCACCCATTATGTATCTGCATTCAGCTCTATTTACCTTAGTCAGTCTTTACGTGCCGCCATGACCCTCAATTATCGCTCAGGAGTAGACAAAGAGAACGATTATTGGCTGATTAGCCCGAGTTTATCGGACGGACTGTTTGATACTCCCGCCACCTGGAGTGCACGCGTTAACTATCGGCATAACGCAACCGAAGACGATGATATCAGCACTACAGTCACCGTTAGCTGGCCTCTTAGTCGACAAACTCGTGTCGTCGGTCGATACACCACAGAACTCAATGAAGCCGCCTTAGATTACAGCTATCAAAATAATATTGGTAACACAGGGGGGATATCAGCGTTTGCGAGTGTCATTAATAACGAAGAAACGGATGCCGATATGGATACCGGAATTAACTACACGGCAAACCGCTATGAGTTGAATGCGACCCACGCTTCACGGCTTGAAGATATTAGTGGTGAAACACGAAACCACAGTACTGACGTGACTATAAGTAGTGCCCTTGCTTTTGCAGGTTCATCTGTGACGATCGGCAGACCGGTGCGCGAAGCCTTTGCTATTGTTAGCAAGCACGAAAGCCTCGCAAAAAATGACGTGGCTGTCGACCCAACAAAAGATGGTGAATACGCACGCGTTTATCTTAAAGGAGATGCAAGTGCCATGGTTCCTGACCTTGTTGCTTACAACAGCCAAGTAGTCAGTTACGAGGTCGATAACTTGCCGCCAGGGTATGACTTAGGTGACGGTGCTTTTTGGATTAAGCCTGGTTATAAACGGGGCTTCCAACTCCAAATTGGATCTGATGCAGTATTAACCGTTATTGGCAAGCTATTCGATCGTCAAAGTAACAACCCTATTTCACTTGTCGCTGGTGTAGCACATTACCTTGGTGAAGCAAAGCAGTTGCCAATTGACTTCTTTACCAACCGTAACGGCATATTTGCTATCTCTGGATTAAAGCCAGGTAAATATCAATTGGTACTCGACACTAAAGAACAAGAGTCAGTCATCATTACCCTCAGTGAACGCAGTGACAACTTGATAAGACTAGGAGATGTTTATGTGGAATAAACAAGTTCTTTGGGGATCCTTGTTCCTCATCGCCATAAACCATGTACCTTCGGCATTGGCGTGTGAAGCCAGTGCGTTAACTATTCAACCCGTCTCATCTAAATCACAATATGATGTTTTCAGCGCAGGCACATTCGCAACAATAAACACTTACCGAATAGATGCGAACATAATTGGCGAGCCCTGCGAGTTAACCTTAATTTTGCAGCTTAACGATACCAGTCGCTCGTTAAAAGGGTCTAGCCAAGACAAACTCAACTTTGAGTGGTCAGGGCAGATTGGCATACCGGTGGCTAATCAATGGCACTTATCATTAACCGATAGCCATCCTTCGGCAACGATACAAATGCGATTCCCGAGCAAGCAATGGTTAGCATCAGGAACCTATCGGGGGTTATTGGAAGTCTCACCTTCTTATATATCAAATAGTAAACAAATAGAAATTAGCCCTAGCTCCATCCCGGTCTCTGTTAACGTTCCGCCTGCTGCAAAAATTCATTTTTATGGATTAACCCAACAACATTATGACCTTGATCTTGGAACATTATATTCAAACAAAGTTATTCGTTCTGCACCTAACCTATGGGTTCAAAGCAATACAGCTTATACCATCGTATTGGAATCATCCCACCAAGGAATGCTACGTCATGAATCTAATGAGACCAAATGGGACATTCCATATCAATTATCCCTCGATAACGACAGAGTAAACCTTGAGCAACTGGATGTAAGAATTCAACGTCTTTCGGCTACGATTGGTCAACCGATTCCTTTAAGCTTTGTTATAGGTGAAACAGAGAACAAACCAGGAGGACAATATAACGATACATTACAAATTTCTATTGAACCTCGACTTTCACAGCAACCGTAATTATGCAATTATGTAAAAATTAAGCCGTAGAGCTCAATTTTATAAAACACAACGTCATAGAATCAAAACATGATTTGCCAGGCTCGGAATAAGTTATGCGTAAAGATAATTTAAAGCACATGCTCCTAATTGGTGACAATGGTATTAACAACCAGTTTATTCAGCGTGAAATAGAAAAATACAGTGACTTTTCTTTTAGCAGAGCATGTATGACAAGCATTGGGCGCTCGAGTAACCATAAAACTTTCGATGTCGTCCTTATTAGCTACTTACTCTTGGCAAAGATCGAAGATATCAGCATCATCTTATCAAGAATAGAATCTAATAAATGGGTAGTCTATGATGTTCCTGCAGACATTACCGGACAGAGTATTACTGTAATGCAACTATTCAACTTGTTTAATATAAAAGGAATCATCTATCAGGACGCTCCTATTGATCACCTTACCCGTTGTTTAAAAACAGTGTGTGACGACGATTTGTGGTTGCCGAGAAAGTTAATGTCACATATTTTAACTAATAGACACGATTACACTTTCAAGTCGAAGGTAATACTATCTAGCCTTACGAAAAGAGAAGTTCAAATATTCAAGCGAGTGATAAGAGGAGATTCAAATTTAGAAATATCAAACGAACTATTTATTTCAGAAAGTACGGTAAAAACACACGTATACAACATATATAAAAAAATAAACGTCAATAACCGAAAAGAAGCAATAAGAAAAGCAAATTTTATCAATAGTTTAGAGAACATTATACAACCAGACATGAAATTCAAAACATGAATATTCAATTCAAAGCTTGATCCCCGCTCCCCTTAGTAATTTTCTATACTAAAATTCAACAACAGCCGATCTCAGAAAACCTAAATCTCCCTGCACTCTTCTAGTCGGCGAAAAACTGTTTTCAAAAAGTTTAGGTGATCCGATTGACTCACGACTTGCCTAAGAAATCACCAATAGCACCATAAACCATATTAAGTGTTCATCTAGAACAAATAATCCTTGAGCTTCCCCTAAGGGGAAGCTTTATTGTCATGCTTTTAATGGAGTAAAACCGTGACTTACCATCCCTTCGCTTTGATCTTGCTTACCCTTTCGCCTAGCCTTTATGCTGCTGATTTTGGAAACTCTGCTCTAGGTAAAATGAAATCTCCAAGCTGTGTGTTTTGCCATAACCCCACCAGCCCATCAACTAATAGCACCTACCCAAACCTTTCAGGTCAAGATCCCCTCTATCTCTTTAATGCAATGAAAGCGTATCAAAACGGAGACAGACAAGGCGACTACGCAGATATGATGCAAGCACAACTGAGTAAGCTCAATGATCAAGATTTGAAAGACATAACCGCATTTTATTCATCTCAAGATAGTGAATAGCTGATGCGTTTAGCATTGCTTAAATGAAACACATCATATTACTTTGATGTGTTTTATTGATATTGTCGAGACAGGAATATCACAAGACTCAAGCTTTCCGACTTTAATATTGCTTCTTCTTTGAGGAAGCTCATAATAGTCAAAACAATAGTTATTAATGTTATTGACTTGATCTCCCAACGGTAGCAACTTATTTAATTTGGAAATATAACTAGGATGTAGCTTGTATAAATCACTAATGTTTTTTCTGTTAACCATCAACGTATTTCGATTTGTATTCGCGTAGCTTAATATTTTATTGCCTTTACGGTTTAAATCAAAATCACAGTTACTACAATTCGAAATCTGTGTAAGTATAGTCTCACCACTGTTACTTAAAAACACTTTAACCTTTGTATGATTTGTACTTAACACGCTGTTATTATTACTATTAACCTTAGTATAATCAAAATAGCCAACGAACTCGAAACCTCTATCAATTTCAAATAATCGATGTTCACCATCTGTAGAGATAACGTGCTCATCAACGATAAATGAACCAGAACAACCCACTAATATTAATGAAAACAATAGGTAAACCGTAGCTTTAAATTTCATAATTAACTCCATAATTATTTTTCAAAACCCTATAAGTAGAGGATTCCATAACTCATGTATTAGATGAAAATTAATAAAAAGCCCCAATATTCAATTGGGACTTACTCTCTGAAGGATGAATTAAGATGCTGCATTATCCATCAATTTTTTCTCCGTCTGGTATGCTTCAATGATCTTTTCAGCAGAAAGGTCAATATCTTCCATCGAAGTATGGCAACTCAAAACCGAGAACAGCATCGTCTTTAAGCCTTTGTAGCCCGAAGTTGATGGATATAGCGTTCCTTCTTCCTGCAAACGGTGAACAACTCGATCCGTGAGTTCATTGCGGTAGATATCATCACCTTGACCAAATTGAGCTGAGAAACGATTGGATACAACATCGTTCAGAATCGTGATTCCTTCTACTGCAGAAAGTTTTTTCGCCATACGCTGTGCTAGTTCAGTACAACGATCAATGTGCTCAACAATCCCTTCTTTACCTAATGATTTAAACGCTGCATACACAGGAACGCCACGTGCTCTTCTTGATGCAGAAATACCAAAGTTAATTGCGTTTCGATCTGGTTTTTCCATTGCATCGTTAAGGTAATCACCCATATTACTTCCACCCATAGCCTTAGATAGCGCTGCGGCGTCTTTTACGATGATCATTCCACTGTCATACGGCATGTTGAACCATTTATGGCCATCCGTATCAATAGAATCTGCTCTCTCAATCCCTTTCAACAGGTATTTTTGTTTATCACTAGCTGCTGCCCATAAACCAATTGCACCATCTACGTGTAGCCATGCATTACCATGCATTTCTACGGCATCAGCCAGTTCATTAAATGGGTCGAATGCACCTGAATCAATACAGCCAGCCTGTGCGCAAACGAGAGTTGGACCTTCTAGCGCAGAAATAGTCGCTTTGAGGTTGTCTGGAATTATGCGTAAGTTATCGTCTGTTGGCACTTTGACGATTGTTTCTAGACCGATACCAATCATTGACAGTGCGCGCTTTATCGTTGAGTGGATTTGGTCACTGACAACAACGTTAATACGAGGAGCTCCAAACAAGCCTTTGGTGACTACATCCCAACCAGCACGTTCAAGCAGTGTATTGCGGGCGGTTATCAAACCGGTGTATATAGCTTCTTGCGCACCAGAAGTGAAACCTACCGCCGTACCTTGATTTAAACCTAATAGCTCAACCATCCACTCTGCCGCTGTTTCTTCAACAACAGACATAGCAGGGCTAGAAACGTAATAAGGCACATTTTGGTCCCAAGCACTCACTAGCCAATCTGCTGCTAGTGAAGCAGGAAACGAACTGCCAATCGCGTACCCAAAAAAACGTGCACCACCCGATGCCATTAAACCAGCATCGACATTCTTTACCATTTCATCAATCACTTGTGATGGGTCTGTTGGTCGCAATGGTAAATCTCCGCCGATAGATTCACGTAAAGCTTGTGAGGTTGTACCTTTATCTACCGGTCTATCTGCTAAAGATTCTAGGTAAGAAACTGCATGTTTCAGAGAGCTTTCAAGTGGTAAGCGATATTCATTAAAACGGTGTGACATGATGATTCCTCTATTTGTTGTCTACCCAATAATGTTATTGGATCTGGGCTTTGAGGAATTGTCATATCACGCCACGCGAATACGATTTGCTAAAGTTCTTATGGCAAGAAAAAGAAAGCAAAGTGTCACTTCTAAAAACAAGATATCGAGTATTGAATCAAATATAATGCTTCCCCATAAACACCAACCTATAAGCACTGATGTCTACTGCGGAACTGTGAGGGAGTAAAACCGGTTTTGCGTTTAAAGAAACGAGTGAAGTTAGCAGACTCACCATAGCCGATATTGGTTGCTATTGACGTTATTGAGTCATCCGAGTGCTTCAGTCGAACCTGAGCCTCATTTAAAATAAGATCATCTAACACTTCGCGATAAGTTAAACTTGCGCCGAGTAAGCGCCTCTGGATAGTCCTAGGACTCATTCCCAATATGTTCGCAGCCGTTGATATGGGTAACTTTCCCATCGACAAGTATGGTTGCATGGCATATTTGAATGAGCACAAGAAATCACTAGGGATACCTTCTCGATCTGTGAGTACTCTTCGTTCTGACTTTTTTAGTGAGTTAACTTTCTGATTCAAAAGTTCGTTATTTAGGCGAATACCTGTGACTGAACGGAGTGTGAAAAACTGAACATGTGCTAACTTTGAACATTCAAAAAAGCACTCCGTATGTGGGCTAACAATTGTCACATACTTTTCTTTGCTGTTTTGTTTTGTCAAAGCTGTTACCAACTCATCCAGAAAAATGATCGAGAATATCTCGGCGTACTTAAACCAGTCTTGTGTAGCGCCCTCTTTTTCACGAACTAACCAGTAACAATCATTATGGAGCTTTAAAGATATTCTAACTCCGCTTGAGTAATATCGAATGATTTCACAGAATTCTTCTAGTGCTTCTTTTACAGTGCCCTCCCTTGCTTTAACCAAATGAGCAATCACGCCAGGTATATAGGTGTTCTTACACATTAACCAAACACGAGTCACAAATGTATCCAGCGAAACACTTTCACCAAACATTCTGATTATGTTGAGTAAAACAGTCTCAGGTATAAACGGGAATGCACATGTTTGTATGTCAACCGGTGCTTTTACGCCAGTAATCAAAGAATGGACATTAATATCTTTTTCACTAAAGAGTTCAGCTAGATCATGAATACAATCTGTGCGAACAAGTGGTACTCCTCTATTCATATGCTTTCACCTTCCGACCTTATTCACTTCACGTTGATATGTTGAAAATCCTGCCTAAGAATTAGAAAGCCCCTTATTAGTAAATTGAATAAGGGGCTAAATTCATACTATTTAGTTGTACTGAATATAAAGCATCTTTCTTAGGCTATTGCATCGATTCTTATCCAGAGGATCCCCTAAATACTCGCCTTCTTCTGCTGCCGTTTTCATTAATAACGCTCGTGCACGCTCATCACTAGGTAGATCTCGATATTTTTCATAGGTTTTCATTTTTAGAATTTTGTATTTAGAATTTTGGCTAAGGTCAGAAAAGTTATCGTAGCAGTAATTCATAGCACCTGAGTTTGCGCCAATCTTACTGGCATCTGTGATTGCATACGCGTTGGCAGTCAACACAATCATAGATAACGCGAGAGTCTTTATCAGTTTCATATCCAGTTCCATTTAACGTTAGTGTTATATAAATTGCAGTTATCGAGCTATTAAACTAACTGCAATTAATATTCAAAAAGTGATGTTAATCATTCATCTAACGCCATGCTTGCCATTTGGTGACACATCAAAAATAACTACTTTAATTGATGCCGATTGGACTCTTCCTGAGAATAGATTTCAATTTCATCACGTCAATAAAAATTTCAATGTCACGATATGGCCATTAAATCAAGATATTTGACCTTATGTTCGTCTTAAAAACAGTTCTCTCCCTCATTAATAATCTAATGGTTCATTGACGGGAGTAGAACACCTAAATCCCTACATATCAGAATCTTAAGTTGAGAGCCTCGCATGTCAGAAATAAAAAAAGTCGACACCGAAACGCAAAAAAAGAAACCAATTAATAAGGTTAAAATAACAACAAACAGTTTATTGGCATTCACCATCCTTTCCATCGGCATCGCTGTAGTTTCAGACAGAATTATTCCAACTACCGACAACGTTAGGGTTGAAGGAAACGTCATTTCCTTAAAACCGCAAGTATCAGGACAAATAGAGAGAATTAATATTACTGCAAACACTAACGTTGAAAAAAACGACGTGTTACTCAAAATTGTCTCTACCGACTATGAAATAGCCGTTAAACAAGCAGAAGCAAAATTGAAGATCGCCGGGCAGCAAGTTGGGGCGCAAATGGCCAGTATTATTTCCGCTCAAGCACAACTCACAACATCATTAGTTGCACAACAAAATGCTCAGCGTCAGGGTCAACGAGTATTGGCTATGGCAGACAAAGGGGTCGTATCAAAGTCTGATGCCGATACAACACGTGCCACGATTGATAAAGCTAATGCTGAAGTCATGAACGCTCGCGCTAATCTAGAAAAAGCCAAAGCTCAAGTGGGTCCTGAGGGAGAGGAAAATGCCCAAATACAATCAGCACTACTTGAATTACAAAAAGCCCAATTGGACTTATCGCGCACAACCCTATCAGCGCCTTCAGATGGTGCGGTAACCAACTTGAGCTTATCAGAAGGTTCTTACGCTTCTTCAGGCTCTCCATTGATCACCTTCGTCGAAAGCGACAATTTATGGCTTGAAGCTTATTTTAGAGAAAATAGTCTCGGTAACATAAAACCAGGCGATGACGTTGAAATTGCATTAGATCTTGCTCCAGGCACGACATTCAAAGGCACAGTTTCTTCAATCGACTTGGGGGTCACATGGGGTAAAAACGAACAACTTGGTGACCTTGCGAATGTACAAAACCAAAATGGATGGTTAAGAGACACACAACGTATTCCAGTTACGATTAAAATAAACGAGCCATCGGCGATCCACTCAATGCGAATTGGAGGCCAAGCAGATGTCATCGTTTATACTGGCGAAAACACTCTATTTAACCTGCTTGGAAAAACCTGGATTAATATAGTGAGCTTGTTCTCTTATGTTCGATAAAATAGAGCAAGCACAAGAGCGTAGGATTTTTCGCTACGTCACGGCAGTCGGCCTAGCAACATTCCTTGCACTATGGTTTAACTGGCCATTAGCTTTTTGCACGCCACTTCTGACCGCAAAATTTATCGCTGATAAGCCTCAATTTCATATTCTCCATGTCAAACAGTTGGCCTACGCGCTTCTATCCACCGCTGCTATTGGATTCGCAGTATCAACAGGGCTACCTGAGTATAAAATTGCCTTTCTTTCTACACTCACACTCGGGATGCTTTGGGCATACTATTTGTTTACCGACCCTAAATGGGTCATGTTCGCAACATTCCTAATGATCGAACTGATATTACTTCCATCTATAACGATAATCGATCAAGCATCCGCGCTTAATGTAGGAATCGGTTTTGCGTTTTCAGGCACTTTGGCCGTCGCTTTGTACGCCCTTTCGCACGTTTATTTTCCAGAAGAAGAGAAGACGGACTTTGAAGGGTTTCCCGCATCCCTACTGACCAAAGAAATGCGGTGGACAGCCGCTGTGCGCGCATGGGTGATTTCGTTTCCGCTCGTATGCTTTTACTTCTATTTTCAACTTTCTCAGATACTGCTTACCGTTGCATTTGTAATGTTATTATCGTTAATGGCTAGCAGTGAAACGTCCGGTAAGACCGCGTTATTTTTCACAGCAAGTAACATCCTCGCAGGTCTAATTACATTCGTCGCTTTTCTCATCATATCTTTAGCACCTAATATGTATGTATATATGATGGTTGTACTCAGTGTCATTACGCTTTTCGGAATAAAGATTTATACCGAACCACAAAAGGCGCCTATATATATTACGGCCTTTACCGGGTTCAATGTACTTATGGGAACATCAATAAGCAGCGGCGCATTGGATGACAAATTCTACGTTCGCATTTTCCAGCTATTTTTAGTCTTGCTATACATGCTATTTATGACCTATTTCTTAGAGTCTCGATCTAGGAAATAATCCGTCAAACCAGAACTTTCTGTCGTTCCTACACTCTCATCCATTGTTACTAAGTGTTGTTAAATGGCAGGGAAACTCCTGCCATATCTAGTCAGGCGACATCCATAGCTCCTAGATAACACTGTAAAGACATGGCTTCAGGTACAACATAGCGCTTTACACGCCCTAGCGAACCCTTACAATGTGCAGCAAATATATTTATCAAGGTTTGTCTCTATGTCTATTCAATGGTTTCCGGGGCACCTGCATTAAAATTCCAAGAACAATCAGGAAATACCACAATCACAACAAAATCAGAAACTTATAAATAATCACCATCCCAAAACATTCCAGTAAATTCCACTCCAATTCAACATTTTGGTACCCCACCTGGTACCCCACCAGACTAGTTTGCTATACAATGGTCTCTATTCTCTCATCTATGTAATTATGATTATGGCTAAACGGATTACAGATACATCAATCAAAGCGCTAGTTATCAAAGACAAGGAATATACCTACACTGTTGAAGAGGGCTTACAGCTCCGTATTCGACCTAAACGCTCCAGTGCAGGAACTGGAACGAAAGCCTGGCAGTTTAAGTACCGTCACCCTGTAACGCGTAAAGTAACCAAAATTTCGATGGGAACCTATCCTTCTTTACGACTGGCAGCCGCCAAATTAGAAGCAGCAGAATATCGGAAACAAATTGCGGAAGGTTTAGACCCTAAGCGCCTTAAAGAAGATAAGAGAATTGAAGAGCTGCGTAAGCACAACGATAACTTTCTTGCAGTTGCAACGATGTGGTTTGAAAGAAAACGTAAATCTGTTAGTCCCTTTCATGCAGAACGAACCTGGAGAACATTGGAAAAATACGTATTCGACCATTTAGGCGCACTTCCCATAAGTGAGATCAGTCGACGTGATGCTATTGAAACACTGAGACCATTGGAAACCGACGGTAAACTATCAACCATTAAAAGAATTTGCCAAAGTCTAAATCAAATAATGGAGTACGCTGTAGCAAGCGATGTCATCGCCGCTAATCCTCTAACAAAGATGCTCCACTCATTTGAGAAACACCAAGTTGAAAACATGCCTACCATTCGTCCTGAACTATTAGGCGACTTTTTGTCTCGATTGGAACAAAATGAAAACATCCAAGATAAAACCAAACTACTGCTACTTTGGCAGTTGCACACAATCGCACGTCCAAAAGAAGCGGCAAGAACACGCTGGAAAGACATAGATTTAAAAAACCGATGCTGGACCATACCTGCTGAAGAAATGAAGCGTAGACGTGAACACAGAGTTCCTCTAACCGAGCAGGCTATTACCGTTCTTGAACGAATCAGAATTCAAAGTGGCGGTAAAGAATTCGTCTTCCCTGGTGAACGAAACCCACAGAGTCATATAAGCATCTACACAGCCAATGCAGCTTTAAAACGCAGCTTAGGGTTTAAAGATGAACTCGTTGCACATGGTTTAAGAGCTATTGCATCAACCGCCCTACACGAGCAAGGCTTTGACACACTGCATATTGAAGCTTGCCTATCGCATATGGACAAAAATACGACAAGAGCGAGCTATAACCGCTCCGACTTTTTTGAACAAAGGAAAGAAATTATGAGCTGGTGGAGTGAGTTTATAATAAAAGCGACTAACAACCAGTTACAGCAGGTGAGGAGGTCGGAGGTTCAGTCTATCTCATTGAAATTATTTGAATTATAGTTGTTCGGATTTTACGAATATACAACTTGTTGCACATGTTGTTTTTGTGATAATCATCTCAAAAACTTTACAGTATAGTGCTTCTCGATAACACCTGTTACAGTAAGCTACAACTATTCTTATTCTCGGCACAATGCTACATGTTTTCAAAGTTATTTAAGTCAAATGAAATAAGCCCTCATTACTACGTCTACGCACTAGTTGATTGGCGTCAAAACGACTTCGTGTTTTACGTTGGAAAAGGTCAAAACGATCGTGCTTTTGATCATATTAATCTTGCATTTCGCACATCACGCTGGAGCCGAGATAAAAAACAACAGCAGATTGTAAATATTATTCGCAATGCTAGTGATGACGATATAGAGGAAATGGTCATCACATTAGCAGAGGATTTAACCGAAGGTGAAGCACTTATTATTGAGTCTATTGTGATTAATGATGTCGGCCTTGATAACTTAACTAATAAAATTAGCGGTTTATCAGAAATTAAGTGGGATCGTTATGCCAACGAAATCAACACCAAAAAAGTAAACCGGTATCTCTCAGAGATTTATGAGTTGGGTGTTATGAATGACCTGAAACAAATCCAGGTAAAAACCGATCTCAAAGCTACCCTAAAGTCATACTTATCCCTCTAGCGTATCCGTTTGACAGAAACCTTAAAAGCTCATTGCGTTTAAACCGCTCTTCAAGCCCAAAGGCTTCCACTTCAAATTTGTTGCTTCGATACCCACGAGTCAGTGCCTCAACGGCATACTGAAACAAAAACTCAATCGGCCCTAGCCGTTACCATTGCTGAATATGAACAAATCACGACGTTTTTAAAAGAGCTGTTCACCTGTTATTTCGAACTTCCTCAAGAGAACATCAAACCTGGCAGTAACCTAGCCGATGATATCGAGCGCATGGTATTATGGTATTACTTCAGTAAAAACTGATCTAGTGAATAGCAGACTTAACGCATTAGTGCGCTGAGATTACTTTTAAGTAACCATCACTCACATGGCATAAAAGCGTAACAAATAGGATAAAACCAGTCCCGTATCTACATACAATACGGTTACTAACCTGCTTACCTTAATTTTTCCAAATGACGTTAGTTGTGGCTAAAATTTGTTTTAACTTTTCAATGTCCATCACTGGCTTTTCTGTATGAAGCATCGCATGACAATTAGGACAAACTGGGATTAAGTCATTAACAGGATCGACTTGGTAATTTTCACCAATCGTCGCTAGTTCAACTTTATGATGAACATGAATAAAGCCTTTGCCTATCTTACCGTACTTATTTTCAAAGTTAAGGTCACAGACTTGGCAGGTGGCACCATACTTTTCTATACAAGCCGCTCTGGCTTTAGGGTTGCGCTCATAGGCATTGATGGTAACTTGTTTAACCGCTCCTTCGATGAACTCTGAAGGTTGGCTAGAGACCTCATCAGGGTAAATTGGACTTACGGCTTGTTAAGCCAGGTTGGCTCTATATGAGTCAACCAGTGTTCTAACATCATGATGCTTAACATTTGATTCAGTTAGTTGGTATTCAAGGTGCAGTTCAACGGACTTTATTACCTGTTCAAATTCAGAGGTGGAAAGGTCTTTATAGAAGCGAGATAAAAAGATTTCGTAGGACAAGGCGCTCATTGCACGCTTGTATACTTTACCTTCACTAAAAGCTACGAAGTTGCGCATGTAATTAGTGACTGATGTCTGATTCATATCCAATGAGCCAACTAGCTGTTCTAATACTTGGTCCAGTGTAATCTCTTGCAACGCGAACATGTAGCCACAATCATAAACCAGCTGTAATTGATCTGATGTGATCTGTTTGCTCATGATACTGTGTTAACCCGCATACTCTATCGCGATTAATTGTTCTTCTGCCGCCTTTCCCAAATAACACCTCAGTGCAGAAAAGAACTTCGGCCAGCAATCATTGCCATCTTTTTTCATCGTCGCGAGAGCAAGCTTTTGTCGCGCGTCAGTCACTGTCATTCCTGTTGCAACTAATGCCTGCAAACGTTTATTGGCATGTGCCAATCGCTCTTTTCGCAATCGGTTTAACCGTTCACTTTTTAAGTTCAAATTATCGATAGTGGCTTGGGCTTTCTCAATCTCAACACCAGCTAAACGACAGCTCTCTTCATTCACGGAGATCTCACCCGTGGTACGGTGAAAGTTATAAATAAGCGTACTATGCTGAAGATGAAGAGGATTTAAGATGACATCATCCCAATCATTATTATCTTTTAATGCGCCGCAACGTAAATTGGGATTGGTATGTCGATTATCCGCATCAACTACCTTTTTACTTTTACCGCCTAAACAGCAAGCAAGCATGTTGTCCCAATCTAATGCCCAGTTATGTGCAGTGCTTTTATCTGATTTAGGATGAAAATGTTCAACTTGAAAATCTGACTCTTCGTCCTCAACGTCTCGCTTTAACAGATCAATTTCACAATAGGCGCAAATTCCCCCTTGATCACGTCGCAGGTAATTTTGAATTTCATCTCTTCGGGCAGTGTTTGACTTGCATTTTTGCCATGAGAAATTAGGTTTTCTCGTTCGAAAAGCAATCAATAGCGGCGGTTCATCACCTTTTATTACCTTTTTCATCTTAGCGATCTAACTCCCTGATACTAATGTCCATATCGAGATTACTAAGCTCTGATTCATGCTCGCCAGCCCAACCATCTAATTCTTTTCGTAGATTTATTGCGTCTTCACAATCCCACTGGTTATTTTCAACATATTGCTGATATTTCCGTAATGACTTAACGATTTCTAGGTGTTCGGCTCGCGGTGATTTAACGCCTAAAACATCCATTAAGACTTGTTGGAACTCCGCCCCTTCAGAGAAATAAATCGGCATTAATGATGGCTCTTCGTCTTGCCAATCAATAACTCGTATTTGAGTTGGCTTTACTGTACTAACGATTTGAGGGCTATGAGTTGACACAATAAATTGCACCTGCGGAAAGGTTCTCACCAAGTCACTCAATATAGTTTGCTGCCAACCGGGATGCAGGTGAAGATCGACCTCATCAATCATCACCACCCCTTCGGTTTGCAGAGGGTCAGGCATATCAGGATTTGCCTCTGCCATACGGGCAGCGATATCCATTACCATGGCTAATGTTGTACGGTACCCATCACTCAACTGTTCTATGCGGAGTTGTTTCGTGTCACTGCTTTCACTGTTCTTCCAGTCGATCATAATACCGGCTGGCGATATGGCTCTGGGATTTGAAAACTCGGGCATTAGCCGGTGAATTGCCATGCGAATCGCTTTAAGCTCGGGTAAATCAATATCAAATGAACGATGTTTCTTGTGTAATTGAGCTTCTTTGTCTTCAAGTGTATAAAAATATTCAACAAAACGTCTGAAGTTTGTTCTGCTTTCTAACGCGCCACTAAGGGCACCAAAACGCGTAAAATCATTGCCAAAACCTTTGGTTCGCTGCGGCACGTCAAAAACACCCCGTCCGGTTCCGTAATGTATGAAAATCGGCAGTTCAAATTCTCGCTCTTCGTTTTGCGCATCAATAAACTGGTCCGCAAAATCGTTGAGCTGCTGAAGGCCTAGTGCTTTCGGAATTTGCTTTTCCGTTTTCTTAGCTTTATCTCGTTTTTCACCACGATCCCAGGTTTGACCATCAAAGCTTGTACACGTAATTCGCACATAAGGTGGTTGAGTACCGTTAGACAATACCTTTAAATCTGAGTTCTTAAATGTAATGCCCTTTACTTTAGGCAACCGTGTTAAAAATGCGCCCAATGAGATAGCCACGCCATCTAGCACACTAGATTTACCCGCACCATTGCGAGCCACTAACACGGTAAGTTGTTCATCGAAGGTGATATCAAAATCACTGAATCTGCGAAAATTCTTTAGAGTTAGTTTCTTAACCTTCATTGGCTTCCACCTTCGTTTTGGTTTTTCTCGGTTTACTTTTAATGGATAGTTTAACACGTTCAGCTTTAATACGCTCAAGCAACGCCTTTGCGCTGTTGTCACCATTAATCAAATCAGGGTTCGCTGCGCGCCACTCCGCAGTCAGCTCGCCTCTAAAGGCTTTTGCGAGAATCGATTGGGTGAGGTTATTCACCCGTGTTTGGGCAGCATTGACCTGCGCTTCAACTTTATCAGCAAAGGCGAACAGTTCTTCGACACGACGGACGATTTCGGCTTGTTCTGATTCTGTTGCTTTAGGTAACCCGATATCTAGCAATGCCTTTTGACCAATATTCCTCATTGACATTTGATTGCCAGTTGAACGTGATTCAATTTCTTTTCTACCAGCTTTCGACCGCAAAAATATACTAACCCACGGTTTGTTAGCCTCTTCCATAACTAAACGTAAGACTTTATCGCTTAACATTAAGTTTTTAGTCACACTATGGACGATTACAGGATTACCAAGTAATTCCATCGTATTGGCCCTAGAAATTAGCAAGTCTCCGACTTTTACTCGTCGGTTTTCAATGAATAAATCATTACTAGGTAATGTCTTACTTTCACTTTCATCATAAACCCCCCAAGTAACAGCACTAATTTTAATGATGCCATATTCATTCTGGTTCGGTGGCGTCTCTATACACTTTAGGCTTTTCCCTGCCTCAATAGCTTGCACAAAATCACCGACTTTCACGGTTTGCCATGAAGATAGAGCAACATCATTCGCCCCTCGCCACTCTTCTGTCAACTTACCACTGACTGCGGCGGCGAGGACGGATTGGCGGAATGATTTTAAGATGGCAGGAATAGCATCAAGGCGAGCTTTGGTGCTTTCTACCTGTGCCAGCAGCTCATCCAACTTGTCGGCAATCACTTTTTGCTCGGCTAGTGGGGGGATGCCAACAGGGTATTTTTCAAGATGACTTTTATTTACACCAGACTGACCAGCCGTTCGGTCGGATGCCGAATCAACGTAATTGTAAATATCTCTATTATTCAAAAAATGAAATAAGTACTTATTATCTAGCACACCTTGAATTGGCACGGCCTTCATCAATGCGACATTATATGCACCTTCAAGCCCCCTAAGAATCTGGAATATTGGTGGGCCATATCGCCCTATCATTACGTCATCTGGGGATACAAAACGCTTGGCCTTTTCTAATGGAATATATACTTTATGCGCATCAGATTTATAGTCTCTGATTTGTATTAATCGTATGAGCCCCTCTTTAAACTCAGAGTGAAATTCACTCTTTGGAGGCTGACTACCTCCAATAATATTGATCGCCTCATATAATTCTACAAATACCCAGCTCTCTGGTATTTTGAGTGTGTGTGTATACGAGCCATCAACATATTTTTCAATATATCCACTCATCCTTTCACCCCACCAACTAATGAGGCCACCAAGGCTTCAAGATCAGCTAATGCGCCTTTAAGCTCCGTCATGGCCTCGCCTGCCAACTCTTCAGGTGTGCCTAAATCCGCAGCATCGACGCTGTTGGCATCTTTGAGCCATGAGATATCCAGTGAATCACCTTTGCTGTCGCGAATATACTCACGAGAGAAACAGCGCCAACGGCTGTATACTAGGCGCGGGTCTACATCCTTATTAACGTCTGTGCTTTCTGCTTCAACTTCTTCTGCGTTGAATGACCACTCCCCTTCCTTACGATCTGTAAGTGGCAGGTTATATACTGCTTCAAATGGCTTAAGGTGTTGCTCACCAAACGGGGTGCGCTTGCCAAAATTAGGCATGTTGATACGTAGATCATAAACCCAAGTATTGGTGGTGCAGTTTTCTTCCTGATTCTTATCTTTGGCTGAGCCTTTGGTGAAGAACAATACGTTGGTCTTCACGCCAGCGGCGTAAAAGATCCCCGTTGGTAAACGCAAAATGGTGTGCAGGTTACATTTGTTCATCAAATCGCTACGGATACTAGTACCCACGCCCGCTTCAAACAAGACGTTATCAGGCAGTACCACGGCCGCACGACCACCGGCTTTTAAGTTGCGGTAAATATGCTGTAAAAATGCCAGCTGCTTGTTGCTAGTTGGGTACGTTAAATCATCACGAGTAATCGACGCATCGCCGCCTTTGCTCGTGCCAAATGGGGGGTTAGCTAGGATAATATCGGCTTTTGGTAATGTCGCACCTACTTGACCAAGAGAGTTACCTAGGTGCACAACGCCTTCGTCGTCCCCTTCCATGCCATGTAGCAAGCAGTTCATTAGTGCTAAACGGCGGGTGGATGGCACCAGCTCAACACCAACGAAAGCATGGTTCTTCTGGAAGGTCACTTGCTTAGCATCAAGATCAAAATGGTCATCTGTTTGAGCTTTAATGTAGCTATCAGCAGCAATCAGGAAGCCTGCGGTACCTGCGGCGGGATCTTGGATCACTTCGCCAGCCTGTGGGTTGATCACTCTCACCATAGAGTCGATCAGCGCACGCGGAGTGAAGTACTGGCCTGCACCTGATTTGGTTTCGTTGGCGTTCTTCTCTAGCAAGCCTTCGTACAAGTCACCTAAGCCATCTTTTTGCGCACTGAACCAGTCAATAGAATCGAGTGATTTTATCAGCTGCTTTAAGTGGCGAGGTTCACGCAAGCGCGTTTGGGCATCAGCATAAATAGCTAAAATAAGTGGATCTGCATGTAGGGTATTACCCTCGCCGTCTTTACCTGTCGATAAGGTAAGCAACATGCGTTTGTAATCATCAAGCAAGTTTAAGCCGTCTTTGTCGCTTAAGTCGCTCCAGCGGCAGCCTTCAGGCAAAGTATGTTTGTTCAGCAGCCCTGCTTCTGTATTCTCATGCACCATTTTGATGAACAGCAACAAGACCAACTCGGTAACGTAATCAGAATAGTTAATGCCATCGTCACGAAGTACGTCACAGAGGTTCCACAGCTTTTGGACGATGTCGCTATTATTTGATTTGCTTGAAGTGCTCATTTTATATTCTCAATTTCTTAACTATGTTTCGATAACTGCTCGTCGTTTTGACTCTTATCCGTATTCATTCACGACGAAGCGGGTA
This sequence comes from Vibrio sp. T20, assembly GCF_007858795.1. Taxonomy (NCBI): domain Bacteria; kingdom Pseudomonadati; phylum Pseudomonadota; class Gammaproteobacteria; order Vibrionales; family Vibrionaceae; genus Vibrio; species Vibrio sp. T20. The sequence continues at coordinate 28,309 of NZ_VFEB01000250.1, forward strand.
AACGTTCATTTACTGCAAATAATGCAAACCGTGACAAGTTAATGTCGTCAATATTCGGTCTATTTTTACTTTCGTGAGAAAGCCGTATGTAACCATAGATCTAGTTTCTGGCTTGGCTACTTGCTTGCTTGATGGATTATCGTAATGCGGCTGATGCCGAAATCGTGCACAACCAAATTAATGTTTGCCGTATAGGTAACTAAAGATGCCGCTGAACAACTCGAGTCTCAACGTCGTTCTAGCTCAGGCAGATGTTCGATTATACGCATTGGCCGATGTGTTGTAATTTGGTTTTCTAAACGTATTACGGTGTTTTTGCTTAGAAAACCATCAACCACTCTGCATAGCAGTAGAACTGCGATAGAAAGCCCTATAATTACTCACTAACCCGCTTGCCAAAGGTACTCATTCAGCTCATCAAGTATTGTATCGAGCTGGTCATCAAGCACACTGTTAAAGCGTTTCGCTCCACCCTGATCGGCAAAGCGTTGGTTAACGAAAGACTTATCGATCACCGACTCATGGACCAACTGTTTAGCCAGACGTTCTAACCACTTGCGCTGATTAGGGTTCCAATTATGCTCACTGTAAATACGCTGCATGGCATTAGTTACACGTTGCTCAAATGGTACTAATGCCTCATTGATGGCGGCTTGTCTGATATAACCGATAATACTGGCGGCGATATCTTGGTTGGTATTCTTGCGCCATGCGCTTTTCAGATGGGCTTCGTTGTAACCGGCTTCATCGAGCAATAGCTTCACTTCTTTGAGTTGCTCGCGAGTGAGATCCTTAGGGCGATTAACGACAACCGACAATGCCGCCGATTGGTTGATATTTTGTCTAATAAACTGATTGAAGCTATCTAAGTAATCCGCTGGTTTTTCGTGTACACCATAGGTTTGCTCACGACCGAGGAACTCATCTTTACCTTCATAAATCACCGGCATTTTGTCGCTTCCTGCGAGAAAACGTACTTCCGCCAGCTGATTAATTAGGCCTTGATGTTGCTTGCAAAATTGCGCTGCTTGTTTTGGCCCAATTTGATGAAGATGCTGATGGAGTTTGTCAGGTGCAACGCCCCATATTCCCTCAAGTTGATCTAACTTGGTTCTTAACGCTGGTTTGTTCTCCGCTTTTTTAACGGCTTTGCGCATGACTCGCATAACTTTTTGCGTCAACTGATTCAACACATCATTAGCGTGGCTTGTACCAGCTTGCTCACCGGGAGTATCTAAAGCTTGCTCTAAGTAGGCATCATCGCTGATCTCATCCACCAGCTGCTCTAAGGTGATATTCGGATCTTTGACAATCGGTTTCATAGTATTAACAGCTTCAAGTGCACTGTAGAGATCAACCGGATCATAGATTTTGAAGACCGTCTTACCTATTTCGTCACAGCGACGTGTCGCACGGCCCATCATCTGCTCGTACAGAATGCGCGACTTTACACGACGTAAAAACACTAGGTGGCAGATTTTAGGAACATCGATACCAGTGGTAAGTAGATCGACTGTCACGGCAATATTGGGGTAGCGCTCATTTTTATATTGGCGAATCAGCTGATCGACCTTATCGCTTTTTCCGGTAATTTTTGCAACGGCAGCCTGATTATAATCGTCACCATACATCTTGTTAAAAGTACTATCTAGCGCTGTTTTAACCATATCCGCATGCAGATCTGTGGTGCAGAATATTAGCGTTTTTTCATCGCCAAACGGGTCAAGTTCATTAACAAGCTGGCCGCAGATAACGTCATTAAACCCTTTGGTTATAACGCGGCGATTAAAAGATTCAACATCAAATTTAAGCTCATCGGCTAAGTCGGCAGATTCAACCTCTCCTGTTTGAGTATTAATCGCGGAGACGGTTGCGCCTTTCTCAAACTTAATGCCATTTTTGCTCAGTAGAGTTTCATAGCGAATAGGCGGTTCATGATCGATGAGCCAATCTTCCGCTACCGCTTCACGGTAAGTATAGGTATAGACCGGCTTACCGAAAATCTCACTGGTGTGTTTGGCGGGAGTAGCCGTAAGGCCTATACGAACCGCATCAAAGTAATCAAGTACACGGCGATAGCTTGAGAGGTACTGGCTCGCATCACGGTGAGCAAGCTCTCCTTCTGTCATCTGCTGATCGAGTGCATAACCCCTATGCGCCTCATCGACAATAATGCAGTCAAACTCATCAAGTGCGGGTGGCGTATCAGACATAAATATACGCTTCACCATCGCTTGTACGGTGGCAACTTGAATGCGGGTTTCTGCTTCGCTGCTCATATCACCTAATTCGGCAATATTGTAGATAGAGGATAACGTTTTGTTCTGTTCTAGCTTTGCCTCATCGAAGGAGTCGCAGGCTTGATTGCCTAACGCGGTTCTATCGACTAAAAACAAAATACGTTTAAAGCGTTCGGCCTTAAGAAAGCGGTACATTAAGCCGATAATGGTTCGGGTTTTACCGGTACCTGTTGCCATCGCCAATAGGCATTGAGTTTTATCTTCCTCGAGGGCAGATTCTACCGCCACAATCGCTTTTTGCTGATAATCACGCAAGCCTAAGTAATCAAAACCCTCTTGCTGAAGCAACTTTTCTGCTTCATCTCTACTGCGCTTTAATTTATCGATAAGACCATCAGGGGAGTGAAATTGCTGTAACGGCCTCTTGGCGTTACTTGCTTTACGGGTATCACGGAACCAAGTGCCTGAAAGCTCAGCTAGCTGTTTATTAAACGGTCGTCCATTGCAAGAGTAGACAAATGGAATGTGGTAATGCCCCTCTTCTTCATCAGCCCAAGCTATAGTTCGGTTCTCCAATTCCCATGCACCTTTTTGAGGTGAGTTGAGCTTATAACCTTTGGAGTAACGCTCTGCTTGAGAGACTTTGCCTGCAACATTGGTGTTTTCTTGCTTAGCTTCAACCACGGCAATAGGTGTTAAACCACAAAACAGCACATAATCAGCGCGGCCGATTTTTCCTTGATACTTAGTTGGCCATTCAGCAATTGCGAGGTTTTTACCTTTTTCGGGCCTTACTCCTTTTCGATAATCTAAAACTTCTGAATCAGCTTCCCAGCCTGCATCGATAAGCTGTTGATCGATGAGGATGCGAGTTAACTCTTCATTAAGAGTAAAGCGGCTACTGGCAGTATAGGTGCGCTTATTAACATCTTTACGCTGCGCTTTAATTGCTTTGAGTGTTTCCTCTGTTTGATCGGCTAACTGCTTTTGAAGCTTTGTAAGCTTGTTCTCAAATTCAGCTTTTTGTTTCGCAAGGGCCTCTTCATGCGATTTTGCCTGAACGGCCAGTTCTCTCGCTTCTACATCCATCTGCTCAGCAAGTACCGCGAACTCCTCTTTTTCTTGTTCAAGCAGAGAAGTTAGCTGCTGATTAGATTCAAGTTGTTCATTATTTTCGAGCAATTGGTTTTTAAGCTGTTGTATTTGAGTCTGTAGCTCAGTTAATTGCTTACTCGGATCTTGAGGGATAACAAACTCACCGGCTTTAAAAGCTACTCCTTGCTTGCCAAAAGCTCGGTGATACCAGATAGCAATATCACGGGCGACACGAAGGCCAGCTAATGCCGGTTTATGTTCGGTTTTGAATTGATGTACCGCTTTGTTGCCCGCTTTACGCAGCCCATGGAACAGGCTGATGATCTGAGACTCTAGGCGTAGTTCACGGTTAATTCGAAATAGGAGATCGGCTTGATTCGTTTTATCGTCAAATTCAATGCTACAGCGCATCGCTAAGTCTTGTGCGATTGCTTCGGCAAACTGGCGCAACTTAACCAATGTTGTATTAGGGTCGCTAGAGAAAGCACGTTCTGCGCTTTGTGCAAGTTGCAGAAAGATAGGATCATGTGACTCTAAAAAACAAAAATTACTTTGAATTCCATTCTCACCAATTTCAGATTTAGCCATCACTACTCCACGTACATTTGTTGATAAATATCAATTAACTACAAACAAATCTTTGAATGATACATACTAATTTGAAACTAACATCAAGTCAGTCGTTATTTAACCTTCAAAAAATTCTTCGTCAATTCGTTTTATATACAGCACTTGCTCATCTCGGCTACCAATGTTGTAACGCAGCATCAGCTTAGCCAACTCTTTACCATTGATAAGTACGATGCGCATGCCTAAGTCTTTCGCTGTCTGAGTTGCTGATGAGGTAAACTCTGATGTAGTGATGAAGATGCCTTTCTGTGCTTTCTTCAGATTAAGTGCTCCAAAAAAGTCTCTGATTTCACCAGCGCCAACGTTGTTTCCATCGGCATAACGCTTGGCTTGAATGTAAACCTGATCAACGCCAAGTGGGTCTTGATTAATCACGCCATCAACTCCGTTATCACCGCTCTTCCCAAGCGTATGGGCCATTCCCTCATCGCTGCCCCCATAGCCCATGGCTAGTAGCAGATCGATAAGTAATTGCTCAAAGAAAGCTGGGGATATTTTACGGGTTCGGGATAAGATATCGGAGGCTAGAGCGTCGTTGATTTGTTTGTAAGCAGCCCTTAGCACTTCATCTGGCGTCGCATCATTATCAGGCACATTCGTGTCTTCAGTTTTATCTGAATCACCGTTCTTTTGCTTGGTGAACTCATTGAAGTCATCAAAACGCTTTAGGTATTGGTTATCAATCTCTTCGCCACTATTTAGGGCTTCTTTCCCCAAGTCTGTTATCACGAAGTGACCACGCCTTACGGAATCCAAAAGCCCAGCTTTGGCTAAATAAGTTTTGGCCCATCCAACTCGGTTGGTAAATGCAGCTTGTCGCCCACTAGGAAGAAGCTCTGTTCTCTCGTCTTCAGACAGATTGAATTGCTCAGCTAGCAAGTCTATGACGTTGCTAAGCTTAACTTCTTCATTTTTGGCAGCCTCTAACACTGGCTTCATTAACTCTTGATAACTTGGAAGCATTTAAGCACCTGCGTTTTTTTGTTGTTCAATCCGTGCTTCGAGATCTTCACGCTTAAAGCGCCAAGAACCGCTGACTTTGAAACCAGGAAGCTTTCCTTCGCTTGCTAATCTATATGCTGTTTTTTCGGATAACTTTAGATAAGCAGCCACCTCTTTCAAAATTGAAATTTGGTCTACCATTCAGAGTGTTATCTCGTATTGGTTTAATTCACCAGAATTGATAGTGAGAGAATATGAGAAAATTGGGGAATGGACAATGTTTGATGCTTCACTATGAGATTGAGCGCTTAATCTATACCCAAATCACCTATTCTTATTTACCTTATTCACGAATAACTCAACCAGGTTGCCTCTTGTTCCAAAGCTATACCTTGTTTCTTCGTAAGCGTCTTTAAAGCGACTCATTTAATCCTTTCAATAAACGTCGCAAACTACACCACTTAGTCAACATACCTAAAAAACGAGAAGATTCACTTTCTGAATTCGTTGTTGTTGAAAAAATAACCAAGCCAAACACCAAAACCGAGCAACTGCCTCCCTCTACGTTACCTACGGAATTACGCCTTGAAGCGGGGGGCGTGATCTCTTCATGTGCCTCGTGATGTAGCACCTCAGTGGCTCGGCCTTCTATTGAAGGAGCTTGCTGTTGTATGAAAATGTTCCCTGATATCCCTGTTACCTATCTCCCCAAGGCGCCCGTCGATTTTAGAAAGGGCATTAACGGCTTGAGCTTTATCGTTGAACAGAAATCGAACCCGGGATAAGCTCAAAGTTCTCTACTGGCAGCGTAATGGTTTTTGTCTCTGGCAAAAGCGACTCGAAAAAGGCAAATTCACTTGGCCAAGAAAAATGCTTGGGCAAACACTCGCATTAACTGAAGAGCATTAGCGTTGGTTATTCGATGGACTCGACATCGAAAAAATGACACCCCATCGAGTCCTGAACTACCACAGCCTTAACTAAAGAAAAACCTAACCTTGAATCACCAGTTGAATATGGAGATGTCAATTGCCCGTCTTGGGGCAATCACTACTTTACCGTTCTTGTAACAAATCATCTTTGTCAACATACTCCCACTTACTTTCAATGCCTGGCCCTAAAATGCACACCATACTAGGGAAATTAGCTGAACCTTGTTCTTGCCCATTTTGAAGAAACTTCAAGCGCCCCCCAATAAAGCGAACCGCTCCTTTTGAGAAGTAATCATGGAATTCATCACTGCCCGTCCTTGATGGTACTAACATAACCACTTTGGTACCCTTAAGTGACTCTTCATAGGCCTTCTTGGCAAATGCTTTCAGCTTAGAGTATGGTGGGTGACAGAACACAACATGACCACTCCAATCTTGCACCAATGCGTCATCTTCTTCTGTAAAATAACTCAAACAAAGTGCCGTTTCAGGCTCTGCTGCAGCGTCTAAAGTAAATCCATACCGTTTATCCAGCTGCGCAAAAACCTCTGGTGGCGTCTGCCATTTGTCTTTGTTGGTTTTGCTACTCCTCGTACTTGAATGCGTGGCTTTAAGGTTATTATTTACCTTGTCTGCTTTACCCTTTTTATCTACCTTATCTTCTGGCCTTTCAGTCAATTTTGTTAACACTGAGAAAGAGATTAAATCATCAACTTTGAAAACAACCGGTATCGCGGTTAAAGCACTCAGTTTATAAAACAGCAGCCCTTTCAACATTTCGTAGTTTTCATCTTGTGGTGCAATCAAGGTCACCGAGGATTTTGTAGCAAACGAAGGAAAAAATGAGCAATCTTCATGTAGTCCTGAAAAGTCATCTTCAGTCAAAGAGCATGAACGCCATAAATCAATCGCGACATCCTTGTGAAATGTTTCAATATCGTCTTGCCCATGAATTTGACTGCCTTTAGCGACAACATATACCTTTGCAACACCAGAGCCATCTGCGTGACTAGAGCTGCCCCAAAAACAGCGAATATCATCATTTTTTATGACCTCTCGAAAAAAGGCTCCCGATGCTGTCTGATTATCGGCAACCCCACCTAACCTATGCATTTACTTGTGAGAACCAAATCTTTGCTAAATGCGCTTTGGTAAACTCGTAGCTCGGGTCATTGAAGCGGATGGTAAACCGATAACCAACGACTACAGCATCTGGCGATGCGACCAATTGCTCATAATGGCGTTTTAATGCTGTAAGCGAGTCTTGGATTAACGGCCCCCACTCCTGGTTCACCTGCACTTTTTCAAACTCATTGTGATGGTGCAACGCCGTTTCCCCTAGGATGAAATCCACTCGTTCTTGATTAATCATGAGCGCCTCCAGCTAAAACAGTATCAATCCATTGGCAGACCGCACTTTCTTCCCATGCCACAGCTCGCTTTCCAATACTGACGCTTTTAGGAAACTCATCAGCCTCCATCATTCTATAAATCGCCGAGCGTGATAATGAAGTTACGTTGATAACTTCGTTCAATCGAATCAATCTTTTTGTGTTCATGGTATTCACCTCTTGTTTTCATTCATAAAAGAAGTGAGTCATGTATTTTTTCTCAGGATGGCTGAAACCATTCCAGGAGGTTCAGTTCTATTCGATTCAAAATAATCTCAAACACATATTACCTAGGTGAACGAGTGCATTGATTCGATAGGAGAATTGAAATGAATGACCAATCCACCAACTACCCAAAAACCAAATCGTTGCCGGAGCACCAAGTGTTAGAACAGGCGGCGCAGATAATAGCTAACCGACACTTAAGAGGAGATGTATTTACAAGCCCTAACGCCACTAAAGAGTTTTTAACTTACAAACTGGGGCAACACGAACGTGAAGTTTTCGCCGTGCTTTTGCTAGACAACCAACATCGATTGATCGAATACAATGAGTTGTTCTATGGAACGATTGATGCAGCTACGGTTTATCCAAGAGAAGTCGTTAAGCTTGCGTTAGAGAGAAACGCCGCGGCAGTGATTTTTGCTCATAACCATCCCTCAGGAGAGGCCGAGCCCTCACAAGCAGATAGACACATCACTTCACGGCTGAGTGACGCATTAGCTTTAATCGATATTCGAGTGCTTGACCATTTTGTGATTGGAGAAACCCCCGTTTCATTTGCAGAAAGGGGACTAATATGAGCTTACCTATACTGCATAACGACATATTGCCATTATCGAACGAGCTTAAAGTAAGACTTTGCGCTTCACTTGAATTGTGTGCAATTCCCAAAGAAGCAAAGCGTGTTGCCCTCAACTTTCGCGATACTCAATACTATCAAACCGGTAATGGGCCTCACCCTATCGAGGTTCATCTCGCTAGAGAGACCAGTGAGAGCCCTTGGCACATCGCGGTCATGGCCAGCTTTGCCTACCCAGATAAACAGAGCACACAAATGGAGGTTCAGCTCTACTTCAATTTTCGTCATGGCTGGTTTTATCAACCAGACATTGAACGCTGCGACCTCGACCAACCACAAGTCATTGAGCTCTTTCAGTCTTGGGACAAAGCCTTTGTGAAACTACTGAATAACAAAGGCTTCAACCAACTCACTCTCACCGTTCTTAAAACGCTTTTACCTTAACCATCCCTTCCTAACAAATTACCGCTTCCAAACGGCGGTAAGGAGTCCTTATGCCTGTAAAAACAACCACACAAACCCAGCTGACCTTTGCTAGTACTACCCTAAGAGTCTCAGATAAGTTTCTCGCGGCGCTCAACACAGCAGTCTCAAACAAGGATATATCTCAGGCGAGAACGGTCACTATCAACTTTAGGGACAGCAGTTACTGCGTTGATTCCGGCGGATTTCGTCCTGTTGAAATTTGCTTTACCAAAGAAGAAGGTAATCATTGCCAACTTCTTTACATGACAGATTTCAGTTTCTCCGGCGGTCACTACCCCGAGCTTGCTCGCGACTTAGATTTTGATATCGGTAACAATGCGTTCTTTGCGCGTTACTCAGGTTGGCAATGCCTTGATAGTCGCGATGTCCGTGCGATGTATAAGCTCTGGGAAGGAAACTTCCTTGCTTATCTAGAAATGGGGAGCTTTGATGAGATAAAGGTTGAATGCTTCTAATCGGCAAAACTAAGGCTTGGGTTTTCCAAGCCTTAGTTTTTTAACGTGTTCGTTCACAAATTTTTTGGTTCATCCAGAGTTCAATCTCATACAAACGCCATACTACCGATTTGGCTCCGACTCGAATTGAACCTGGAAATTTACCTTGCTCCATAAGGACGTAGATACTGGTTCGCCCTAAACCCACAAGCCCCGTCACCTCACGAACATTGAGCCACTCATCTTTGTTTTCTCCCATGAACCACCTCAATCAATATCGTAACCATAGAGAGCATTTTCATCACGCCTCCCTAGTACATCGCGCATCCAATCTTGGACTTCGTTTTCAAGCCAAACCGCAGCTCGACAGCCCAACGGAACACACCTTGGGAAACGTTCTTCCTTGATATATCGATTAATAGAAGAGCGACTCAGGCTCGTCATCTCCATCACTTGCTTCATTCGAATAAAACGCATATTGCTTCCTTATTAAATTCAACGAGCTTTAGGCGTCAAGCCATAGCGGTAAATGTACCAGCAGTGCCCAAGAGATTTTTTTACACACCCATCTCATTTTCTGATACGAACCTTTCAGGAAACGAACCATGAGTCTTTTACCTTATTTTGAAAACACAACGCTGACACCAAGCCAAGAAGAGCTCGTTTTAGAACTCGACTTATTTTTAAACGATGATTGCCATTCGACATTTTTACTCAAAGGCTTTGCTGGGACAGGGAAAACCTTCATTACGCAAGGTTTAACGCAATACCTTACAGCGAATGAGCGCAAATTTACTTTAATGGCCCCGACAGGCAAAGCTGCCAAAGTCATTTCGAACAAAACCCAAATAGAAGCCATGACCGTTCATCGAGTGGTCTACAAATACTTCGATATCGATAAAGAGTTAAAGTCAGATTCAGACCCTATTGATATCGCAACGCTTAAGTCATGCCTTTCAGACAACCCAGATGCTCATAATGCGGTCTATATAATTGACGAAGCTTCCATGCTGTCAGACCAATTCAGTCAATCTGAAATTGGGAAGTTTGGTTCGGGGTATCTTCTCCAGGATTTACTGAAATACATCAATTTAGACGACTGGCCACAACGTAAAATCATTTTCATCGGGGATAACGCTCAGTTACCTCCGGTGCGATGCGTCGGCTCCCCCGCCCTAAACTTAGACGGTCTAGAAAGTTTCTACGACTTAAGCTGCACAGAAATCGAACTCACCGATATTGTCAGGCAGAAAGCCGACAGCGGCATTGTGAACAATGCGATGGAGATACGCAAAGCACTGGAAAGAGACAAACTCCCCCCAGTTCAATTGTCGGCCAATGAAAAAGATGTCCATAAACTTAAAAAAGAAGCCTTCCTCGAACAGTATTTCGTCTCTTGTGACCATAAACTTGAAGGCTGTAAAGACAGTGTCATCATTACCTACACCAACCGACAAGTCAGAGACTACAACCGTAAGATACGAGAGAGGATGTTTAAATCACACCGAGCGCTACACATTGGCGAGCAAGTTATGTGCGTAGAGAATCTCGATAGCGATGACCACTTCATCTCCAATGGCGAAATAGGCTGGGTTACCCAGATTGATTCGGAGATTGAAAAGCACATCATCGACATTCCACCGCGCGAGTGTGATGACTTTGAACCCGGAGTTGTCACTTTGGAATTCATTGAAGTCACCGTTAGATTCCTGAAAGACAATAACGAGCCGTTTGACGTTAAAAAGAAAGTGCTAAAAAACTTACTGGAAAGCCCTAGCGGCACGCTCACAACGAAAGAGCGTAAGGCTCTGCTTCTCGATTTCAAACAGCGATACAAAGCAACCCCTGAACCTAAGGAGCTTGAATTTCTAGAAGCAAAGGCCACAGATGAATATTACAACTGCCTTAAACTCAAATACGGTTATGCGATAACTTGTCACAAAGCACAAGGAAGTGAGTGGCCCCATGTGTTTGTCGATAACAACCGAGCCAATGTCCAAAGCGAACAGACCTTAAGGTGGATGTATACCGCAGTGACTCGCGCCAAACAAACCCTCTACATCAAGCAGTAAAGAACAAGCCCTAAGCATTGCTCGCTTAGGGCTATTTTTGTTTGCCTGTCCAATAATCAGAACTCAATGCTCTTACTCATAACATAAGGATGAATCGAACATATTTGTTCGCCGTTGTCCTCTAGTGTGTAGGTTAGGTCTTTAAATCGCCAATTAAGTCAATCCAAAAAAAAGACAAACATACATTACCAAGGTGAATAGGCTGAAATCATTTACTACCAACCAGCTCAGTATCTTGCACTTTGAACCTTACCTTTCAATTACGCCAACTGTGACTGATAGCAAATAAAGCAAGCCATAAAACCCATCCGGCAAGTAATGCCCGCTCAATCCGTAGCATCAGAAATTATTTTCTGAGAGCACGGCAAGTTAGTTCAATCACTCCACCTGAATAGCATTGCTTTGCCTTAACCTACAGCAGTTAGTTATGGCGACTAAACCCAACTTAAGAGACCACGTATCGCTTCTTTTTGAGCTATACAACCGCATACCACAAACTCACTCAATAACCGCACAGGAGTTACAACAACAGCTTTCCTCTATCGGCGTAGAACGAGACATTAGAACTATCCAAAGAAATCTCGACATTCTTGTACAACACCTCAACGTAGCCAAAGACACTCGCGACCGCCCTTATGGGTATCGCCGTGAAGCTTCAATACTAAATAGTTTCGGCGCTAGAGAAACCATCCTTCTTGCATTTGCGGAGCAGTGGTTAACTAACACTTTTCCAGTCGAATATCGGGCAATCATTCACTCTCTCTTCAGTGACGTCCTACAGCAGAAATCCCAAAAGCATAATACCGTTTCATTACAAGATCTGGTCTACGTAAACGAGTCTTTGATTCCAAGCATCAGCTACACCCCAATCTTCAACTCAGTCTTTGAATTGATATGCAAGGCGATGGTTGACACTAATCAACTCAAGATTGAACTTCCTGATGGCCAGCACACCATCGGACCTCTTGGCTTGGTGATAATTGAGCAAGGACTGTCTGTTATCTATTACGAGCCCAAAAATCATCAAGTCAAACATGCCGATGTATCAAACATCACGAGCGCTCACCTATCAACGTTCGATTTCAAAAGACCTAAGGAATTTTCAATAAAGGCTTACATCAAACAGGTACCAACTGAGCCACAGAGCTGAATTGAACATAACAACCGCCCTACAACGCTGTAGGGTTTCAAACTAAAAACAAGAAAAGGATATCTAAATGGCATTAACCGAACCGTTACTGACTAGCATTATCACGCCTTCCAGCCAACTAAACAGTGGCTCACTGAATTGTCCGACTTCAAAGGCAACACCATGAAAGCACTCATCGCAATCGGCATCGGACTGTCTGTTTTACTCGGTTCAAAAAGCCTCCCATTTTGGCTTGTCATCGTAGCCTTCATTTTATTTGGCGGCAAAAAATCAAACTAGTAAGTAAGGAAATCACATGAGTTTAATCAAAAAGTTAATATTAGGCTGGCTGGCTCTTTCTGTCGTTATCGGTGGATGGGCTCTTGTTACGGGAAATACGTCCGAAGAAGCAATGCTTAAGAATCAATTTGTCGGCATCTGTGAGGATGTTCTGGATGAGGCTGAAGATGATATCAACAACCAGTTACAGCTAAGGTTGTTCGAATCAGGTAAACCAGGAAAGATTCAAGTCGATGGCATCAATGAAGAAGGAGTCACAGCAGAGCGCGGCTACAACGGCGCTGCTATCGCCTGCCCATACAAACTCGACGCCAACTTTGATACAAAAGGCATCAATGTATTGACCATTGTAAAGCTTAATCCTGAGGGTGATATTATTGGAACAGAAAACATGATTAATGGCCTGCAATCCCAACCAAAGAAAACCACCAGCATTGACTCACAACGCATTTCCAAGCTTCGCGACTTAGCCAAGAACCAGATTTGCGAGACCGTATTCGAAACGAATGCGGAATTTACCAAGAATCAATTTGATACCCACATACCTAAGGCAGGTGCTATCGCTCAGATGAGTCAACAGCCAATCATCGCAGATTCACAAAGCGGCAAACCGAATGCATTCATTTGTGATTTCATACTTCAATCCTCGGTTACGGGAATAGAGCCACACATGATATTTGAAGTTGAGATTGACTCAGACCAAAACATCACCTCGGTTGTAGGTTGGCCTGATGTCTTTGATCCACAAGAGCATCTATGGTGGTCAGAGCTATAACAGCAAGTATGGAGAAATTCGTTTCCTCGCGCTTTGAAAGATATATTATTAAGAAAAACCCTTAAATTGCATAAATAGAGCCTAGTCTGGATATCCAGACTAGGCCTTGCAATACGAAGGGTACTGTAATTCTTAATTTTGGGCCCATCTCTTTACCGACCAGTGAGCGTCGTTAATCAAACGCCTTCCTGCGAACTATTAGCGTAAATCTGTAACGAACTCGAAATAACGGCGCCGTATATTTGTTCTTGGTCGCTGACAACGCACTTATGAGCCGGGTTCGGTCATTTACCACTTGATACTGGATTATACCCATAACGCACATGAAATAAGTAAGTCTCAGGAAACTCAACATCTCTAACAGGTGCAAGGTAGCTTAGGTTTTGAAATAGCATTGCTCTATCATCATGGAACTTTTCTGACAGTGTTTCATTATATTCAATGTCATATTCATCTCGAGCCAAGTCACCAAACATCCCCCCAATGTAGCCTTGGAATCACCTTGTTACTTGAGTCATACATTCATCCAGTAACTCGACCAACGTTCCACGAGTAAACATATCACCGCTCTCAGGGTTTTATGATACTCAAAGACATCACTTTTAACCAAAAAGTACCCCTTATGCTCATCATCACTACTGCATATCATCGCTATTGCTTTGTCTTTCTGATGGCAATGTTGTGCATACACATCTTGTACCTTTATAAATAGGCATTCTAATGCTTGTTTAGCAAACTGAGGCTTACCATTAAGTAAAAGCTAACTGTTGAAAACGGCACATCATTGACAAACCATTTGGAGTAGAGGTTATGAATCAATGAGAGCGAACGAGAAAAATGTGGCACTGACGCTGTGTCAATTGGTAATCCTTTGCATTCTGTTGCACTGTTGTGTGTTGGTTCATTATCGTTGAACTCAGTTGGAAAAATCATGTTGTCTTTCCTCTTAAAATTTAAATGGATGTCTTCCTTCAATAGATGAGTAGATGATGTGTTTTTTTCTGAATTAAATTTCTATTGAAATGAAATCTGAGGAAAAGTTGGGAAAGAAAAAGATTTATAATGATGTCGCATTACATGCTCCACTATCCATTATAAATCCTACCCAGTCTTCCCTGCTCTCTTAATCTAACAGACACAACCGAATCGCTTCAGTCATGCCCGTTAGGTAAAACCCCTTGTCGAAACAGAAGCTCTCTATACAATAGGGACAAATGTGTATTTTTTATTTTCAGAAAGTGATACAGCCTTTTGCATCAATATGGAAAACAACTCAAATATTCATCGAACTAGCGAGGAGTATATTCCATATTAAATAGATACAAGGTTGTCTCATTGCCTGAGCGATACACCTCCAACCGACTATCACTACGAAAACCAAGACCTTTGCCTTTCAATACCACCTCGAGAGCTTCACTGCTTTCTTTAATCATCAGCGACAAAAGGAAGTGGATAGCTTTTAGCTGGCTCAGATAACGTTGAGACTTAGAGCGTCTCCCGTAACCTTCACCCTCCAACAAATTAATAACTTGGGAAAGGAGGAAGCGTTCAAGTCCCAAATCCTTTTTTGACTCTATAAGCTCTTCAATTTCATTTTTGTATTTTTGAGAGAACAGAGAACCTACCGTAAGTGACGCCTCAAGCTTCTGGTGCCAAATAGTATCATCAATGAGGTTAGAGCGTATGAGGTTGAATGCGGCTTTCAACGATAGCCTTTGGATGTGAAATTGAGTAACCTCATCAGAAAATAGCTCACCAACAAGGCATAACGAAGCTTGCTCTTGATCTGTTTTATCACTGAATGAAGAAGATAGTGAAAAGTCTAACTCAGAACTATCACTATTCGACTTAGCCTGAATAACCCTTTCATTTGACGATTCACCCTCATGGGTATGAATGCCTTGTGCCAGCTTATTCAGTTGTCTAACTAGAGTTTGTTGATGAGTACTATCTAACTTTATTATTGTCTGAGTGATTTTCTCATGCTTTGCAGTAGCTAAAGCTGGGTGGTGTGCATTCAATAAGTATTCACTTTTACATCTTCCGATTAAAACCTTTCCCGAAAAACCTGAGTCATATTCGACAATCCAATTAGCCCTCTTTAGCTGAGAAAGTTGAGAACGATGACTATCCTTAGTGAATCGCCCTAACAGCGCACGAAAGTCCTTAATGGATTTATCTCTAACAATACAATAATCATCAGACAACACAACGAGTGTTAGTAGAAACAATTTAATTGCTGCGCGATTTGAAAACTGATTGAATGCTGCTGAATCAAGTAGGCCTCTGGCTCTTTGGTAAACGACCTCAGATAACTTTGGAAGATCACTATTCCTACTATCTAAATGCTCGTAAAAACCGCCCAGAAAAAAACACTTGATGTCTCTTTTCTTCTTATTGCTTTCACCACTATTTGTCCAATCGCCCTCTCTAGTTACAAAGTTATTCCTTTCAAGGTATCGAATACCTTCGAGGATAGCACTCACCGAAACCTTTATGTCACCCGACAGCTCTCTAACTGATATAGCTATCACGTCACCATCGCTAACACCTGCTTTATGTAACAACTTTATAATAGCAAACTTTGCTTCAGGACTAAGCCCAACGAAAGGCACTCTCGTCATTAATATCGCGTAACTCAAGCTATATCCACCCCCAAGAACACCCTGTATTTAAAATTAGCTTACCATGTCAGATTGCACATGTCATATTTAACTTGTCATATAATCCAAGTCAGGTAAATTAGATAGATAAGTACGAAACTTTCCGTTAACTATAAATTGAAATTTAGGTGGTAAAGTGTCTTCATTAAAGTGGTTAAAACCGACAAAAGAACAAGCTGAATGGTTAAAGCCATACCTTGCTAAGAGATACCCAGATATTGATATCGAGCTTTCTCGACTAGCTTTGGACATGAAAGATTATTGTGAAAATTTCAAAAAACGGGTGAATGACTTTTGGGGGGATAAGTACGAGAGAAAAGTTAAAATCGATAGAATGAGAAACAATTGGGATAAGAAAGGCAGCCGCAAGAAATCAAAAAATGGCAACCTCACGATTAGCCTACCACCTGAAATAAAGCAACAATTTTTAAATTTAAAGAAATTTCCAAGATTGGAAAACCACACACAAGCTCAACTGCTTGAAGAGTTACTTACGCATTACACCGATTTTTTTAAGCAAGATAAAGTTATAAGAACGGCAACTAGTCGAGACGATGAACGACGAAATTTAAGTATGTTTGAATCTAAAATCAAAGATTTAGAAGAAGAGCTATGTCTGAAAAACAAAGAGCTGGAAACGCTTAAATCAGAACATAAAAGTACTACTAAGATGAATTATAATGCACTGTCTATGCAAGTAAAACCTAATAATGAATCTTTAACGGATGAGCAGAAAATGACGGTTGCAAAGGCTTTTGCGAAAGCACGATAAGTAATGAAAAACATGAGTAAAAAGATGCGTTAGACTTAACGCATCAAGCGTGAACAACTGAAAATATATTTGGTTACCTGACTAAAGACACATTGGCAGTTCCCGTGACGATATAACTTCCTTGGCTACTTTGTTCAATGTGTTCGCTCCACCAGCCCATTACTTTACGCCTACGCTCTAGGTAGTCTGTTCGGTTGTATGAGCTACGTGTTTGGTTTTTGTCAACATGAGAAAGGCACGCCTCAATAACGTCATAATCAAACCCTTGCTCGTTAAGCATGGTGCTCGCTATGGAGCGTAGACCGTGAGAAACAAGGCGTCCAGCAAAACCCATATGTTTTAACGCAGTATTAGCTGTTTGGTTATGACATGGCTTTTTCGGATCTTTGTCGGAAGGAAAAATAAACTCACGATGTCCACTAATAGGCTTAATAGCTTCAAATATATCGAACATTTGGGGAGTTAAAGGTACACGCTGTTCCTTTCTCTTCTTCATGCGTTCAGCAGGGATAATCCGCAACCCATTTTCTAAATCTAATTCATCCCAGCGCGCATTACTGGTCAGAGCAGAGCTGGGTCATGGTATACAACTGCTATTCTAACTAATTTATCCAAAGGAGAATAGAAGGGAACTTCCAGTAAATAGCACCCCATGTACTTTCCAGAGTCGACAATCTATGAGTCATGTTCATTTAATTAAGAGTACCAATACCCATTTATATAAACTATCGTATCCATTAACCCAGTAACAACTCTGTTACTGGGTTATGCTTGCTTATTTTAAGGTTAGAACTTAGTTACTAAAAGATTTAGAAACAAAGAACGCTGTAAATTTGTCTGATTTCCAAGCCCATAAGTTTCCTTTTTTTATAACATGATTAAAGTATACGTCTGGGTTTTCACGACCTGAGTCGAACCAAGCTGGGTTAGTTGAATCAAGATAAGTGATTGTACCTCTATCGTTATATGCAATGAAGACGTGTCCACTAGACTGTTGCTGAAATTCTAATTCACCAGCTAAAAGTGCGTAACTGTCTTCACCTAAATTGAGTAATACTTGATCTATTTCATCTCTCGTAAGATTCCAGGTACCACGGTCTATAGAGTTAGGTAGAAGGCTTTGTTCAATTTGATATGGACTTTTGACAAATTGTGTTCCAATTAGTTCTCGAAGCTTAATCTCATACTCTTGCATAGAAAGACCACGAGGGATTTTTTTCAAATTATCATAAAAAATTTTAAAACGACTTGGTACACTAAATTCAAGGAAACGTTCATCTTTCGTTGATAAATACTGCGCTGTTCTTAATGCGCATCGTATACAACTTTCTTTCATTCTCCCTATTTTACTTTGCATAGATCTGATTTTTTGATAGTTGACCTCAGTTAGATAAATATCATCAAAAGATCGAACCTGAATATTATAAACTCCACGCTCTCTTAGATACTCACTGACAAACTGTTTATTTTCCTGATTTGTATAGATCACTTGTATCCAGTCTTCATTGAGGGGTCCTGTTAGAGTCGACTGCTCAGTTACCACATCATAAGACAATTGTTGTATACCCTTAGTATCATTAATAAATAACCCGTACATAACCGGAAAGTCTTTTGATATCTCTTCTGAAAACAAATGTTCCCAACGATTTATTATGGCATGATTTGTTACCATCTTTTGAATTGTTCTATCTAAAGTTGGAGTGGTTTCAAGCCCCAATTCTTCCTTTGATAATCCAATTTTCAACCCATTAATATCTTGTTCGCTAACTCCATTAGATCGGAGAACTCTTTCAGCTTGCACTATCTCATTTCTTGAATGGGTTAGCTCTAACCTTTTCACCGTGTACATGTTTACTGCAGCATCATATTGAGCCCCGGAATTTTCTAATCTATCAACCACAAGATTATTACGAGGAGGATGCGTCGATGCTGAGTAATTAGGGAGCCCATCATTATAATCACTCAGAGGTATCAGTCCATCATGTTCTTGTCGTACTGCTTGAGAAAACGCTTGTAAACTAGCTGAGTTCCCTCCCCAAAAATATTCGCTACCATTTGACGTCAATGTTATTTTTCTGCTATCCAGAGTATATGAAGCAGTTCGAATCTCTGATGAGGTTGTAGGTGCACCACCATATAAGCCTCCAGAACCAAGCCATTGAACTTCGTCATTTTCCGGGTTAACCGTTTTGACAATATTCTTATTGGATATTTCACGGCCTGTGTCCCACTCTATTTCTTTATATTTAGAGCCAGTCGTCCCTTTTACTGCGACGACTCTATCCTCATCTGTAAGACGAACAATAGATACTTCATCACCTGTAACAGGGTGATAAGTCACTTTAGTATCACCATGCTGAATATGCTCAAACTCATTTGGGAGTCTTGCTTTATCGAGATCTGTTGAAATATAACCAGTTGGATGTATTTCGGCTGCGGCATTTCTTAACGTCGATGCATAACTTATACCTAGGGGGATTAAGGTTGTAGCAGCTAAGAATGCACCGCCAACGGAGGCCCCAATAAGCCCATCATATCGTTCCTCTGTTGAATCGCCATTTATAGATTTATCAACTGAGATTCCCATTGAGCTTGTTGCTATTACAATTCCAACAGGTAAAGAAACTTCCGGGGCAATGAGATCCAGAAGAGGCATAAGTTTCATCAACTCATTGAGTACTTTTAGAGCATAATCCTTTTGAGCTTCGCTGTTTGAGTGGATTTTCATCTCTCCATCACTAGACAAGCGAGCCTTAGTCGCACTAACAACGCTTTCGAAAACATCACCATAAACACGTTTATCCTTATACATGATATAAGAATCACTCCAAGATTTATCTCCAATTCCTTTAAGGGCCGATTCAACACCAGAATATGTATTCCCATCTTGTCTATCGTACAACTTAAAATGACGAGCTAAATTACTTCTTTCTGTATTTTCCGAAATCAGGTTTGATATATAGCCTCTAAGTTCATCTATATTATAAAAAGGTTTAAACGGATCTTTAGAACCGGGGATATATAATAATATATCCCCATCCTCACGAGAGGATTTGATAACTAACACATCATTAGAATAATACCCATAAATATCAAGCCAATACACATGGGTCTGCTTATTGTCTTTTACAACATTCATCGCTAACTTAAACTGTGTATCAGTTAATTGCCCCTTATTGTGCATATCGAAGGCAGAATAACTATAGGCATCTTTTATTATTTGGGTGTACCTACTCGAATTCTGTTCCCAAAAAGAGTCAAGGGCATTATCATAATCTCGTTGAATATTCGAATGCCAAACTATATCGCTAAAATCACTTGATAGAATATTTACATCGTTATACTCATCGTACTTTTCGGCTTCTATTCCTTGAGTATACAAACCAGTATCGGCATCTAATTCACCAGGTAAAGCATCCCACCATTGACTAAATGTATTTAATAATGCTGCCTGAGTCATCGTAACTGATGAGGTTAACAGAGAGCGAGGATGCTCCCAACCATTATATGAACTCGAGTTTGATGCTCCACCTCTAAATGTATTAAAGTAAGTTTTGTTAGGATCGACTAATGGTAAGGACTTTCTTATTAACCCCTCTCTAATCGCTGCTTCTGAGATAGAGTTAGGATCTGGAATTGATGCCAGTATATGAGCTAGATCGGCTAGAAAGCTCGACCTCCATGCGTCAGTATAAGGATTCTCAGGCTGTTTATTTTCAACGACAAGAGTATTTCCAACACCATAGCTAGGTGTTAATACATCACCGTATATATGTGAATGCACATATATAGGGTTCACCATTGTACTAATAATTGTGACAGCAAAAAATGTTTTCTTTAGCATAAAATTGATTATTGATTATTGATTATTGATTATTGATTATTGATTATTGATTATTGATTATTGATTATTGATTACATAACGTACGTATATCCCCCTCCTTTACCAGTTAATCTTAAACCAATAGGCATAATTAACCGGAATACATTCAAACCCAAACATTTTCGCATCATATATTAATAATTGCAGTAAACACAAGTGCATATTTGATTGATTACCTATTTGTGGTTTCATTTAAGACTGAAATGAGAGTTTAAGGGAATACGACTTAACTATTAGTACGACAGCATGAAGGTGTTTGTATTAGGTAAATGGAAAGCAAAAAAACATAGTATGCTTCGTCAACTTAGAGGCTGGCAAAACAGCATACTCACAAAGATATAAACAACTATTAAAGCACTATACCTCTCTCTAGATTACCTCTAAGTTGCTAAAAGCGGTACAACGCCAGTAGCCTTCGCTACTGGCCTCCTCCTCAATTACTACATTCGATTATCAATCCACTCATCCAGTTCATGCTCCACCGATGCAGATGTTCGATTTACCCACTGAAACCTTTCTATTACTTCTTTTAACCTCATCAAGTGATTGGGATGTCCAGTTTTCGAATGGTTTGAATTCATGATGATTGCTTTTGTTGATTTCACTCAAACAAAGACGTTATGGCGCATTTTTTATCTCAACTTATTTCAGGTGGTGTCATTCACATTCGATTGAATAGTTTTTCATATCCATATCACCCCTGAGTATTCCTTTTATTGATACAAGGAGAAGATATGGAAACGCTATATACCTTCAGCGCTTCCATCACAGAGCACCAGATACTAGAGAGCCACTTAGTGAGTGGAGATTCTTTTACTCGTCCGAATGACACGAAAGCCTTTACACGCTTCAAGCTTGGAACATACGAGAGAAGTCTTTGGGGTGATGTTACTCAACAGATCGAATTTAATGAGCAGTTCTTGGGCACGATTGACAGCGCTTAAGTGTATCCACGAAAAGTGGTGAAGCGGGTGCTTGACACATTGTGGTGGGCAGTGACTGTGGATCTTTTGTTGAGAGAGGTTGGCTATGAATAGTGTTATCAAGCGACATTTCAAACTAGACCTATTCCACCAGCTTATCGAGCTATTGATTGAGCAATATGACATTCCCACAGAAACTAGACGAGTTGCGCTTAACCTTAAAGTCGCAAACTTCTACAACAACCGAAGCGGGATACAACCCATAGAGGTACAGCTTGAACGAGCTAATCCTAATGAACCCTGAGAGGTGCGATTCATCGCTTCTTTTGATTACCCAACACCAGAAGCTGAGAGCGTTGAAGTATCTCTATATTTTAACTCCAAACACCAATGGTTCTATCAACCAGGCATCCAACGAAGCGAGCTCAACATGACTGAAGTGCAGTCGCTATTCATTAGCAGGCTCTTTGTATTCACCAATCACCTAAAGGCATCACAGTTCGATACCAGACACTAACTATCGTCAGTCGATTCAAGTAGTGCTTTTTCCTTACTTCAACCATCCCAACCACATTCGATTGAAACCAATCTCAGATACATATCATCCAACCGAATAGATAGCTATTGAAAGGAAAAGACCATGAAACAACAAACACTGACCATCACAGCACCATACTCCCCCGTATTTCAAAAACTCAAAAGCTTGTTGAAAAGAAAGATAGAGCCCCTCTGCAAACAAAGCCCAACCAAGAGGGAATGTGAAAGCCTCACCATTAACTTTCGAGATACCACTTACAATGTTGATGCTGGTAGCTATTACCCGGTAGAAATCGTGCTTTTGAAAGAAGAAGAGAGCCTGTATCAAATCCAATACCTTACTGACTTTGCTTACATGTGCAACGTTTACCCAGAGCTAGAGCGTAATGTGGATTTTGATATTGCTAACAGACAAACGTTCGTTGCACCTATGGGATGGCAAAGCTGCCACGATAAATCCATTGTGGAGTTTTACTCTCTCTGGGAAGGTAACTTAGTCGCTTACTTACAAATGGAAGCTTATGACGAGATTAAAATAACGAGCAACTAAAGCTTCAATCGGTCAGATAATGACGCATCCATCATTAGCATGGTTTGTAACCCACTAACAAACCACCAGCATCGATACAATCATGACAACAAACGATAAAGCCAACGTAACCGAGCAGTTATCTCTAGCGTTTGAACTGTATCAGCGCATCCCGCAAGGGCGAAAGGCGACAGCAAATGAGCTGAAAACAGAACTAGCTAATGCAGGAATATATCGCGGCATAAGAAGCGTCCAACGTAATCTGGACGTTATCGTAGAGTACCTCGATGTAGAAAAAGATACTCGAAGTAAGCCTTACGGTTATCGCCGTAGAGCCCCTTTTTCCCCTCCATTAGGAGCAAGAGAGTTGCTTTTGCTGCAATTAGCAAAATCAATACTCAATCAACATTTACCTCAATCACTTCAGCACGCCATTGACTCTGCTTTTAGCATTTTAGACATTCAGCCACGCTCTTATACTGGAACAAAGCCCCCAAGAGGGGGAGCGTGCAAAATACTATCAATCACCAATACTTTGAATCACCCTAAGCCCATCGAAAGGTACTTTGAGCCTATTGCAGTGGCCCTTGTCCAGCAAAGGCAAATAACACTCACCCTGACCTCCGGTGATTTCGTAAAACAAGCCTCTCCAATCGGCCTCTACATGATGTCTGGCGAGTTCTATTTAACTTATAAAAACCAACTTAATAACTACCTTGACCTACCTTTGAGTGAAATCGTGGAACTGAAAGTTCTCACCTTTCATTTCGACTATCCAGAAGACTTCAACCTATTCAACCACACCTTGGCTCGCGGGCATATTTTCACTATAGCCAAGGAATCACGACCTCATCACGCCATACTAAATCACTCAAATAGTGAGGCATCAGCTAAGTAAAAACAAATGCATACCATCCTATAAAACACGTTCAAGTCACGTTTGCACTGGTGCGCATTTGCAATAATAACTTTGTTTATAAATAAGGAAAAGCAAATGAATCAACATGTTAGAACACTTTTAGCTTCAGTAATCGCCACCTCCCTTGCCGCATGCGGCGGAGGTGGAGGCTCTAGCCCTGACGGTGGAAGCGCCCCTAAAACCATGTCTGGTAAAGTCATCGACGGTTACATCTCAGGCGCTACCGTTTTTCTAGATTTAAACTTTAATGGCAAACTTGACGAAGGAGAGCCAAATGCAATCACTGGTGAGAATGGGGATTTCAACCTAGAGGTAAGCAATACCCTTTCTGAGTGCTCACAGTACGTACCAACAGTCACTCATGTTCCTGTTGGTGCTATTGATTCAGATTTCCCTGACACGCCGATTACAGAAGCGTACACCATGGTGTCCCCTCCTAGTTTTGCAATGAGCACCGATGAAGATTTACTTAACTTAACACCACTCACCTCCATCGTTTGGGACTCTGTTGAAAAGGAACTAGCAAGCACCGGAACTGCTTTATCATGCGACACCATTGTTGCGCAAGAGCATTTACGTAACGACATCACCACACGATTAGAGCAACAAGAAATTCGAGTTGCTCAACGCTATAACGTGACCATTGATGAACTCTACAGTGACTACGTAGAAAGTGGGGATACAGACTTACACCAACTTGCACAGGATTTAGTGCCGGGACTGCAAGCGTCTTACGCTGAAACCTTAGAGCTTCAAGAGGCTTACCCCGATGCTAACTATGTTTTTGTTGAATACTTTTTAGGGATGAAACGAGAGGGAAATGACGAATACGATGACAATTGGTATCGCCGTGAGTTCGTACAAGCAGAGATTGGTAACTGGCTGGAAACCATCGAAGCCATGTCTAGTGACCTTAGCTTAAAGCAGGCTCTTTACAGCAAACAATCTCAAGCCACACGCTTTACTGATGATATCGAATACGAAGAGATGGTTAGCTTTCACGCGACAAACAATTGGTCGACTGACAGTCCGGAGCACAGTTGCGGTATTAGCGAGACATACCTCCAACGCGGATCAGTAGTTTATGGTGTATCCAATACAGCGAGTGTCATGCTTAGCTCGGATTGGGATAGTTGCAAGCAACTAGATAGGGTCAATAATAATATTGCTCAGTCACTTCTAACCAAAGTCTACCATTCTGGCACCGACGCACCATATACACAATCCACTCACAGCTATAACAATGGGGCTTCATCTGGTATGGAGCATCTAATTGGACTTAGTGATGATATCGAAAAGCTTGATGGGTCCGAGCTGGATGCTCTTAACTATATAGCGACAGCTTTTGATAACAGTGAGGGGTACGGCGCTTCCTCTTGGTCTCGCGTAATGAACGAGTACACTAGCGATACGCTTAACGGTGGAGAGCAAATTGTCTCCAGTCACGATTCAGATGACACTTACACCATTTCTACCTATTACCCAAATGGCACACACAACAAGCAGTGCGGCACTTGGTCAAGTGGTGGTGACGATTTAGTGGACTGTACCAACTAAAACAGGCTGCATCACATTAAACAAAAGGGAGCGCAATGCTCCTTTTTTTTGCTTTCTTTATAATGATGTCGCATTACATGCACCACTATCTATTATAAATCCTACCCAGCTTCGTTTTGTCCCTTTTTCGTATCTTAATCCCAGTTGTTAATGCTTTATCAGTAACTTGAAAACGTAAACGATGCATCAAAATCTAACTTA
The DNA here is from genome assembly GCF_007858795.1 of Vibrio sp. T20. Taxonomy (NCBI): domain Bacteria; kingdom Pseudomonadati; phylum Pseudomonadota; class Gammaproteobacteria; order Vibrionales; family Vibrionaceae; genus Vibrio; species Vibrio sp. T20. The sequence goes on from NZ_VFEB01000250.1 coordinate 53,521, forward strand.
AGCTTTTTCACTACCTGAACAATGACTTCAGATAGCTCCTGACTAATTCGCTGTTCGCTACAAGCAACTTCTTCAGCAAGAGTTTACAGGTAAGCTTAGAGAAAGGGCAAAGTGTTTCTAAATGAAGATTAACATCTGAGTGCTGGACACAGTGTATAGATAAGTTGGACAACAAGTGGTTTGCAATGGCTGGTTTGAAAAAATCAGAATGTATATCAGCCAATGCTCTCTTGTTTTTGCATAATTATTGAATTACCACCTATTCATAAGCATTATTTGATTGATGACGCTCCAATAGCAGATTAGAGTTATGTGCAAGCCCACCCTCCTTCCCTGAGAAAAGAAGTTCATAGTAATTATTAATAACACCATCAACACCCACGCCGAAAAATTTAACTAACCCGTTAATTCCAGGAGCAACGATACCGGTTGATGATTTGGATATCAGCCAGAACAACACCAAACGCCCGAAGTAACTAGAGCTGTCAATGATATCGATCCAACTTTTTCCGCACCATGTACATCATCAATGCTGTGTACATAGAAAAGCGATAGTAATAGTTGCTCAAATCAATTCGATGTTTCTGCAACACGCCTTGTTTAACGAGTGAGGTAAGGCTTGTCTATACCATACTTTTTGGAAAAGCAAACCATAGCGAGGACTCTTTAACCGACAAACTGTATTCAGTTCCTACCCCTTCATGAAGCAATAAATTCAACATGAAAAGTTTATCTCTCGCAGTTAAATCACTTACCCAAGTGCGGATAAAGTGGAACTCAATCAAAGCTAAACCTACAGGTATTTTTAACTTAGTGACATAACAAATAACGCCGACAAATCGCACCTAGATGTGCTCTCGCATTTCGATATACTAAGAAAAAAAGAAGGAGAATTCCTATGGCAACACTTGGAGAATAGGACGTAATCTGGCTTGAACGGTTGACTAAAAGCGAGCTTGATTGGTTAGTTTCTCATTTTGACAACTCTCAATCTCATCAAGAAAAGATCGTTCAGAGAACAAAAGGTTGAAGGCAGAAGTTGAACAGCTAAAACACAAATCCAAGCTTTACTGGAAGCCACAAAGCGTCTGGAGCTTTAATTATTCAAATAAAATTAAGAACTATTCTTTATGAGCGGCGTTCACGAATCAAATTAGAAGGTTCATTGCTCTTTAATACCAGCGATAGTAACTCTCTTTTACCATCTGCTTGTTAGAGTATAGACAACAGTTTATTTCTGCTAATTCCTACACGTAAGAGCCTAGTATCCAAAGTTCTAATCTGTCTTGATACTCAAGTATAGACGTCACAAGTGGCTCAGTTTATACACCATAGAGTGAACTCTAAGTAAGTTATCCTTAAGAAATTCAAATTCTTTGAATAATTATACTTAAAAAATCAATTGAAACACGTCTAAATTATCACACTAAAATAACAACTGAACTGCGATTTAGCGTATGACTATTTCATACCTAGCTTTGGTCGGCCCGAACAGGGCGAATACCAAGAAAACTAATATACATTCGGTTGCAACAGTCACCAAACGATAAAAAGTGAAATAATATGGCTCAAACTACCTTATTAACCTCCGACAAAGTAATCCCTTTAATACGAATTGAAACTATCGATACGCTCTTATCTATTGCCTCAACTCAATTGAACAATGGTTCAAGTTGGATAAAATACGGTAGTAAGCACCTTCCTATGAAGAAAAAAACTAGTGTACCAAGCAGAATTTATACCCGAAAACGCAACTCTAAGCTTGTTCAAATCAATATCTCTTGAAGTTAACAAAAGTGACTACATATCATATCTTAAAAATTGTGGACAAGAAATCAGTCGATATTGCTTACAATACGTAGCGGATACAGACATAACACTTGAGCACGCTTTACGATCTTTAAAGCTAGGACTACTAAATCACCCTCACTTAACGAACTTTTATATAAAAAATAACTCTAACCGACTTGATTATGTTATGGAGAACAATGGCTCGCAGAAGTCTAAATGATTATTTAGATATAAGCTTTGAACTGATAACTGTTTTTTCTTTCATTTCGTTCGTAGAATACGTGATAGGTAAACCCTGGAAGCCTCAAGCTACAACGTTTAGCTTTCCTGAATGTATATATTCAGAGATTGTAACAAGTTACATTGGCAGCAATACTGTTTATAGCAATAACAACACTTCGATAAAAATTCTAGATATTGATGCAAAAAGTAATATTAACTTTTGCTCCCTCTCCTCCAACAGGTTAAGTAGCGTAAGACGTCAAAGTATAGATCCCGCAAGCCCCTTTTCCACATCTTTAATCCTAGGTTTAGAAGCATATGTTGGTACAATAAAGCTTGAAATAAACTACATATCAGAAATTATAGGCATCGCACCACGCACACTCCAAAGACGGTTAACCCAAGAAGGTACAAATTTTAGAGAGATTAGAGATTATCTTCACATAAAATTTGCTAATCATCTTTTATCCGAAGGGGTTCACTCAGCAACTGAGATCGCTTCACTTTTAGACTACTCCGACTTGTCACATTTCAGTCGAGCTTTCAAACGCGTAACAGGTCATTCGAGTGATTAAAAGCGGTTAGATATTACATTGTTCTTCTTGGGTTTGTTACTCGTTTACCAAAATCTACGATTACCTATTTATAGTATTAATAAAGTATAGCGAATATGTAAACACACACATATGGAGCCTTGATACATGTAGAGATAACTAGCAAACACTCATGCCAAGATAGATATAACCGCTTATTAATCCAATCATACAATATATCTATCTTACTCTCTTCCCAATCAGCATACCCACATAATTAATTATTTATACTCAAAAATTCCATAATCAACTTTTTGTAACACATGTCGTAAAATGATAAACAAACCCAACTAATAAGGTTAATAATATACGGAGAAGCTGCTTATTCCAATAATGTACACCGATATTAAAATGGACACCTTATTAAAGCATGAACATAAATAATTCACGTTTAACAAGGGTTACTATATGACCAAAGTTACCTATGCAACATCTGTAATAAAAACTAAATATGCGAAAATACTTATACAAATTTTTAGTGACTATGGTCTCGACACGCACCGATTAATTGAAGATTCTTTCCTTCCTCCAAACTTAATTGAATCTAAAAGCAATTATATCCCGCAAGAAACTATTAAACGTTTAATCTTTAAAGCATCATCACAGCTGACCGTTCATCAATTTAGTGAAGCACTAAGTTTGGCTTTTAAAGACAAGATAATCCCTAATATTTTACATAATTTTTTGGAGTTTAAGACCATTGGAGACTCTCTAAAACATGTTAATTCTATTTTTTCACAAGACTCTCCTGGTAGCAATGTTAACTTCACCCGGGAATACGGGATGAGCTGGTTATCAAGAGGCACCTCCGCGAGTAAAAGCATCAACCTCCAATATGAAGAAATATTTGTGATAACTTATATTATTGAACTAATCAGAATCTTGTCACAGTCATCGTGGGAGCCAACCAAAGTTCGTTTACAAGGACAAGATAGCAACTTAATTCAATCCATCGTTCCAGAACAATGCCAGATTTTTGTCGACCAAGAATCAACCGCCGTATTGATCCCCAATGATATATTGCAGCTACCAATTCGCCTTTCATTTAAAGATATACCCCCTAAACCTAGCTCCTTAAGTTGGTCTACTAACTTCAGCGACAACGTTTGCGAGTTAATTAAGCCATATATTAAGGAACAGGATCTGTCACTCGAAGAAGCAGCCAAGTTATTCAACTTATCCATCCGGTCTTTTCAAAGGAAATTACACAAAGAAAATATGACCTACCGACGTATAAAAGAAAAATTAATAATGTCTATTGCATGTGAGTTAATTGAAGATGGCCATAGTATAACTTATATTTCTAGCCAATTAGGTTACACGAACATCTCTCATTTTTCGCGTGCATTTAAAAGAGTCAGTGGTGTCAGCCCAAAAACTTACCAATCTACTTTACCAAAGGTAAATCCAACAGAAAATCAATAGGTTATTAATTTTTAATATCCATACCTAGTTTTGGTCTGTTGAGAGCTATAATCTACTAATAGAAATTAAAACTAAAATATCAGAAAGATAGTTTCTACTTAAACACCTCATAAAAATAGAGTATTAACTTTATTATTCATTGGCTAAGCATGTCACCATGAAAAACTTCATATTAGTCAGCCCTCCTCCCTCCTTCATCCCTCTTCCTTAGAGTTTCATTATGAAGATGCGCTCAGTCTAGAGTGTTCACTTTTTACATTCCAAAGATGTTATTGGCGTAACTGCTTAATAAATTATGCATTTTTTATACAGCATACTGCCCAATATGGATAACTAAATTTAATGTTAGAACCAAAAAAAAATTTGGCGCGATATGGTAAGAGTCAAATAAGAACCTGTGCAACAATTAGTTATCAATAATTTTCAAGAAGGATAATTGATGGATACTTTAACTGAGCGCATACTTATAAACGAAATATTAGACGAACTTCTTTTGTTTGAAGCCTCTCAGGCTAATAATTTGTTTAATATTAAGTTCCAACCTATTGTTAATGGTGAGGATAGAAGTATTGTAGCCATGGAATCACTATTACGCTGGGAAAGTGATGTTCTTGGTCATGTCAACCCTGAGCTAATCATTGATTGTGCAAATAAAAACAACCAAACAAATAGACTTCACTCTATGATAATGTCCCACATCATAAGCGCTAAGCCAATCATTGACGCACACTATAAAAAAGAGCTATTTTTCTCTATTAATGTCCCAATGAGCATGCTACTCGATCTGAATGTTTTTTCATTATTCTATAAAAAATGTCGCGCCTCAAACATTAATAGTAGTGCTATTGTAATTGAAATTACAGAGAGTATTCCGGCAGACATAGTCGAGGTATCTAAAAATATCGATTTTATTCGAAACATGGGGTTTAGTGTTTATTTAGATGACTTTGGTAAAGGGTACTCTAACTTAGAATGTTTACATAACTTTAATCTTACAGGATTGAAATTAGATAGATTCCTCTCAGAGGGAATAGATGATTTATACTTAAGATCAATAGTCGAGGTAATAGTTTCAATGTGTGAGAACGAAGGCAAAACCTTGATTGTTGAGGGAATAGAAACTAAAGCTCAACTAGATACTTTTAAAAATCTAGGTTGTAAGTACTTTCAAGGCTACTATTTTTCTCATCCAGTTTCAGTAAAAGAAATTTTCAACGGATATGATTTTAACATGGCAGTCTAGCCATAAATGGTTAATTATTTATGGCCATCATGTAGATTTACCAGATTTAAATCAAGCGTGTTGGATCAAGTTAATTTCAAATAGTGATTTATATTTATAGTTTGACAATTATTTTAAGTATAGTTCTTAATGGAGAATCATTTACTGCATCAGTCGATGTAAACGAGTCTTTTTCATCTATAGAAAAATGTGAAGGCAAAGCTATTGAGATCCATGACAAACCTAACAAAACAAACATTAAAATCACGAAATTTGATTTCATTTGTGAGTTAGAGAACCGTGATCAGTGACAAAAAACAACTCGATGGTAAAATTAAAAAATCACCTATCGCTTTTAGTATGGGTTATAACTCTCATACCTACGGGTGCCTCCTCAGGTTTCAATGAACCCGATACAATAAAGAGTATAGATAATGTTCTTTCAGTAAAAGATGGCCATAATGTAGAGCTAACTGGTAGCATTATTACTTCAATTGAGTCCCCAAACAATAATCTCTATAGCTTCAGAGACAAAACAGGAAGAATTCAAATAAAAATAGAACATAATATATGGAATGGTTTAAATGTAAAACCCAGTGATAACATAATAATATTCGGAAAGGTTAACTTTGACTGGTTAGATCTAAGAATAGATGTAGACAAGGTAGAGAAGCTCCCCCATCCTGAATAAAGGTATCGGAGAGAAAATTTAATCACGTCTTACTTACTAAATTTTACACCACAAACGTATTTATTATAGCCCCCCCTTATAGATACGAGAGTTCAACATTGTTTCAATCCTTTAAAAATTGGAAGATTTGTCTGGCAAATCAATATCGAGTAAAACAGGTCACCCCCTCTGGCAGGATAGTT
>NZ_VFEB01000026.1:0-295 GCF_007858795.1 Vibrio sp. T20
CGGAGGGAGATCTTGCGCAGGGTTATCTTTTGAATTGCTCAGCTAATGAAGCACGTCGTTGTTGCATGATACTATGAGTATCACCGATTGCAGTATCTTCATAGCCTTCTTTAATGAACTGTTGAGAAGGAGTACTAGGAACCAATCGCTTTAAACGAGGCGAATCGTAAGTGCCACTGATTGTGTAAACTGTCTTTCCAGAACCAGTGTTGATGGTGACAATCTGACCATCAAAATCAAATGCAGTACTGATGAGGCGATGGTTCATTATCACGCCCTTATCAGAAAGCGTAAG
>NZ_VFEB01000195.1:0-317 GCF_007858795.1 Vibrio sp. T20
TCCAACCCCAACTTTGCAACAGCCTGTTGCAAAAATCACTATTAAGCACTTCTACCCCAAACTGCTCAGAGTCACTAACCTCAACCGTTGAGCCTAAAGGTTTAGATCAAATTAAACTAATGTTACTGGGTAGACGGTCGACATAATGTATATATCAATGATGAATGCATACGCCTTGTATGATTGCTTTTTTTGTTATGAGGTGAGCGTATCTGAGATACGTAAATCATTCATCTAAAGCAAAGAAGCATGATTTTGGTTCTAGCTAATTTAATATCATAGGATTTTTTATGGATAAACTCAGTTTTAGAGGGGCT
>NZ_VFEB01000154.1:0-241 GCF_007858795.1 Vibrio sp. T20
CAACGTTGGACTATTGCCGGAAAACACCAAGCTTGGTCATGGATAAACAACGCGAAACCTGGAGCTCAAGAATGAGTAAGATCGACCAATATTGGCGAGTATTCGCGACAGGGCTTTGCTTCTCCATCTTTGGTATAGGAGGCTTAGTTCTCAGCTTCTTGATCTTGCCGTCGATCGCGCTCACCACATCAAACACCATTCAAAGAGAGCTTAAGGCTCAACGACTGATTCGCTTCTCATT
>NZ_VFEB01000180.1:0-308 GCF_007858795.1 Vibrio sp. T20
GGGTGATGTTGTGGGGATTACAGAAGCAAGCCTTGCTACTTACGCGTTATCTCAGCAAAATTTCTATCTGTTTTGTTTCGCCACATTCTTACTTGGGATAGGTATAGGTTTTGGCACGCTTTATCGTTTCGCTGCTATCGAAGTATGCGATGAAAATGCTCGCCATCGTGCGATTTCTATATCAATGGCTGGTGGCGTTCTTGCTGCCGTGTTAGGGCCTAACTTGGCGATTATGTCGCAACAATGGTCGCAAGATGGCTTGTATATTGGTGCTTTTGCTTCGTTGATTGGATTGAACATTCTTGCGT
>NZ_VFEB01000160.1:0-231 GCF_007858795.1 Vibrio sp. T20
GGGTTGATGCTTACGTAGCTTGACTTGATAGCGTTCAAGCTCTGACTTCATGATATCGCCTTTGCTTTTTACAATAGCAATTTCATCTTCTAGACCACTGCTCTGCCAAGTCACATAGCCGTAAGAGAGTAGAATGGCCGCAGCCGCGACACCCCAAGATAACGCGATATTTTTTAGTGTCAGGAGCTCTTTTTTCGGCTTTAAGTAATCAGGGTATAAGTTAACGCGTCG
>NZ_VFEB01000165.1:0-218 GCF_007858795.1 Vibrio sp. T20
TACTTACGGCCTTCCAACCATCGTAACCAACTGTTCAAATAACTATGGCCCTTATCATTTTCCTGAAAAATTGATCCCATTGGTTATCCTTAATGCGCTAGAAGGTAAAGAGTTACCTATTTACGGTAAAGGCGACCAAATTCGAGATTGGCTGTTTGTCGAAGACCATGCTCGCGCACTCTACAAAGTAGTGACCGAAGGTAAAGTAGGTGAGACCT
>NZ_VFEB01000072.1:0-345 GCF_007858795.1 Vibrio sp. T20
TATCACACAATTCATCCTCGATGAATTTGATATATCTTACCAACCATCCGGTGTATACCGCTTACTGCATGAACTTAATTTGAGTTGGATAACAACACGTTCAAAGCACCCAAAACAATCAGAAGAAGCTCAAGAATCTTTTAAAAAAATTCCCAATAGAAACGATCCTTAAGATCCCTGGGCATATCCACTTAAAAGAAGTGCTTGTTTGGTTTCAAGATGAAGCTAGATTTGGTCAACGCAATACCACAACCAAGATTTGGGCAGAAAAAGGAACTCGACCTAGAGCCGTTCAACAGCAACAATTTGAGTATGCTTATTTGTTTGGAGCCGTTTGTATCAATA
>NZ_VFEB01000027.1:0-346 GCF_007858795.1 Vibrio sp. T20
CTATCGCTTTCAAATCAAGGGATTGATTGATAAAAACTTCAACCTTGATCTCGCTTATGCTAATAAAGACATTGAGCAAGAAGAAGTAACGGACCATTCACTCGCTCGCGATGCGAGCCTTTACTACGTTAAAGGTGACTATCGGATTTCACTTAATCAAACATCCATGTTGCAACCGGCGTTTACCTACATTAATCAAGATGCCGACGGTAAGGCGGAATCATTTGATTCGTACGGGTTTGACATCAGTTGGTTTAAATTTATCAATCGCCATCGGTTGGCCCTCACCGCAGGTTATGCATGGAAAGACTATCAAGCCGCTAGCCAAACTTTTGCTAAAACACGA
>NZ_VFEB01000169.1:0-279 GCF_007858795.1 Vibrio sp. T20
TGCAATCCCACAGGATCGACATGCAGTTGGATAGACTTACCTACAGCGTGGCGCTCAATGGTTATCTTGTGTTTCTGTAATCGAAATTGCAGCAACTCAATGGTGTCTGTGAGTAATTGCTCAATGTTGGTCTGAGACTTATCTGATGAGCGTTTTTTGATCATGTTTCTTAAGCGTTGAATGATCGCATCAGCACGATCCACTTGAGACTGGATTTTCTCAAATACAGGCTCTATGTCAGTCAGCGGTTTGTTCTTCGAAATCCGCAGTAAACCACCT
>NZ_VFEB01000181.1:0-254 GCF_007858795.1 Vibrio sp. T20
AATTTTTTTGCTGTTTGTCCAGTCTACAGGGGCGTGGTCTAGCTCGAATTTATGGTCGAGCTTGGGCTTAGTCATCACGTATAAAACAATCATCGTGATTGGCAATAAGATCATTGAGATAGGTAGGCCAAGTGCCATCCATTCTGTGAAACTTAAACCAACTTCTGCGGCAGCAATTGCGTTTGGTGGGCTACCCACTAAGGTTGCGATGCCACCAATCGATGCACAGTAAGCGATGCCTAGTAGCACAAACA
>NZ_VFEB01000096.1:0-37417 GCF_007858795.1 Vibrio sp. T20
CGAACCCGATGTATCGCTCCAGCTTTCTTCTAAAAAGCTATTAAGATTCTTTAAGCCACCGTGTTTTTCTTTAGATCACAGAGTTTAAAGGCGACCTTAAAGGTCACGCTCTTTCTTTAATGCTGCGAAGCATAATCCCCCCAAAAAGCAAATAATCCTCCATCATGGTGGATATTTTTTTGTCTTAAATTTTTCTTAGCAACTGGAATGCTAGTAAACATCAGGTCTCTGAAGCAGATACTTGAGGTTTTTCACATCTATAAACAGACTTATCCACAAAATGTTAGGTGTGGATAACTTGGTTGATAAAGTTATTTCAGGCTTAATTCTTTACCTATCCCTAAAAGATCTTTCTTGTTTTCAATATATTAGATGAATTGCGCCGATCGTAACTTGTTGTTTTTTATCAAGTTGGATGCTTATCTTGAGTTTGATAAAAGATCGTTAACTTGTTGTTTTTTGATCTTAATCATTTATCGGTACTGTGTTTAACTTTGTGCGAGTGTCGGAAGTTTACGAGAGTTCTGAATTTTTTCCACATTGCTAGAATTGAGAACAAGGTCAAACATTGTTCTAAAATTATGTGCAACGAGTTGTCTTAAATATTGGACTGTTAGTGGGGGCTCGCTTGCCATACATTGGTATATAAAGCGTTAAGCGTCTCTTGGTAGTCCTTTTTCTACAATACGTATTAGTCGGTGCTTTTTAGTCGCGACTTTACTGTTACCTTTTGGCACCTCAATGGCACTAGGTAATTGCTGTAGTTGTTTTTCTAAAGCCCACTCAATATGGACATCTAGCATTTCGTTTTTGCCTTGATGAGATTCCAGTGTTTCAACAATGCGTTGTTGAAATGGTGCATTGCCCATCGCAACAAAGATATTGCGCAACCATTGGGTGTGGCCGATACGTCTTATTGCGGAGCCTTCCATTCTCTTTAGGAAGGTTGCTTCATCCCAACCTGAAAGTGCAACCAGATCGGCTTCTTGGAAATCTTCTCTGCGGTGAAAGTCGGTTTGTTCTGTGAGTTCGGCATGACGGTTCCATGGGCAAACTAACTGACAATCGTCGCAGCCGTAGATACGGTTACCAATCGCTTCTCTATACTCTTCAGGGATCACACCATCATATTCAATGGTTAAGTACGAGATACATTTGCGCGCATCCACCACGCCATCATCAATAATGGCACCTGTTGGGCAAGAAGTGATACATGCTGTGCATTTACCACACTCATCGACACTGGGTTCATCGACTGGAAGAGGGATGTTAACTAACAGCTCCCCTAGAAAGAACCAAGAGCCCGCGTCTTTATCAAGAATTAATGAGTGTTTACCTGTCCAGCCCAACCCTGCTTTTTGAGCGAGCGGTCTTTCCAAAATAGGCGCTGAATCGACGAAAGGGCGTGAGTCTAAACCTTCGACCTCTTTTTCAATTCTTTGTCCCAGCTTTTTCAACTGGTTACGGAACAATTTGTGATAGTCGCGGCCTAAAGAATAACGGCTGATGTAGCCTTGAGTAGTATCGCTTAGATTAGAGGCGAACTGAGCTTCTGGTGGTAGGTAATTCATTCGAGCGCTGATCACTCGAATTGTGCCTGGGTGAAGTTCATCAGGACGTGCACGCATCATCCCATGTCGAGCCATCCAATCCATTTCGCCGTGGTGACCCGCATCTAGCCATGCTTGAAGAGGGGCTTCGTGTTCACTTAAATCAACATCGCAGATGCCAACTTTTTGAAAGCCTAACTCTTTTCCCCAAATTTTAATTTTTTCAGCAAGATGGTCTAGATTCATGGCTTCATACTTATCGATTAAAATTCGGTTAGGCAAAAATGGGGGCGGATCTTAACGGATCTTAGTGGTGTTGACCAGAACAGACGTGTTTTGAGCAGTATTTTTCATAGAACTTACACTTGAGTGCTTGTCTCCCAAAAGCATCACGGTTTACTATTCTTGTTCTTTTGATTTTTATATAGTCAACGATCGATTTTTAGAGAACGTATTCATGAGCACGAAACAATTTACTTTGAAAGATGAACAAGCAACGATTCAATTAGGAACGGAGCTTTCTAATCTTTGCTCACAGCAGACGACTATTTATCTGCATGGTGATCTTGGCGCAGGTAAAACGACCTTCAGTCGTGGCTTTGTAAAAGCACTTGGCCATCAAGGAAATGTAAAGAGCCCAACGTATACTCTAGTTGAACCTTATCAACTTGCCGATTGGCAGGTGTACCACTTTGACCTTTATCGCCTAGCCGATCCTGAAGAGTTAGAGTTCATGGGAATTCGTGACTACTTTACTCCAGATGCTATCTGTTTGGTTGAATGGCCTGAGAAAGGCTATGGGATGCTACCAGAAGCTGATTTGGATATTGATATTCGTTACCAAGACGATCACCGTATTGTTTCTTTAACCGCTAATAGTGAATACGGACAGCGCTTACTTAGTCAGTTGGAGTTATGTTGATTTCTAAACGCCTTATTTCAGCAGTGGCCATGATGGCTGCTGTTTTTTCTATACTGTTTTCTTCACTTGTTTCTGCAAACTCACTGAAAAGTTTAAGGGTTTGGCCTTCTCCAGAAGAAACTCGTGTGGTTATCGACTTAAAATCAGAAGCGGACTTTAGCTATTTCACACTGAGTAGCCCGAGTCGTTTAGTGGTCGATTTAAAAAATACCAACCTTGCAACTAAGCTACCGGTCGTGGTGAAAGATAGCCCTGTTCTATCTAAGATTCGTAAGAGTTCACCGCCAAACAAAAACACCTATCGCTTGGTTTTTGAGTTAAAGAAGTCGTCTAAAGCAGAGTTGTTCAAACTGAGCCCGACTCCGGGTGGTCAGTATGGACACCGTTTGGTGATCGACTTACCTCATGGTGCGGCAAGTAAAGCGACATCGAAGCCAAGTAAACCAACGGTTAGCAAGAACATTAATCAGGTTAAACGTCAGAAAGACATTTTGATCGTGATTGACCCTGGCCACGGTGGTGAAGATCCTGGCTCAATCGGTCCATCTCGTAAATATGAGAAGAATGCGACGCTGAGTATCTCCCGCAAGCTGGCTGCACAATTAAATGCCGTACCGGGAATCAAAACGCGTTTAACGCGTAATGCTGACTACTTTGTGAACTTGAATCGACGTGTTGCGATTGCTCGAGAGAATGAAGCTCACCTGTTGATCTCTATTCACGCCGATGCATTTACCACTCCTCAACCAAGAGGTGGCTCGGTGTTTGTGCTGAATACTCGACGTGCGAATACCGAGATCTCACGCTGGATTGAGAATAAAGAGAAACAGTCAGAGCTACTTGGTGGTAGCGGTGCTGCTTTTACTGGCAATATTGATGATAAGAACGTAAATCAAACCTTGCTTGATTTGCAGTTTAGCCACTCTCAAAAAGAGGGCTACAAGCTGGCAACGGCGATTCTGTCTGAAATGGGTAAGGTTGCGAAACTGCATAACAGTAAGCCGATTAACACCAGTTTGGCGGTATTACGTTCACCACAGATCCCATCTGTATTGGTAGAGACGGGCTTTATTTCGAATCCGACGGAAGAGAAGCTGCTTTTCCAACGCTCGCATCAAGATAAATTGGCACGAGCAGTGACTAAAGCGGTCGTTAAGTATTTGAAGGCTAACCCACCTGAAGGGATTATCTTGTCTAACGCGACGTCATCAACGGGTAGCGTGAGCCAACATAAAGTCTCTCGTGGTGAGTCTCTATCTGTTATTGCGAATAAATATGGCACCTCGACACAGGCCTTGATGAAATTCAACAACCTGAAATCGAGCAGCTTAGCGATTGGCCAAGTACTTAAGATTCCAGGCAGCGCTTCAAGCTCATCATCAAGCAGTGCTGTTAGAACTAAGACCATAACTCACACGGTTAAGTCTGGAGAGTATCTAGGCAAGATAGCCAGCCGCTATAAAGTTTCGGTGGCTGATATCAAACGTGAGAACCGCTTGAAATCAGAGACTGTGAGAGTAGGCCAAAAGTTACGTATTACAGTTGAAGTGAAAGATGTCCCTCTGCGCAAACACAAAGTCGCAAGAGGCGATTATCTTGGCAAGATAGCTTCGAAATACGGTGTGAGCGTTAACAGTATTCGCCAAGCGAACAAATTGCGCTCTGATGAATTAGCCATTGGCCAAGTGCTCATTATTCCACATAAGTAGTTGAGCCAATATTTAAGTCATGTTTAGAACATAGAAGTAATCTCTAACGCGAGAAGTACTTCTATAAGTGGCAGTAAGGTAGCTATATGACGATCAAAATACTGCCAGCTCGGTTAGCGAACCAAATCGCAGCGGGTGAAGTGGTAGAAAGACCAGCTTCTGTTGTGAAAGAGTTGGTTGAGAACAGTTTGGACTCAGGTGCGACGCGTATCGATATTGATATCGAGAAAGGTGGCGCAAAAATGATCCGCGTTCGTGACAACGGTAAGGGCATCGTCAAAGATGAGCTTGCCTTGGCGTTGAGCCGTCATGCTACCTCTAAGATCCATACTCTTGACGACCTTGAGGCGATCGTCAGCCTCGGTTTCCGTGGTGAAGCGCTGGCGAGTATTAGTTCAGTTGCGCGCTTAACCATGACTTCACGCCCTGCTACTCAAGATCAAGCTTGGGCGGCACACAGTGAAGGCCGTGATATGCAGGTGAAACTGCAGCCTGCAGCGCATCCAATTGGTACCTCGGTTGAGGTGTTGGATCTGTTCTTCAACACACCAGCACGCCGCAAGTTCTTACGCACCGAGAAAACCGAATTCACGCATATTGATGAGTTGCTTAAACGTATTGCATTGAGTCGCTTTGATGTGACGATCAACCTTCGTCATAACGGCAAAATGATTCGTCAGTACCGCGCAGCTAAAACACAAGTTCAAGCAGAAAAGCGCATCGCTGCGGTATGTGGCAACCCTTTTGTGCGCCATATGCTTAAGATCGAGCTTGAGCATCAAGGCCTAAAACTTCATGGCTGGATCACCACGCCAGAAGGAGCAAGACAACAAAGCGATCTGCAATACTGCTATGTGAATGGCCGTATGATGCGTGACAAACTGATCAATCACGCAATTCGCCAGAGCTATGAAACTAGCCTGCGTCCAGACCAATTCGCAACGTATGTGCTGTTCATTGAACTCGACCCACATCAAGTCGATGTGAATGTTCACCCTGCTAAACATGAAGTGCGTTTCCATCAAGCGCGCCTTGTGCATGACTTTATTTACCAAGCATTGAGTGATGGCTTAGCACAGAGTAAGCAGATCGATGCTGCGCCAATCAATCAATCAGCTTTTCATCAATCAGAAGTGATTCATCATCAGCAAGATAGTACGAGCTCTGTAGTTGATGGTGTTGCAAGTTTTACTGAGCCAGAAAACACGCTACCTAGTAATGCGGATCAAATCCAAGTTTCGGATAGGGTGCGACACGCTATTGAGCAAACGCCTACCTACCCGAGAAAAGCCGAATCAGAGCAGGTTTATGATAACCCTCAACAAAGCGTTAATGATGGCGGGCGACACTATATTTCATCAACTAGCCCAAGCTCATCAACCAGTCCAAATACATCAGCTGGCCGAAGCTCGTCTGCTAGTGAAAGCAGTTTTACCGGCTCTCCTCGTCAAGAGTGGATTGAGTCTCGACCTGCTCCGAGAAAAGAAAAAGAACCCAATCAACATCATGCTGAGCCAGCGCCTTCTAAGCGTGAAGTCAAAGCCTACAAAGAGCTGTTGAAAACGCCAGACTTTGATGATCAAGTTGTAGCTCCATCATCTCCTCAAGAGCATGTGGCACCAGTAGAAACCAGAGACAACATAGAAAATAAAGAAGCTAAGCCTGCTCAACAGAATCCTGTTCATTCAAAGCCAAGAGTACCTGTGACGGACTTAGGCAAAGCCGTCTCGGTCGTGGAACGCCAATATTTGGTAATGGGAAACAAAAACGGCAGCGTATTGGTGTCTCTAGCCAAAGCGGAATTGCTACGTGTGATTGGCCAACTTGATACTCGAGGTGGCGCGTTAAAAAGCCAGCCACTATTGGTGCCCTTATCGATTAAGCTGGGTAGTGAACTTGTCGAAGTTGCGAAGACGCTGAGCCAAACATTGGCATTACTGGGGATTGAGCTTAAGGCGCGAAACAGTGAGGCGGTAATGGTGATGGGCGTGCCTTCTCCTTTAAGGCAGCAAAACTTACAAATTTTGATCCCAGATCTGTTATCTTACGCGGCTTCATTAAACGCTCAGATTGCTGATAATCACACGGCTAATGTTTCCAACGACCTGTTGCCATCATTGGTTAACTGGATCGGGATTCAAACGGCACAAGTAAAAAGCGACTACACTTTATCTGAAGCGGTTCAACTAGTTGGGGAACTTGAACAACTTTGGCATGGTCTACTTCCATTAGATGATCCAGAGTTTGTTAATCCTATCGACTTTTCAGCGACTATAGCCGCGTTTACGGTTTAACTTTTTCGCGACGACATTTGTCTTTTTAGCTGAATACGTCGCGACACAAAGCCCTTTGCTAAAAAGCGCTAAAACAGAGAAGCAAATACAAAATATCATGACTGAAAAATTACCTTTAGCGTTGTTTTTAATGGGCCCAACGGCATCAGGAAAAACAGATTTAGCTATCCGCTTACGTCAGAAATACCCAGTAGAGATCATCAGCGTCGATTCGGCACTTATCTACAAAGACATGGATATTGGTACCGCTAAACCGGATGCGGAAGAGCTTGCGCTCGCGCCTCATCGCTTGATTGATATTCTGGATCCAAGCGAAGCGTATTCTGCGGCAGATTTTCGTCGTGATGCGATCAATGAAATGAATAAGATTGTAGCGGAAGGCAAAATTCCGCTACTTGTTGGTGGCACAATGCTTTACTACAAAGCATTGTTGGAAGGTTTATCGCCATTACCAGCAGCGGATCAAGAGATTCGTAAGCAGATTGAAGCGGAATCTATCGAACAAGGTTGGCAGGCATTGCACGATCAATTAAGAGAGATTGATCCCGTATCCGCTGAAAGAATACACCCAAATGATCCACAAAGGCTTTCAAGGGCATTGGAAGTTTACCGAATTTCGGGTAAAACATTAACAGAGCTAACTCAAACGAAAGGCGATAGCCTGCCATTTCGTGTAAAACAATTTGCAATAGCTCCCAAGGAAAGGAAAGAACTCCATCGCCGCATTGAGCTGCGTTTCGAGAAGATGATCGAAGCGGGATTTGAAGAGGAAATGAAGGCGTTGTACGCCAGAGGAGATCTTCATCCTGAACTGCCATCGATCCGATGCGTTGGTTATAGGCAGATGTGGGATTATTTAGACGGTAATTGTGATTTAGACGAAGCGGTTTTCCGTGGTGTCTGTGCAACCCGTCAGTTGGCCAAGCGACAAATCACCTGGTTGCGCAGTTGGGATGATTTAACTTGGTTAGATAGCGAAAACATTGATCAAGCGTTAGAAACTCTTTCAGATGCAATAGCATCTGATTAGTATTGCTGTGTATAATGTGATCGCTTTTGCGTGAATATACTCTGGAAAGGATCCGTTATTGAGGCTTTTAAAAAATCACAGCCTTTCAATAACAACGGAGTTTTTTTATTCATTTAGCTCAGATGCAAAGGCCGCACCTTTTTGTGCACCACTAGCTAAATAATTACAACAAAATACAAATAAGGAAAATAAAATGGCTAAGGGGCAATCGCTACAAGACCCATTCCTAAATGCACTCCGTCGTGAGCGCATTCCAGTCTCTATCTATCTTGTTAACGGCATTAAGCTGCAAGGTCAGATCGAGTCTTTCGATCAATTCGTGATCTTATTGAAGAACACAGTAAACCAAATGGTTTACAAGCATGCGATTTCTACTGTGGTACCTGCTCGCGCAGTTAGTCACCACAGCGGCGAGCAACGCACGCCATCTGATCGTCCAGAGAAGACTGAAGATTAATCGTTCAATTGATACAGCTTGCGCTGTAATAAGGAGTTGGTTGCTTGTTTGACCGTTATGAATCCGGCGAGCGAGCCGTACTTGTTCATATCAACTTCACGCAAGAGGGAGAATGGGAAGACCTAAGCGAATGTGAAATGCTGGTCTCCTCTGCGGGGGTAGAAACGCTACAAGTGATTACTGGTAGCCGACAATCCCCACTCCCTAAATACTACGTTGGAGAAGGTAAAGCCCTAGAAATCGCACAAGCTGTTCAGCTAACCGGTGCTGAAATTGTGATTTTTAACCACTCTCTCTCTCCTGCCCAAGAGCGAAATCTCGAGCAATTGTGTAAATGTCGTGTGATTGATCGCACGGGTTTGATCTTAGATATTTTTGCACAACGTGCGCGAACTCATGAAGGTAAGCTACAAGTTGAGCTCGCTCAGCTTCGTCATATCTCTACCCGATTGATTCGTGGTTGGACTCACCTTGAAAGGCAGAAAGGTGGTATTGGTCTTCGTGGTCCAGGTGAAACTCAACTGGAAACCGATCGCCGTTTGTTGCGTGACCGTATAAAGGCAATACTGCGTCGTTTAGCGAAAGTCGCTAAGCAGCGTGAACAAGGACGACGTGCTCGTAATCGAGCTGAAATCCCAACAATTTCTTTGGTTGGTTATACCAACGCAGGGAAATCAACACTTTTCAATCGCATCACAAGTGCTGGTGTTTATGCGGCAGACCAACTGTTTGCAACCCTAGACCCAACACTGCGTAAGATTGATTTGGCAGATGTCGGGCCTGCAATTCTCGCAGATACCGTAGGTTTTATCCGTCATCTACCACACGACTTGGTCGCTGCGTTCAAGGCAACATTACAAGAGACGCAGGAAGCTGACATTTTGTTACATGTTGTTGATGCCAGTGATGACCGTTTTCGTGAGAACATTCAGGCTGTTCATGAAGTATTAGAAGAAATCGATGCTCATGAAGTGCCAACCCTTGTAGTCATGAACAAAATTGACTGCATGGAAGACCAAAAACCTCGAATTGAAAGAGACGAAGAGGGCGCACCTCGCGCTGTTTGGGTTTCTGCAATGGAAGGAGAAGGCATTGAACTGCTGTTTGAAGCTTTAACTGAGCGTTTAGCTAGCCAGATGGTTCAATTCCGGTTGTGTATTCCACATCAA
Organism: Vibrio sp. T20; assembly: GCF_007858795.1. Taxonomy (NCBI): domain Bacteria; kingdom Pseudomonadati; phylum Pseudomonadota; class Gammaproteobacteria; order Vibrionales; family Vibrionaceae; genus Vibrio; species Vibrio sp. T20. The sequence continues at coordinate 9,132 of NZ_VFEB01000096.1, forward strand.
CATCAGGGCCGTATTCGCAGCTTATTCTTCGAGATGAAATGTATTCAACAGGAAGAGTATGATGAAAATGGTAACTTGTTGATAGATATCCGAATGCAACAAATAGATTGGTCTAAACTTGAAAAAAGAGAAGGGGCGCTCTTAGGTGACTTTATCGTTACCAAAGAGACTGCTACAGTATAACGTCATATCAAATGATGGAGCTTTCTAATGGCGTGGAATGAGCCTGGAAATAACAACAACGGCGATAATAACGGCCGCGATAATGACCCTTGGGGTAATAAAAATAATCGCGGCGGCCGAGATCAAGGACCGCCAGATCTAGACGAAGTGTTTAGTAAACTAAGTCAAAAGTTAGGTGGCAAGTTTGGTAAAAAAGGTGGCAACGGTAACGGACCATCTATCGGTGGTGGCGGTGCGATTGGCTTTGGTGTCATTGCTGTCATTGCGATTGCTATCTGGTTCTTCGCTGGTTTCTACACCGTTGGCGAAGCAGAAAGAGCAGTAGTACTTCGATTGGGTCAGTTCGACCGTATCGAAGAGCCTGGTCTTAACTGGCACCCACGCTTCATCGATGAAATCAAAGATGAGCAACTAGTCAACGTTCAAGCGATTCGTTCTCTACGTGCTGCTGGCACGATGCTAACGAAAGACGAAAACGTTGTGACCGTTGAAATGGGTGTTCAATACCGTGTTTCTGACCCATACAAGTACTTGTATCGTGTAACGAATGCAGACGACAGTCTACGCCAAGCAACCGATTCTGCGCTTCGTGCAGTAATTGGTGACTCACTAATGGATAGTATCCTAACAAGTGGTCGTCAGCAGATTCGTCAAAGTACTCAAGAAACACTAAACCGCATTATCGATAGCTACGATATGGGTATTCTTATTGTTGACGTGAACTTCCAGTCAGCACGTCCACCAGAGCAAGTGAAAGATGCATTTGATGATGCTATCGCGGCTCGTGAGGATGAAGAGCGTTTCGAGCGTGAAGCTGAAGCTTACCGAAATGACATTCTTCCAAAAGCAACAGGTCGTGCTGAGCGTTTGAAGAAAGAAGCGGTGGGTTACTCAGAGCGCACAGTTAATGGTGCTCTAGGTCAAGTGGCTCAGTTCGAGAAACTGCTACCTGAATACCAAGCAGCGCCTGAAGTAACACGTAACCGTATGTACCTTGATACAATGGAAAAAGTGTACTCAAGCACATCGAAAGTCCTGATTGATTCTGAATCAAGCGGTAACTTGCTATACCTACCAATTGATAAGCTAGGCGCACAAGGTGGTTCTCAGTCGGGCACTCGCCCTGCAAAAGCATCATCAACTTACGATCAAATTGAGTTAGAAACTCAAGCTGATCCAAAGTCTAGCACTCAAACTCGTTCAGACAGTTCACGCCAAGGGAGATACTAATAATGCGTAAATTAATGATCCCTGTATTAGTTGTGACGATTGCCCTTCTATTGATGTCACTGTTTGTGATTCAAGAAGGCGAGCGTGGCATGGTAATTCGTTTTGGTCGAGTTCTCGATGACAACGGCGTATCACGAATCTATGAACCAGGCCTGCACTTTAAACTGCCACTGTTTGATCGCGTAAAAGTACTTGATGCTCGTATTCAAACGATGGATGGTCGTTCTGACCGTTTCGTAACATCAGAGAAAAAAGACGTTCTAATTGATACTTACGCAAAATGGCGTATTGCTGATTTTGGACGTTTCTATCTGAGTACTGGCGGCGGTAATATCATGACGGCAGAAGCACTTCTTGAGCGTAAGGTGACAGATGTTCTTCGTTCTGAAATTGGTTCTCGTGAAATTAAGCAGATCGTGTCAGGTCCTCGTAATAAGGACATCCTGCCAGACTCTGCTGATAGCGAAGTCGTCACAACGGTAGCGGCTGCAGAAGCACTAGAAGTTGATGGCGAACGCGATAAGATCATGGAAAACGTTTTGTCTGGAACGGCAGAAAGTGCGATGGCTGATTTAGGTGTTGAAGTTGTTGATTTCCGTATGAAGAAGATTAACCTTCCTGACGAAATCAGTGAATCTATCTACCGCCGTATGCGTGCAGAACGTGAGTCGGTTGCTCGTAGACACCGTTCTCAAGGTCGTGAGAAAGCGGAAGTTATCCGTGCTCAAGCTGAGCTAGAAGTGGCAACAGTTCTTGCTGAAGCTGACCGTACAGCTCGAATCACTCGTGGTGACGCGGATGCAGAAGCAGCGAAGATCTACTCTGATGCGTTCAGCAAAGATCCTGAGTTCTACGGCTTCATGCGTTCATTGCAAGCTTATGAGACATCATTTAGCGATAAGAGCGACATTCTAGTACTGGATCCGAAGACTGACTTCTTCCAATACATGAATCAAGCAAGCGGCGCTCCAGCGAAATAAGCTGATGCGTTAGCGAATGCTTAGCTCAATAAGCAAAATGCGTTAAAACTTAAAAGGCTCCCATTATGGGAGCCTTTTTGTTTTCTATTGTTTTCAGGTCTACGATTGGGGGCGTGAGGGAAGGCGCTCAATAGCGTTCTACTTATAGCAACCTAAACCTAGCGGTAGGTCATGAAAGCGATAACCGCTCCCGCCACCACAAGACAGCCGCCAATGCGACGCAGTTGTGTGTCTGGTTGTTCGCTCAGTTGCGCGACCATGTTTCTCCAGCCATTGGGTGCAATTAAGGGGCCGAGCCCTTCAACAATAAGTACGAGCCCAATAGCGAGCCAAATTGATTGAGACATGGTTCTGCCTTTTGTCTGTAAAAAAGCAATGATATCAGTATCTTCATACATTCGCCCTCAGTTATCGCTGGTTTATTTTTGTACAGTGTTAACGTTTATGGACAAAAAGTGACTGCAAGAAGTGTGATTCAGTGCTAGAATCCATTTTTAATTAGCAACAGAAATTGGAAAGATGGGAAATAACGTAGTCGTTCTAGGCACCCAATGGGGTGATGAAGGTAAAGGTAAAATCGTTGACCTTTTAACTGAAGATGCAAAATACGTGGTTCGCTACCAAGGCGGTCACAATGCAGGTCACACACTTGTAATTGACGGTGAAAAAACCGTTCTTCACTTAATTCCATCAGGTATCCTACGCAATAACGTTAAATGTGTTATTGGTAACGGTGTAGTATTATCGCCTGACGCACTTCTAAAAGAAATGAAGCCTCTTGAAGATCGCGGTATCCCAGTACGTGAGCGTCTTTTCATCTCTGAAGCTTGTCCTCTAATTCTTCCGTACCACATTGCAATCGACAACGCGCGTGAAATCGCTCGTGGCGCTAAAGCTATCGGTACAACGGGTCGTGGTATCGGTCCAGCTTACGAAGATAAAGTTGCTCGTCGCGGTCTACGCGTTGGCGACCTTTTCGATAAAGAAGCATTTGCTGAGAAGCTAAAAGAAGTTATGGAATTCCACAACTTCCAACTAGAGCACTTCTACAAAGCTGAAACAGTAAGCTACGAAGAAGTTCTTGAGCAAGCGATGAGCTACGCAGACATGTTAACTGCGATGGTTATCGACGTAACTGACGAACTAGACGCAGCACGTAAGCGCGGCGACAAGATCATGTTCGAAGGTGCTCAAGGTACGCTACTAGATATCGACCACGGTACCTACCCATACGTAACGTCTTCTAACACGACTGCTGGTGGTGTTGCTGCAGGTTCTGGTTTCGGTCCTCGTCACATCGGTTACATCCTTGGTATTACTAAGGCTTACTGTACTCGTGTTGGTTCAGGTCCATTCCCAACTGAGCTATACGATGGCCTTGAAAAACAAGACCCAGTTGGTAAGCACCTAGGCGATGTTGGTCACGAGTTTGGCGCAACAACTGGTCGTCTACGTCGTACTGGTTGGTTCGATGCTGTTGCTATGCGTCGTGCAATCCAAATCAACTCTCTATCTGGTATGTGTCTAACTAAACTAGACGTTCTTGATGGCCTAGAAGAACTAAAAATCTGTACTGGCTACAAGATGAAAGATGGTTCTATCCTAGAAGTTTCTCCAATGGCTGCTGAGTCATTCGAAGAAGCGACGCCAATCTACGAAACAATGCCTGGTTGGTCTGAAAACACATTTGGTGCTAAATCTATCGACGCGCTTCCACAAGCTGCTCTAGATTACATTAAGCGTATCGAAGACCTAACTGGCGTTCCAATTGATATCGTATCAACTGGCCCAGATCGTAACGAAACTATCATCAAGGTTCACCCATACGGCGCGTAATGCCCGCTGAGTGATTACCACAGCACAAACATTGCTTTGATAATTAAAGTGCTCTGATAATGAAATAGTTTTCTAAAAGCCGACTTTATTAAGTCGGCTTTTTAATACCTGCAATTTAGCCACGCACTCTTTGATGGTGATCTTTTGAACGCCATCTGGCAAAATATTGCCCATTAGCGGCAAGTTTTGTCTAAAGCCGTCAGGGTTATTGCCGATACAGATATCATGGAAAGTGAAGTTCACCCTGTTTTGTGCGTGTAGAAATCCTCTGCACCCCTCAATAGATAACTTTAGCGACAGATAATAGAGTGCAGGTATGAAGCTACGAATTGTGGCAGCTTCATTAATAATGGCGCTGAGCTCACCCTTGAGTCATGCAAATTTGGCTGATGTGGGAGAGCCCGTTCCAATATATACAGAAGCTGAACTGATTAATTTAATCGAAAATAATCAACATCTAGAGCGAGTGAAAGCTGATAAGTGCCAGTTAGTTGAAGATATCGTTGCTCGTGCGACGCGTATTAGCTTGCCTTCTTATGAGTTTTTATACGGCGATATGTTGGCTTGGGGTGTGTGTGTTCCACAAGATGTAGAGCTTGGCCTTTACTATATGGAAAACGCGGCACATCAAGGTTTACCCGCTGCATTAGAGCAGTTAGGTCGTTATTACTCTCGTGGTACTTTGGTACAACAAGACAAAGAGCGTGCGATTCCGTATCTACGTGAAGCGGCCTCTATGGGTAACTTAAGTGCGAGTATCCACTTAGCTGAACTCTTGTTACGTGACTACGGTAGCCCATTAGACTATGAAGACGCTTACCGCTGGTTATACAACTCGGTGACAGCGGATCAAAGGCAGCATAAGCGTATCACCGTGCTTCGTAGCGGTCTAGAACAGAGAATGCCAGACAACATCATTGCTCGAGCAAAACGTCGAGACGTGTTCTGGTAAGATCGATTATTGAATCAGAGTAGATGATTAATGACTGCACTCGTTAATCATCTATCTTGATATAGAAATATATTGAGGTAAAAAAACTCGTATTAAAAAGGCCTCATAGATAAATTCCTATGAGGCCTTTTTTGATCTTAAGGGAAACCGTTTATCTCATTCAGTGACGTTATTGAACAACCTCACCAGACTCAATCACCGTTTCACGAACAACCTTGGTAAAATCGAGTGCTTCTTGACGAATCTTGTCTTCGTCTACCGTTAGCATGTCGCGGTCTTGCATAATGATCTTGCCATCAACGATCGTGTGGCGAACGTTACCCGAGTTAGCAGAGTAAACTAATGCTGAGTATGGGTTGTAGACCGGAACCATGTTTGGTGCCTTGGTATCGATCACTATGATGTCGGCAAGCTTACCAGCTTCAAGAGAGCCGATCTTATCTTCCATGTGGAGCGCTTTTGCTGCGCCCATAGTTGCCATGTCGATCACTTTGATCGGCGGCATCGCAGCACGATCTTTATTAACTAGCTTGTGAACCTTAGCGACTTGGTTGAACTCATCAATGGTGCTCAGTGTGTTACCAGACATTGGCCCATCTGTACCTAAACCGATACGCACGTTCTCGTCATACATCTTAAGCGCTGGTGATACGCCTTTTGCTGACTTGATATTAGCACTCATATTATGAGCTACGCCCATATCCGATTTCTTCACTAATTCGATATCGTGATCGTCTACTAGGATCATGTGTGCACCCACCAAGTTTTTGTTGAGTGCGCCAATGCTGTCCATGTATTGAACCGGGGATAACCCATCAGAACGCTCTGCGATTTTTTCTTCTTCACGATGTGATTCTGCAAGGTGAATCATTACTGGTACATCTAACTCTAGAGATAGCTTAGATATTTTCTGCAGGATCTCTGTGGTGTTGGTGTAAGGAGCATGCGGTGCAAACGCTGGTGTGATTCGCGGGTGATCTTTGTATTCTTCAATGAAGTTCAATGCGTACTTGATGCCTTCTTCGGCGTTGGCAGCATCCGCTACTGGAAACTTAATCACGGTTTCACCCAGAATGGCACGCATACCGATCTTATCGACAGTTTTCGCTACTTCATCTTCGAAGTAGTACATGTCGGCGTAAGTCGTGACACCGCCTTTTACCATTTCAACGTTACCTAGATTCGCACCAATGCGTACCATGTCTCGCGATACTAGCTTTTTCTCTAGTGGGAAGATGTAGCGGTGCAGGCGATCAGGCACATCATCGGCCAGCGAACGGAAAACCGTCATTGATACGTGAGTATGAGTATTGATGAGACCCGGCATAACGATATCGCCATCAACGTCTAACACTTGTTTCGCTTGGTACTGCTTCTCTAGTGAAGCATCACCTACCGCAATGATTTTGTTGTCTTTGACGACAACAGTACCGCTTTCATAAACCGTTTTGTCTTGGTTCATGGTTAGAACCATCGCATCGGTAATCATCAGGTCCGCTTTTTCCATTGCCGAACTCGCAAATGGAAATATAGCGAGGCTTGCCATTGCTGAAGCCAATAAAGTGCGTTTTAGTTTCATATCATACTCAGAACAGGAGTTGGTAAAGTGCGTGGATAATAGTGTATTTCATTCATGGCGCAAACGTTTGTTTTATCGTTTGCTTGAAATTTTGATGATAGTCCACGTCTATGAAGCGATGTTTCACAAAGTGAAGATATGTATCAATCTGAGGTTATTTGAGTGTTTTCCAAAGCATATCTGTAGCTTACCTCTAGCATCAGATATACTAGGGGTATATACCTTCCTTGCTTAAGCAGGCCCGCCTATGTCAAAAAACACACCAACGTCAGAAAACACGACAGCGACAACCACTGTTGATCCTTTTGCCGACCGAGAGTCGAAAAATTACGATAATCCAGTACCAAGCCGAGAGTTCATTATTTCGTTTCTAACAGACGCGAATATTCCGATGAACCGTAACGATCTATTCGAAGCTTTGGGTCTTGCTGGAGAGGAACAATATGAAGGGCTGCGTCGTCGTTTACGTGCAATGGAGCGTGATGGGCAGCTTATCTTTACTCGTCGTCAGTGCTACGCATTGCCTGAGAAGATGGAGCTGATCAAAGGCTATGTGATTGGTCATAAAGACGGTCATGGTTGGGTTCGCCCAGACGGCAGTGTGGGTAAAGACAATGATATCGTGCTGCCGCATCATCAGATGAAAACCATCATGCATGGTGATTACGTATTGGTTCAGCCTACTGATAACAGTAAGCGTGGCCGTCGTGAAGGCCGCTTGGTTCGTGTGCTTGAAGAGCGTAAAACGCCACTTGTTGGTCGCTTCTTCCTAGAGTATGGCCATTCTTACGTTGTTGCTGATGATTCGCGTATTAGTCACGACATCCAGATCCCTACTGAGCATAAAGGCGGTGCTCGAATGGGTAATGTGGTTGTGATTGAAATTACGGATCGCGGCGGTCGTTCTCGTAACATGATGGGTAAAGTGACCGAAGTTCTTGGTGAGAATATGGCGCCGGGTATGGAAACGCAGATCGCGATTCGTACTCACCAGATCCCACAAGAGTGGCCTGAAGCGGTAGATAAACAAATCGAAAACCTAGGTGAGCATGTTCCTGAAGAAGCAAAAGAAGGACGTGTAGACCTGCGTAAGCTGCCATTGGTTACGATTGATGGTGAAGATGCGCGTGACTTCGATGATGCGGTTTATTGTGAAGCGAAGAAAGGCGGCGGCTGGCGCCTATGGGTAGCGATTGCTGACGTAAGTTACTACGTTCGCCCAGATACAGCGCTAGACAAAGAGGCGATTAACCGTGGTAACTCGGTATACTTCCCGTCACAAGTTGTACCAATGCTGCCAGAAGTACTTTCAAATGGTTTGTGTTCATTGAACCCTCAAGTCGACCGTTTATGTATGGTGTGTGAGATGACTATCTCAGACAAAGGTAAACTGTCGGGCTACAAGCACTACGAAGCGGTAATGAATTCTCATGCTCGTCTTACTTACAACAAAGTAGGCGCGATCTTAGATGGCAATGAAGAATTACGTGAACGTTACGAACCTGAAGTACCACATCTTGAAGAGCTTCATAAGATGTACAAGGTGCTTAAGAAAACGCGTGACGAACGTGGTGCGATTGAATTTGAAACGGTAGAAACTAAGTTTATCTTTAATGCGGATCGTAAGATTGACCGTATTGAGCCAGTAATTCGTAACGATGCACACAAGATCATCGAAGAGTGTATGATTCTGGCAAACATCGCATCGGCATCTTACGTAGAAAAAGCGAAAGAGCCTGCGCTGTACCGTGTTCACGAAACTCCGGGCGAAGAGCGCTTAATGGGCTTCAAGAGCTTCTTAAGTGAATTAGGTTTAACGCTGGAAGGTGGCTTGTCGCCATCTCCGGTAGATTATGCACAACTGATGCAACAGATTAACGAACGTGAAGATCGTGAATTAATCCAAACAATGCTGCTACGCTCAATGAAGCAAGCGGTATACAACGCGGATAACGCGGGTCACTTTGGTTTAGCTCTTAAACGCTATGCTCACTTTACCTCGCCAATTCGTCGTTACCCAGATTTGCTATTGCACCGTGCGATTAAGTACCTTATTGCGAAAGAAGAAGGTCGTAACAGCGAACGTTGGACGCCAACTGGTGGTTACCACTACACTTTCGATGATATGGACTTCTACGGCGAGCAGTGTTCAATGACTGAGCGTCGTGCTGATGACGCTACACGTGAAGTGAACGACTGGCTGAAATGTGAATACATGCAAGACCATGTCGGTGAAGTGATGGATGGCGTGATTGCCAACGTGACTGGCTTCGGTTTCTTTGTGCGTCTAACTGAACTTCACATCGATGGTCTGGTACATATTTCTGCGCTAGCGAATGACTACTACCAATTTGATGCTGTTGGTCAGCGTCTGGTTGGTGAAAGCTCAGGTAATATCTACCGCTTGGGTGATTCGGTTAAAGTGAAGGTTTCGGCGGTTAACTTAGAAACTCGTCAAATCGACTTTGATTTAGAAGACACCGATCGTCAGCCACGTGGTAAAGGTAAAACAGCCAAGAAGCGTGCTGCTGAAGCGATGAAAAAGGCGAAAAGCAAGAAGCGTTCAGCGGTGAAAAGTAATAAGCCAGGCGTACCTGCAACGCCTTTAGTTGAACCAACTAAACGACCAGATGGAAGTAGCGAAAGCTCAGCTAAGAAGAAAAAGCCCGCGAATAAAACCGGTGCTGCTAAAGCTCGTGCTAAGAAAAAGCGCGCAGCAAGTCGTAAGCCAAAGGCTGATAAGTCTTAAGTTATCATTTTACAATGACAGCAAGGCTTAACGTCTAACGGATTTAAATGCGAGAGTATCAGGCGGAAGATGCATGCTCTCGGAATAAACAACACAGAGGTGGGTGCATCGGGTTTGATGCCTTCATCTCTGAGCAATAAGAGTAACCAGAGACAATGAGTAACGAATTTATTTACGGTATTCACGCGGTGAAAGCCGTACTAGAAAAAGATCCAGCACGCTTTATTGAAGCGTACGTGCTTAAAGGTCGTCAAGACGATCGCCTTCTTCCATTACTGAATCAACTGCAGCAATTTGGCGTGTCGATTCAACAAATGGGCCGTAAGCCGCTTGATGAAAAAGCACAGGGTGCAAATCACCAAGGTCTTATTGCTAAGGTGAAGCCTGCTAAGCAGCTTAATGAAACTCACCTAGACGATATCCTTGCGCAGCACGAACAACCTCTGCTGTTGGTTCTAGACGGCGTAACAGACCCTCATAACCTAGGTGCTTGCTTACGTAATGCAGATGCCGCAGGTGTGGCCGCTGTTATCGTTCCTAAAGACCGTTCTTCGCCGCTAACGGCAACAGTAAGTAAGGTTGCTTGTGGCGCAGCAGAAACGGTTCCACTAGTACGAGTGACTAACCTAGCTCGTACAATGCGTGCACTGCAAGAGCAGGGCGTATGGTTTGTGGGTACGGCAGGTGAAGCAACGCATGATATCTACCAAGCGAAGCTAACGGGCCCTCTTGCGGTAGTTATGGGTGCAGAAGGTGACGGTATGCGTCGTCTAACGCGTGAAACCTGTGATGACCTAATTAAGATCCCAATGGCAGGTAGCGTGTCGAGCCTAAACGTTTCGGTAGCATCAGGTATCTGTCTGTTCGAAGCGGTACGTCAGCGTTTAGCTCAGTAATCGATTGAAAAAATTCAAATATTAAACGCTCATTACTTAGGTGATGGGCGTTTGTTTTATAGACTCAAATAGGGTGGAAAATGCGATTGCTGGATGGCTAGATGGCGAAAGAGAAACTGTTTCATTATTCGCCAAATATCACTTGCTAATACCGAGCTCTTTCTATAATATTTGCCGTCCTTAAAACTCGGTCATTTATCTTTAGTTCCTTGCTTCCTCTGGACGACCGGGCCACTCGTGGAAGCTAATAATCCGTAAGGAGCAACCAAATGCGTCATTACGAAATCGTATTCATGGTTCACCCTGATCAAAGCGAGCAAGTTGCTGGCATGATCGAGCGTTACACTGGTTCTATCACTGAAGCTGGCGGTACTATCCACCGTCTAGAAGACTGGGGTCGTCGTCAAATGGCTTACCCAATCAACAAGCTTCACAAAGCTCACTACGTTCTTATGAACGTTGAAGCTGGTCAAGAAGTGATTGACGAGCTAGAAACTGCTTTCCGTTTCAACGATGCAGTTCTACGTAACATGATCATGCGCACTAAAGGCGCTGTGACTGAGCAATCTATTATGCTTAAGCAAAAAGAAGAGCGTGCAGAGCGTGCTCCTCGTCGCGAAGAGCGTACAGAAGCTAAACCAGAAGCAGCTGCTGAGTAATTCTTTTTTGGCTTAACGCCTTAAAAAATTCTCAACTTGTTTTAGGTCATTGATAGTTATTTCGATAATTGTGAAAGACCGCTTTACTAAATTTAAGATCAGGAGATAGCCCATGGCTCGTTTCTTCCGTCGTCGTAAATTCTGCCGTTTCACTGCAGAAGGCGTACAAGAGATTGACTACAAAGACGTAGCAACTCTTAAAAACTACATCACTGAAGCTGGTAAAATCGTACCTAGCCGTATCACTGGTACAAGCGCTAAGTACCAGCGTCAACTAGCTCGCGCTATCAAGCGTTCTCGTTACCTAGCTCTACTACCGTACACTGACAAGCATCAGTAATCGGTAATAGTTAATAATAGTTTAAGAGGACTAAGATAATGCAAGTTATTCTACTTGATAAGATCGGTAACCTAGGTGGCCTTGGCGACCAAGTAAACGTTAAATCTGGTTACGCTCGTAACTTCCTTATCCCACAGGGTAAAGCAGTTATGGCAACTAAAGACAACGTTGCTATGTTCGAAACTCGTCGTGCTGAACTAGAAGCTAAAGTTGCTGAGCAACTAGCTGCTGCTGAAGCTCGTGCAGAGAGCGTTAACACTCTAGAAGGCGTTACAATCGCTTCTAAAGCTGGTGACGAAGGTAAACTATTCGGTTCTATCGGTACTCGTGACATCGCTGACGCTATTACAGCGGCAGGTGTTGCAGTAGCTAAGAGCGAAGTACGCCTACCTGAAGGCGCTCTACGTAACATCGGCGAATTCGAAGTAAGCATCCAACTTCACTCTGAAGTTTTTGCTACTGCGAAAATCGCTATCGTTGCAGCTGAGTAATTTCAGTACCAAGACGAATTCTTTCTTTTGAAAGTTTTAAACACCAGCTTCGGCTGGTGTTTTTTTATGTCTGGAATATAGGAAAGTACAAGGAAGGGCTGTGGTAAGTAAAAAGCTTACAGTGATCCATAAGCTGTTATTGCTGAACTGGTCGTTCTCAAGGTTAGAAGTAGTCTTAAGATTAGAATTGGAATAGCAGGTTGATAGATAGAATAGAGTCTTCTTTGCTTAATCCTTCAGGCACTTTATCGTGGTATTGGCGAGAGTGAGCGATCTTTAGTGCGATATTGTCGGTAATATCATTGATGGCTTCGAGTTCGGTATCAAACTTTAGGTTACTGTGGCCAGACACAAGCGTCACGTCTGCCTTGAGCTGTAAATTCTTCAAGACCTGCCAAGACGTATTCACGTTGCCACGAAAAATCGCTTCTTCAACAATCTCCGGAAAGATGATGTCATCGTCGTCTAGCTCATCAAGATTTGGCTCTTGGTAACGAAAACCAGGCCCAACTTCGACTTCCAGCACAAACTCTTCGGTATTCGAAAACTGGTAACCCAGACCACTAGAAACGGTGTAGTCCTTAAAGTAGGCGCTGTATCGAGAATCGACACCTTTAAAGCTGCCGTAGAGATAGGTTTTAGGGCTTAACTTGTAGTCACTCTGAGCCGAGTAAGTTGACTGCCTTTTATCTTCTTCGCCATCTTTGTAGAGGTTGTAGTATTTCCATTCACCACTGGTTCTATGGCGGCCTGCCGTGTATTCACCGTTAAGGCGTGCGTTAAGCGACCGTGAATCCGAATTGCCAGTATGCGACTGATATCCAAATTCGACTTCCGTTTTCAGTGGGTTCGGCAGTTCTGTATCACTCGTATCATTCGGTGCGATATCCATATCTTTTTCTTCAGATGTCGGTGCAACGACGATCGGCTCAGCAGTAGGTTCTGGTACTACTATAGAGTCGAGGATTGCATCAACAGAGGCTTTAGTATCATCAGCTAAGGCCAACGGAGTGCTCAGGAGGCCGATGCTTAGAAGACCAGTGCTCAGAGCCAATAATTTGGACACGCATACCTCAAGTTATACAGTGAATGAATGGCAGGATCGTAATGCTACCCTTGGTTAATTCCGTCAGCAATAGGTAAATTCTTCCTGAAGAATAAAACAAACTCATAGGATCGGATTACAAACGGATGTTCTTGGGTATAATGAACGATCATTATTAGTTATTGAGTGTAGTCATAGTGGATACCAAAAGTCAGAAATCAGCCAACGATCAGGTGGACGCCATCAAGGTCCCGCCACATTCATTAGAAGCTGAGCAATCTGTTATTGGCGGTTTGTTATTGGATAACGAACGCTGGGATACGGTTGCTGAAAAGGTTGTGGCCAAAGACTTTTATAGCCGTCCTCACCGTCTGATCTTTGAAGCGGTAAAGGATATCCTTGAAGAAAGTTCTCCTCTGGATCTTATTACACTCTCTGAACATTTAGAGCTGCGTGAGCAACTTGAAGAAGTGGGTGGCTTTGCCTACCTTGCTGACCTAGCGAAAAACACCCCAAGTGCCGCAAACATCAACGCCTATGCGGATATCGTGGCGCAGCGTGCACTTGTTCGTAGCCTGATTGGTGTCGCAAATGAGATTGCTGATTCTGGTTATGATCCTCAAGGTCGTACATCGGAAGAGCTTGTTGATCTGGCTGAAAGTAAAGTCTTCGCGATTGCCGAAGGCCGTGCAAGTGAAAACGAAGGTCCACAAAACGTTGATAGCATTCTAGAGAAGACACTAGAACGTATCGAGATCTTGTATAAAACACCGCAAGATGGTGTGACCGGTGTCGATACAGGTTTCAACGACCTCAATAAGAAAACAGCAGGTCTGCAAGGTTCTGACTTAATCATCGTTGCTGCTCGTCCATCGATGGGTAAAACCACGTTTGCGATGAACTTGTGTGAAAACGCAGCGATGAAGCAAGACAAACCTGTTTTAATTTTCTCGTTAGAGATGCCAGCCGAACAGCTGATGATGCGTATGCTTGCGTCACTTTCTCGAGTTGACCAAACCAAGATTCGTACCGGTCAGTTAGACGATGAAGATTGGGCTCGTATTTCGTCGAGTATGGGTATTCTGATGGATAAGAAGAATATGTATATCGATGACAGCTCGGGCCTGACTCCAACCGAAGTACGTTCTCGTGCTCGACGTATCGCTCGTGAACACGATGGTATCTCTATGATCATGATAGATTACCTTCAATTAATGCGTGTACCTTCGTTATCTGATAACCGTACTCTTGAGATCGCCGAGATTTCTCGCTCATTGAAAGCGTTAGCAAAAGAACTGAATGTTCCGGTTGTCGCACTTTCTCAGCTTAACCGTTCCCTAGAGCAACGTGCTGATAAGCGTCCAGTAAACTCGGATTTGCGTGAATCAGGTTCGATTGAGCAAGATGCCGACTTAATCATGTTTATCTATCGTGATGAGGTTTATAACCCAGATAGTTCACTGAAAGGCATTGCTGAGATCATCCTTGGTAAGCAACGTAACGGTCCGATCGGTTCGGTTCGTCTTACGTTCCAAGGCCAACACTCCCGATTTGATAACTATGCAGGCCCTGCATTTGATGATGAGTAATCGCTAATGACTTACATGAAAGCGGCGACGGCGAGCATTGACTTAAACGCGCTCGAACATAACCTGAACCAGATAAAGTCGAAGGCTCCTCAGTGTAAGGTCATGTCTGTTGTGAAAGCCAATGGCTACGGACACGGCTTACTGCATATTGCCAAGCATTCAAAAAGCTCTGATGCATTCGGTGTGGCGCGTATTGAAGAAGCGTTGCAACTTCGTGCTGGTGGCATTGTTAAACCTATTTTGTTGCTGGAAGGGTTTTACTCTTCGGGCGATTTGCCAATTTTGGTGACCAATAACATTCAAACTGTGGTGCATTGTGAAGAGCAATTAAGCGCGCTAGAGAATGCGGATTTGGAAACCCCCGTTGTGGTATGGCTAAAAGTCGACAGTGGTATGCACCGATTAGGTGTTCGCCCTGAGCAATATCAAAACTTTGTTGAGCGTTTGCATCAATGTGCGAATGTTGCCAAACCTCTACGTTACATGAGCCACTTCGGTTGTGCTGATGAACTGGATAGAGCAACCACCGTTGAACAGACCGAGCTTTTCTTGTCTCTTACCGAAGGCTGTGAAGGTGAGCGTTCACTTGCTGCCTCTGCGGGTTTACTCGCTTGGCCTGACAGCCACCTTGATTGGGTTCGTCCGGGAATCATCTCTTACGGTGTGTCTCCGTTTGTGGATAAATCAGCGCAAGAGCTTGGATTTTTGCCAGTGATGACCCTGACCTCACACCTGATTGCAGTGCGCGATGTGAAAGCCGGTGAGAGTGTGGGTTATGGCGGAAACTGGACCAGTGAGCGAGATACCAAGGTTGGTGTGATCGCGATTGGTTATGGTGATGGTTATCCTCGTACAGCACCTAACGGCACTCCAGTGTTCGTTAACGGTCGAAAAGTACCGATCGCAGGACGTGTTTCCATGGACATGCTAACCGTAGACCTTGGCCCTGATGCGGCAGATAAAGTCGGTGATGAAGCGACATTATGGGGTAAAGATTTGCCTTCAGAAGAAGTCGCAGAACATATCGGTACTATCGCTTACGAACTGGTCACTAAACTGACTTCACGTGTGGCGATGGAATATGTGAAGTAGCTATGGATATTGTAAAGTAAATGATGTTCAAGCGAACGACTCGACAACTAGTGATGTCAGCAATGGCGCTACTCGGTGTCAGCTTTTCTTCTTCAGCCCTTAGCGAAGAAAAAGACTCGGCCTTTGTCCCTTTCTACTTCAGCACCGAAACCATGGGTAATACTTTTGGGGTTGCTGGTGTCGCAAAGGGTGTTTGGCAACCTCAAGCTGCCCTGTTTGGTATGGCGCTTTATTCAGATAAAGACAGCTATGTCGGTTTTCTATCAGCTTTTAATTTCGCTCTATCTGAGAACGTGTTGTTCAGTACTCAAATGTACCAAGCTCGCTTCAATGAAAACCCGTATTATATCGGCTCTCAAGGGGATAACGATTCATCAATTGATGATAAAACCATTGCCGATGGCTTAGAAGAAAACTACCAGTTTGAGTTTAAGTATTTGTTGCCTTGGGGCAATGTTGCCGAGCATGGTTTGCTGGGTGCGTTTCAACCTATCAAAGATGTGAGCTTTGATTCACCAGTTGAGTCGGGTGTCAGCTCGATAATCTTTACGCCTTTTTATACTTCCCGTGAGTTGGAAGGTTTAAATAATAGTGAAGAGGCGACAGGCTTTAGCTTAGCGTTTGATTGGGATAACCGGGATAGCACACGTAACCCAACCACGGGCTCTCATACTAACCTTGAATTCACCACTGGCGCAGAAAGCTGGTCTAACGACGATTTATGGTTGAAGTGGACGTTCCAAAACAGTCAGTACTTCGCATTAGGCCCTTTAGGTGACCTGTTCGACCAACAAGTCGTGGCACTCGATTTCTATACTGTTGATACTCCAACCTGGGATAACTGCTCTGGGCAAGATTGTGCTCGCCCACCGGAAACTGAACAAGCTCGATTGGGTGGCTTGTATCGATTACGAGGTTATACCGGAGGTCGCTACCACGGACGTTCTGCGGTTCATTACTCTGCTGAGTACCGAGTGATTCCTGACTGGCAACCTTTGGGCGATATCCCATTGATTAATTACTACGACTTGCCTTGGTGGCAATGGGTAGCGTTTGCTGAATTGGGGCGCGTTGCGGATGAGTACGACATCAAAACACTGCACTCGGACATGAAATGGAGCTTAGGTGGCGCGGTTCGTTTCCAAGTGGAAGGCATTGTTGTACGTGCTGAGTTGGCGCGAGGCGGTGATGAAGGGACCTTTAGGGTTATGATAAACCAGCCCTTCTAAAGCTTTCGGCCTACAGTAGGCCAATACTATTTTTATAAGAGTGGTTGTGGAAACACACCACTCTTTTTTTATTAAGAAGATCTAGCTTTCAAACCGTCTACTCACCTTGAATCGTAGCAACAACCGTACGGCTGCCACCACAATCTCGATGCTCACCTAAGTAAATGCCCTGCCATGTTCCTAAAGCTAAACGACCATTGCTAATTGGTATTGTCACACTGGTGCCAAGTGTCGATGCTTTAATGTGGGCTGGCATGTCATCATCGCCTTCATAGGTGTGTCTGTAGTAGGGTGCTCGCTCAGGTACAAACTTATTAAAGTGTGATTCCATATCGGTACGGACGGTAGGATCAGCGTTCTCGTTTAGCGTGAGGCTGGCAGAGGTATGTTGGATAAAAAGATGTAATAAACCAACAGATAGAGAATTGATATCGTGTATCTGTTGTTCAATTTCATCAGTAATGAGATGGAATCCACGCTTTCGTGCATTTAGGTGTATAGTCTTCTGAATCCACATACGCCATCCTTTATAATGTATTTGGAAAAAAAGTGGTTTAACGCTATCTTTTGAACTTGAATTTATCAGGTATCGCTCACATTTAATTATGTTAGAGCTAGAGTCTGTACCGATTCTTCTATCAGGAAATCGAATCCTGATTTATCTCAAGGTACAGCTCTTCATATGCGGCATAATACGTCGTGAAAAAAAATTACAAAGAATCTTTCAGTGGTGACGAGGTTTGGTCATCACAGAAAAATATAAACTTTCGCCTAATCGGGGGTTCTATTCATCACCCAGGTGACGTTTAGAATAAAACCTACAGTAACATCGGGATAGATACCATGTTGAAAAATATCAACCCAACGCAAACACAAGCGTGGAAAGCTCTAACTGCACATTTTGAGTCTGCTCAAGATATGGATATGAAAGAGCTGTTTGCTCAAGATGCAAAGCGTTTCGAGAGCTTTTCTACTCGTTTCGGTTCTGACATCTTAGTAGATTACTCTAAGAACCTTATCGATGCTGAAACGATGCAGCACCTATTTGCTCTTGCGAACGAGACTGAAGTTAAGTCTGCAATCGAAGCAATGTTCGGTGGTGATGCAATCAACAAGACTGAAGGTCGTTCAGTGCTTCACACTGCTCTACGTAACCGTAGTGATAAGCCAGTAATGGTTGATGGCAAGGACGTAATGCCAGCAGTAAATGCAGTACTAGCAAAAATGGAGCTGTTCACACACCGTATCGTTTCTGGTGAGTGGAAAGGTTACACAGGTAAAGAGATCACTGATGTAGTTAACATCGGTATCGGCGGTTCGGACCTTGGTCCATACATGGTGACTGAAGCGCTAACGCCATACAAAACTCGTCTAAACATGCACTTCGTTTCTAACGTAGATGGCACTCACATTGTTGAGACACTTAAGCCTCTAAACCCAGAAACGACACTATTCTTAGTGGCATCTAAAACATTCACTACTCAAGAAACAATGACTAACGCGCACTCTGCTCGTGATTGGTTCTTGGCTGAAGCGGGTGATAACGCACACGTAGCTAAACACTTCGCAGCACTATCAACTAACGCAACTGCGGTCGCTGAGTTTGGTATTGATACTGACAACATGTTCGAATTCTGGGACTGGGTTGGTGGTCGTTACTCACTATGGTCTGCAATCGGCCTTTCTATCTCACTATCTGTTGGCTTCGATAACTTCGTAGAGCTATTAGATGGCGCTCACGAGATGGATAACCACTTTGCTTCAACTGAGTTTGAAAGCAACATCCCAGTTATCCTTGCGCTTATCGGCATTTGGTACAACAACTTCCACGGCGCTGAGTCAGAAGCAATTCTACCTTACGATCAATACATGCACCGTTTTGCTGCTTACTTCCAGCAAGGCAACATGGAATCGAACGGTAAGTTTGTTGACCGTGAAGGCAACCCAGTAGAGTACCAAACAGGTCCTATCATCTGGGGTGAACCAGGTACAAACGGCCAACATGCTTTCTACCAACTGATTCACCAAGGCACTAAGCTGATCCCATCAGACTTCATCGCGCCTGCAATCAGCCACAACCCAGCATCTGATCACCACCAGAAGCTAATGTCTAACTTCTTTGCTCAAACTGAAGCACTAGCATTCGGTAAGACAAAAGAAACAGTGGAAGCTGAATTCCTAGCTGCTGGCAAAACAGCTGAAGAAGTTGCTGAGCTAGTACCTTTCAAAGTGTTTGAAGGTAACCGCCCAACGAACTCTATTCTTGTTAAGCAAATTACACCTCGCTCTTTAGGTAACCTAATCGCGATGTACGAGCACAAGATCTTCGTTCAAGGTGTTATCTGGAATATCTTCAGCTTCGACCAATGGGGCGTAGAACTTGGTAAGCAACTAGCAAACCAAATTCTTCCAGAGCTTGCTGATGATGCTCAAGTAACGTCTCACGACAGCTCAACGAATGGTCTAATCAACGCATTTAAAGCGCTGAAAGCTTAAGACTGTTTGAGTAAAACTAAGTAATAAATGTAAAACGCCAACCTTCGGGTTGGCGTTTTTGTATCTGTAGAGCAAGCAATGGTTAAATCGCAGGTAATAAAAAGGCTGACGTGTCTGTCAGCCTCTTAAATATTCTAAATACTTACAGTGACTATTTCTATTCGAAACAGATCTCGATGAAAGCATTACCCCATTGAGATGAGAAAGGCATGATGATGATTGCCCCGTCACACTTGTGACGAATAGTATGTCCTTTACCGGAAACCACGATTGGAGTTGCCATGTCGAAGTCGAAGCCGCTTTCAGCAAGAATACGTTTTGCACCGCCAGTCACCATGTTAGTGATTTCACCCACCATATCGGTTACTTCTTCGTTGAGGCCGTTTGGTCGTTCACCGAGCATGTTTTCCATGATTTCGAGGGCGAGACCTTCATCAAAGGTGATCGACATTGAGCCACGAGATTGTGTACCCACCATACCAATTAGGCCGGATACATCACCACGAGCGATTTCATCTTTCTTAACTCTCGGTTTTTGTGGCTTCAATTCTAGAGAAGCCATCGTTTTTAATACGTTCATCAAAGAAGCTAAAAACGGGTTTACAAATTCAGCGCGCATAATGTTCTTCTATAATCTTATTCTTTCATCTCGGAGGAGCAAGATTGGCAAATGCCATGCGATTCAATGACATGATTAGTCAATTGAAAGCCATGCTTCTCAGCGTTACTGGCGAGTAGGGTGACAAGCGCATCGTCTTGCAGTTCTATCACAGTGCCACATTTATCGCAGATCAGTAGTTGGGAGAAATGTTTGTTGGCATTACAAGAACAGCAGCATATAAAGCTATTGGTTGACTCAACTCTGTGAATGAAACCTTGCTCCAACAAGAAATCCAAAGCGCGATATACTGTAGGTGGCTTGGCTTGCGGCTCACTGACTTTCAATTGCTCTAATAATTCATAAGCACTAGAGGCTTTCTTATTAGAGAGGATGAGCTCAAACACTCGCTTTCTTTGAGGCGTTAATCTAACGCCACGCGATGCGCATATCCCTTCAACTTGCTCTATTAATGTGTGGTCCAAATTCTTCACCATTCAATCGGACATCCTCAAAACAAACCCTATTTTCAGGTTATTTCGGCTAAGGAGCCATTGATTTCTATTAAAGTCAGGTACAGAGCGTATTGTGACCCACGACTTTGAATAAGACAAGGTAACTCAAAATGACAGTGTGACTCAAGGCATAACTGATTAATGAGACTGAATTAGAGATCTGATGAATAGGTTTATAAAAAAATGTGAGGCAAAGTTCATATAGCACAAACAGGGCATAGCATTTACAATAGCCGATCTTGCTTTTGCTGGGTATTCCAGCATATTTTTTTGACTCGCTACTAGGGTACTTTGCCATGACACATTCATGTAGGTTGTCTGTCGCTCCAATGCTCGATTGGACTGACCGCCACTGTCGTTACTTTCACCGTTTGCTATCTCAGCAGACTCTTCTGTACACGGAAATGGTAACAACAGGCGCGATCTTACACGGTAAGGGCGATTTCCTAGAATACAGTGAGCAAGAGCACCCACTGGCTCTTCAACTTGGTGGTTCAAATCCAGTCGATCTTGCTGCTTGTGCCAAACTGGCTGGTGAGCGCGGATATGATGAAGTTAACCTTAACGTAGGTTGCCCTTCAGACCGAGTTCAAAACGGTCGCTTTGGTGCGTGCTTAATGGCTGAACCAGAGCTGGTAGCAGACTGTGTATCAGCGATGAAAGAAGTCACTGATATTCCAATCACGGTGAAAACTCGCATTGGTATCGATGACCAAGACTCATATGAGTTTCTGACGAAGTTCATCTCAACGGTTTCTGAAAAGGGCGGCTGTGAACAATTCACTATTCACGCACGTAAAGCGTGGTTGAGTGGTCTTAGCCCGAAAGAGAACCGTGAGATCCCACCTCTAGACTACGATCGTGCATACCAAATCAAGAAAGACTTCTCTGATCTTGTGATTGCTGTGAATGGTGGTATCACTACGTTAGAACAGACTAAAGAACATCTTCAGCACCTTGACGGCGTGATGATTGGTCGTGAGGCTTACCATAGTCCATTTATTCTTGCGGAAGTTGATCAACAGATCTTTGGTTTAGATACGCCAATTAAGAAACGCTCACAAGTTGTGGAAGAGATGTACCCGTACATCGAACGTGAACTTTCAAATGGTGCGAGCCTAGGACATATCTCTCGTCACATGCTTGGTTTGTTCCAAAGCATGCCTGGTGCAAGGCAATGGCGTCGCTACATCAGCGAAAATGCACATAAGAAAGGCGCAGGTATTGAAGTAATGCAGACGGCATTGGCTAAGATTCCTAAAGAGCTGAACGTATAACCTCTCTCAAGGTGAAGAGTCTACGTAAGGTTAAATTCGCCATTAGAGGCTAAATTTACCACTCTGATTTATTTGAAAAGCCACGTATGAGAATGTGTGGCTTTTTATTATATTGATAAATAAGGCTTTTATTGTTTTTGGTGACTTGGTACAGAAGCTGCAATGTTAGAAAGTAGGAAAGATAGGTCATTAACTCATTAGGGAGACCATTATGTTTGAATTAATCTTTGTTCTGATTTTCGTTGCTACGCTACTTGTGACAGGTATTACCTTTATGACTGTATTAGCTGCAACTGGAGTAGCGTTACTAGTCATGTTGGTCTTAGGTATGATGGGTGTCGTGTTTAAATTGCTGCCTTGGTTGATCGTGATTGCAATCGGTGTGTGGTTTTTCAAAAACTTTGTACACAGTTCTAACCAGAGACGTTACTAAGGTCATAGTGCCGTCAAATCTTTACTCGTCAGCGGTTTATCGTTTTAGAATTTAATATGTGTGGTAGAATTTTCCCCAATAATCTGTGAATGTGCATACAATTAGCACTACGATATGGAATTGGAGCTATCTCAAATGAATAAAATGCCATTAATTGCTTTAGTGGGAATGCTATCTTTAAGCTCGGCAGTGGCTGCTGAAGAAGAGTTTTCTTACACGGCTAAAGTCGGTGCCGATATGTGGTGGGGAAGTACTAAGCTAAACGAAGTTAGACAAGATGAAGACTCTAACTCTCCTTCTGTGTATTTCGCATTTGAGCATAATGCCCCAATGCTGCCAAATGCTAGCTTCCGCTATACGTCTATTGATACGGATGCATTGGCTTTTGATAAGTACGACTACACATTCTACTACACGTTGCTAGAGCATAAGTTGATGAACTTCGATGCGGGTGTGACGTTTACTCAGTACTCGAACTCTAATTACATCGAACCAAAAGCGACGGGTGCGAAAACATCGACGTTTGATGAGTTCACGTGGAGTTTTTACGGTAACGCAGAGATCAACGTTCCTGATACCAACTTCGATATCATTGGTACGATGGAGTTTGGTGATAGCAGTGGCATAAAGAGCACTGATTTAATGGCAGGTGTTCAGTACCGAATTCCTGTATCAGAATCTGAAATTGCCCTGCGTGGTGGTTACCGTGTTATCGATCTAGACTCGGATGAGTTCTTCAGTTCTGAACTAGGCAAGAGCTTCGTTATGGTCGATGGTTGGTTTGCGGGTGCTGAAGTACGCTTCTAGGCCATACAAAGCAAACTTAGCACGAATTTTAAGAACGTCACTTTATTAAGTGGCGTTTTTTATATCTATTGATTATATCTTTCTGGAATTAGTTAGCACATTCATCACTTTCGACCATCCTTATACAGAGAGCTGATTAACGTCTACTCTTATAAGGTCTATGCTGTTGGGTCAGAACAAGGGATGGAATATGACACTCAATGAATTACGCAATTTATATCGAGAAAATTTGTTAGTTGAAGCCATCATAGAGCCCTCAATACAAGAAGGGTCTTGGGTTGTGGAGTTTCGCCATATGAGAGGCGGCTTTGTTCTGCTTACTGATGTCCATGGTGAGGAGTGCCATTATGCGGATTTAGACCTAGCATCTAAGTCGGCAATGGCGGTTGGCTTTCAGCAAGTGCGTATTGAAAACCAGTAAGTCAATTTACGTTTCAATCGGTTTTTACTTCCAAAAAGTTATAAAACATACTTTTCTATTCTTTCTTGTTATTAAAAGGAGTGGTTAATCTATCGTCACGCAATGATTAGGGATGTCGTGACCATGTCTTTAAATAAGAAAGAGTCTTCACAAAATAATAATGCACAGTCTGGGGTTAATGAACTACCTGGGCTAGCAGCACCACTTAATGACCAACAATTGGGTCATCTTCAACACACTGTTTCTGAGTTATCTTCACAACAACTGGCATGGGTCAGTGGTTACCTTTGGGGTGTGAGCCAAGCTCAGCCTGTAGGTGCAGCTGCGCCAATCGCTCAAGCGGCTGCTGCAGTAGCCGCTAAACCGGCGGGTAAGCTCAGCATTATCTTCGCATCTCAAACAGGTAATGCTAAAGGCGTCGCTGAATCGCTTGAGGCAGAAGCTAAAGCCTTGGGTATTGCTGTCGAGCTTTTCGATGCCAGTGATTATAAAGGTAAGAATCTAGCCAAAGAGACACACGTCATTTTTGTGGCTTCAACCAATGGTGAGGGCGAAGCCCCTGATAACGCGATTGAGTTGCATGAATTCCTACAATCGAAGAAAGCGCCAAAATTATCAAACCTACAATACGGTGTGATTGGTCTGGGCGACTCAAGCTACGAGTTTTTCTGCCAAACGGCGAAAGACTTCGATAACTTCCTAGCTAAGCTTGGTGCAAAATCATTTGTTGATCGTCTTGACTGCGACGTGGATTACGAAGCTGCAGCAACCGAGTGGCGTGCTAAAGCTCTATCACAAGTACAAGAAACACTGTCGACGGGCGCTGAGGCCGAGGTGGTTCAATTACCAGTAGGTCAAGCTGCTGCTGGTCATTCGCAGTACACCAAGCAAAACCCTTACACCGCAACCTTGCTAACGAGCCAAAAGATCACAGGTCGAGATTCGGGTAAAGACGTTCGTCATATCGAGATTGATCTGGATGAGTCCGGTATTACTTATCAACCGGGTGACGCACTGGGTGTGTGGTATGAAAACAGTTCAGAATTAGCGAATCAGATTCTTGCTAAAGTTGGGCTCTCTGGTATCGAGAGCGTAGATGTGGATGGTGAAAACCTCTCTATTCATAGTGCACTCGTCAGTAAATTCGAAATTACATCTTCAAATCCTCAACTAGTGACTAAGTTTGCTGAGCTTTCGGGCAGCAAGAAGTTAATCAAGCTGGTGGAAGATAAAGACAAGCTTCGTGAATATGCAGGCAACACTCAAATTGTTGATGTACTAGCTGAAAAGAAAACCAAGCTATCGGCTGATGAGTTAATTGGCCTACTACGTAAGCTGACTCCACGCCTCTATTCTATTGCATCAAGCCAAGCAGAAGTAGATGAAGAAGTTCACTTAACGGTTGGCCTCGTTGAATATCAAAAAGGCGAAGAGTCTCGTTTAGGCGGAGCTTCTAGCTTCTTAGCTCAACGACTTGAAGAAGGTGGTGAAGTGAAGGTGTTTGTTGAGAACAACAATAACTTCAAATTACCACAAGACGATAATACACCAATCATCATGGTTGGCCCGGGTACCGGTATCGCACCGTTCCGCAGTTTTGTTCAAGAGCGTGAAAACAATGATGCTGAAGGTAAGAGTTGGTTGTTCTTCGGTGACCGTACCTTTACTCAAGATTTCTTATACCAAGTTGAATGGCAGAAATACCTCAAATCTGGTGCGCTAACCAAATTGGATGTTGCCTTTAGTCGTGACCAAAAAGAAAAGGTTTATGTTCAAGATCGCTTAATCGAACAAGCAGCTCAGGTTTGGCAATGGCTGCAAGAGGGCGCGTACCTCTATGTTTGTGGTGACGCGACTCGAATGGCGAAAGATGTCCATGAAGCGTTAGTGACGATAGCGGAAAAACATGGCAACCAGAGCCGTGAGCAAGCTGAACAATATATTAATGATTTACGTAAAGCGAAACGTTACCAAAGGGATGTGTACTAATGAGCAAGCAAGTAATAGAGCAAGAAGTGCTAGGTCAAGTACTTGGACCTTTGGCTGACAATGAGCGTTTGAAGCGTGAAAGTAAGAATCTACGCGGTACGATTGAACAAGATCTTCAAGACCGTATCACTGGTGGTTTTACCGCAGACAACTTTCAGCTGATCCGCTTCCATGGTATGTATCAACAAGATGACCGTGATATCCGCAACGAGCGTGCAAAACAAAAGTTAGAACCTTTACATAATGTCATGCTTCGTGCGCGTATGCCTGGTGGCATCATCACTCCTAAACAATGGTTAGCGATTGATAAGTTCGCAGATGAAAGCACCTCTTATGGTTCTATCCGTCTAACAACACGTCAAACTTTCCAATTCCATGGTGTGTTGAAACCGAACATTAAATTGATGCACCAAACGCTAAACAGTATTGGCATTGATTCAATCGCTACTGCAGGTGACGTCAACCGAAATGTTTTGTGTACGACAAACCCGGTTGAGTCCGAGCTTCATCAAGAAGCATATGAGTGGGCGAAAAAGATCAGTGAACACCTATTACCTAAGACTCGCGCTTATGCAGAAATCTGGTTAGATGGTGAGAAACTAGAAACAACCGATGAAGAACCTATTCTAGGTAGTAACTACCTACCGCGTAAGTTCAAGACGACGGTTGTGATTCCTCCACAGAATGACGTAGACGTTCATGCCAATGACCTTAACTTTGTTGCGATTGCAAAAGACGGAAAACTGGTGGGCTTTAACGTGTTAGTGGGTGGCGGCTTAGCAATGACGCACGGCGATACTTCTACTTATGCACGTAAAGCTGACGACTTTGGTTTTGTATCACTAGACAAGACATTAGATGTAGCAGCAGCCGTTGTGACTACACAGCGTGATTGGGGTAACCGTTCGAACCGTAAGAACGCAAAAACCAAATACACACTAGACCGTGTTGGTATTGATGTATTCAAAGCGGAAGTAGAAAAACGTGCAGGCGTTGAGTTTTCTGAAAGCCGTCCTTATGAGTTTACTGGCCGTGGCGATCGTATCGGTTGGGCGGAAGGCATTGATGGTAAGCACCACTTAGCGTTATTCATCGAAAATGGTCGTTTACTTGATTTCCCAGGTAAAGCGCTGAAAACAGGCGTTGCTGAAATTGCGAAGATCCACAAAGGTGACTTCCGCATGACTGCAAACCAAAACTTAATTGTTGCAGGTGTCTCTAAAAGTCAGAAGGCCAAAATTGAGAAACTGGCGCGTCAATATGGTTTGATGGATGATGCGGTAAGTGAGCAACGTAAAAACTCAATGGCGTGCGTGGCATTCCCAACATGTCCTCTAGCAATGGCAGAAGCTGAGCGCTTTCTTCCTGAGTTTGTTACAGATGTTGAAGACATTCTGAAAACACATGGATTACCAGAAGAAGATAACATCATCCTTCGAATCACTGGTTGTCCAAACGGTTGTGGTCGTGCCATGTTGGCTGAACTGGGGTTAGTCGGTAAGGCTCCGGGGCGTTACAACATGCACTTAGGTGGCAACAAAGCCGGAACTCGTATCCCGAAGATGTATAAAGAGAACATCACTTCAGCTCAGATCTTAGAAGAGATTGATTCGCTGGTGGGACGTTGGGCTACGGAACGACAGGACAATGAAGGTTTTGGCGATTTCACTATCCGAGCCGGCATCATCGAAGAGGTGATCATTTCAAAGAGGGATCTGCATGCATAATTCTGTCGCTTCAAAATTGAAGTTAGCAGAGCTACTCGCATTGACTAAGACGGAGCAAATACTTCGTCTTGGACAAATCAACGCAGAGTTAGAGCGGCTAACCGCATTAGAAAGAGTTAGTTGGGCTTTAGATAATTTAGAAGGGACACATGTTGTGTCTTCTAGTTTCGGAATCCAAGCAGCGTTGATGCTGCACTTAGTGACTCAAGCGAAACCAGACATTCCGGTTATTCTGACGGACACCGGGTACCTATTCCCGGAAACATATCGTTTTATAGATGAGTTAAGTAAGAAGTTGACTCTAAACCTTCAAGTATTTCGTGCGCAACAGAGCCCAAATTGGCAAGAAGCGCAATATGGTAAACTTTGGGAACAAGGCATAGAAGGGATAGAGAAGTACAACAAGCTTAATAAAGTTGAACCGATGAGAAGAGCGCTTGATGAGCTCGAGGCTGGGACATGGTTTTCCGGTTTAAGAAGAGAGCAATCTCAATCGCGCGCAAACCTACCAATTTTATCCATCCAAAATGGTGTGTTTAAATTCTTGCCGGTAATCGACTGGACGAATAAAGATGTTCACTATTACTTAGAAGAGCATGGTCTCGGTTATCACCCGCTTCGAGAGCAGGGTTACCTTTCTGTTGGAGATACACATACAACTAAGAAGTGGGAGCCGGGTATGACTGAAGAGGAAACTCGTTTTAATGGGCTGAAACGCGAATGTGGTCTCCATGAAGATGATGGAGAGCAATATGGTTCTGGGATTTAGAGTCATTGCTATTTAA
This sequence comes from Vibrio sp. T20, assembly GCF_007858795.1. Classification (NCBI taxonomy): domain Bacteria; kingdom Pseudomonadati; phylum Pseudomonadota; class Gammaproteobacteria; order Vibrionales; family Vibrionaceae; genus Vibrio; species Vibrio sp. T20. Next base: position 37,030 of record NZ_VFEB01000096.1, read on the forward strand.
AAAGCTGCCATTAGGCAGTTTTTTAGTTTCTAGGGGATAAAATCAGAGTGGTTGTGGATAAGTCTGTGGTTATTGTGTAGTTACTTTGTAGTTAAAGTTGCATAAATAAGGCTTTGAGTGTTTATTCGTCATGTAATCGTTATTTTTACATTTTTCTTTAATAAACACTTGCCAATGTGATGAACATCTCTATAATGCCGCCTCACTGACACGGCAGACGCCGCAAGGCTTCAGCGCAGAATGTTAGTTAGGCAACTAGTTTTAAGCGATAATTCGCTCCTACTTTTAGAAAGTGGAAATTAATTTTCAAAAGTGTTTGACACTGAGAATTAAATCGCTAGAATGGCCGCCTCTTCCGAAGTGATGCAAGTCACAACGAAGAGAAGCT
>NZ_VFEB01000205.1:0-266 GCF_007858795.1 Vibrio sp. T20
AGAGAGCGAAGATGTGATCAAACATGCAACGCGTGCACTTGAGATCTCGCGCCAAGTAGAGAACATGCACCTGTCACAACGCTCATACTACTTACTCTCTTTAGGTTATGAGCAAGCAGGTCACCCTCAACAAGCCTTAGCAAACCTCAAGCAATATAATAGTCTTGTCTCTTTAGAGCAGCAACAACTCAACCGTGTTGGTGAAGATGCATTCCGCCAACAGAAAGAGTTTGCAGAACAAACCCTTCACTATGCAGGCCAAGAGC
>NZ_VFEB01000152.1:0-345 GCF_007858795.1 Vibrio sp. T20
GAACAACCAAGGTGTGTTGAAGAGTAGCTCAATGGAAAAGGCGGCGATCGCAAAACAGATAAACGTAAGAGTGAGTGCCTTTAAGCGGCCCGTAAAGCTGTCGTCACTTTCAGCTAGTGCGGCAGCAATAACCCCTAAAATTAAAGGCGTGATGAGTGTGTTTAGTTCATAATACCAAGCAGGAATAACAACACCCAGTAGAGTGATGAGAATTAACACGCTGTAATTGATGGTTTTATTCGCCCAATAGAGGCGTAATTTGACAGAGAAGTCCACAGTCGCTCACTTAATACACTAAAACCATAATCCTAACAGAAATCAAGCACAAGAATTTGATACTTATCC
>NZ_VFEB01000245.1:0-264 GCF_007858795.1 Vibrio sp. T20
AATGTTGAGGTTCAGATTGTTGATCACGCCCTTGTTCTCGCCGGAGTTAAAGCTGACGTTATCGAAGTTAATACCACCTTGTGGAACGTCCAAAGGCTTCCCATCTTTTTTGTCTTCGATAGCGATAGGTTTAGACAGGGTTTTGATGCCATCAATCACAGTACCTAGGTTTTCAAACAGACCACCGATCTCCCACATGATCCACTTAGACATCCCGTTAATACGTAAAGCCAAGCTGACAGCAATGGCAATCGCACCGACCGT
>NZ_VFEB01000036.1:0-229 GCF_007858795.1 Vibrio sp. T20
TAGAGAAAGCCAATGTCAATCAAGATTAAAACTGCTGAAGAAATAGAACGCATGCGCATTGCGGGCAAGATAGCCGCAGAGATTCTAGAAATGATCGAACCACACATCAAAGTTGGTGTGACGACAGAAGAGTTAAACAAAATCTGTCATGAGTACGCTCTAGAAAAAGGTGCATACTCTGCTCCGCTTGATTACCATGGTTTCCCTAAGTCGATCTGTACTTCAATCA
>NZ_VFEB01000083.1:0-286 GCF_007858795.1 Vibrio sp. T20
GACTGAGTACCCCGGGTATACGAAAGACGATATTAGGATCAATCCAATGAAAGATACAAAAGCGTTCAACGAACAAAGAGCAGAAATCTACTGGTGGTTATCAAGCTTATTCGCTAAAGAACTCACTCAAGAAGAACTCGATCACTACCACTCTGTTGACATTCGTTCTTTCCTAACTGGTTTAGGCGAAAATGAAACCCTAAAGCCAGCGATTGATAAGTTAGTGGACGCGCTGAACCGCCTACAAACACGTGAAGATGCTCAGCTAGAACTGTCTGCAGACTTT
>NZ_VFEB01000024.1:0-377 GCF_007858795.1 Vibrio sp. T20
TAAAGAGTAAAGAATATGAGTTTGTTTTATTCAACCTAGCATAAACAAATTAGCTGAAAGAATGAACAAAATGGCTGTCTATTCTTATATTTAAGGTAGGTTACATCCCCACAAATAATTTATGAGTAATATCTGGGCCTAATCTGAAAAAGGAATAGTCCCTATGTATAAGTACAAATTACCTGTCCTTGAAAAAGTCGGATTTGGCGCCGGAGATATGGCTGTCAATGTGGTGATTTCATCGATGATGTTAATCATTACATTCTTCTATACGGATATTTTTGGTATCAAACCCGAAGACTTAGCGATGTTATTCATTGTGGTCCGATTAATCGATGCGGTGACCGACCCGTTGATGGGCATGATTACCGATAAGT
>NZ_VFEB01000139.1:0-286 GCF_007858795.1 Vibrio sp. T20
CAACGCGCATGAGAGATCACGCCTGACGCGCCTTGGCCAAGTACTTGATTCAGTGAATAGCTTTGAGATCTAACCGCAGGCACGCTATCTAAGCTGCTAGGGTGTTTGCAAAATGGATTACCCGCAAAGGCTAACCAAGCCAGCTTTGGTAGTTTAATAAGGAACTCAGGGAATTCAGTCAGTTGGTTTGCAGACAAGCGGACCAGTTCGAGGTTGGATAGCTTTCCCATACTCTCAGGTAAAGCGCGAAGCTGGTTGCCTGCGAGTGCCAGCTTTTGCAGTCTTG
>NZ_VFEB01000208.1:0-257 GCF_007858795.1 Vibrio sp. T20
CTTCAGAAAGCCTTCCTCCTGCTTCACTGGTCAGAATAAACAAATCCTCAGCTCGCTCACCTATGGTGGTAATTTTCGCACCGTGCAAGTTAATGTCTAATTCTGCAAAGGTTGCACCGACTTGAGCCAACAACCCTGGAGTGTCTAATGCTTTCAGTTCCATCAAGGAATGCTTTTTACTTTTGGTTGGTAGGAACTCAACTCGAGTTTTTACCTCAAAATGCTGCAAGTGACGTGGTGTACGACGTGTTTTTATC
>NZ_VFEB01000067.1:0-277 GCF_007858795.1 Vibrio sp. T20
TGGTAAAGCGAAGAGTGCGATGGCGTACCACTCTGGAATCTTACCTGTCGATGCGGTCAAAAAGACCACTGCAAAGATATCCTGCATGACGAGAATACCAATCGCTAGCGTGCCATAGGTCGCATTCATTTCCCCTTTCTCTTGCAGAGACTTAACTGCGAATACGGTACTAGAGAATGAAAGGGCAAAGCCGAGTAGAACAATCTGTTCTATTGACATGGCTGCCAACGAGGAAATACCTAGGAATTTAAAACCAAACAGGGCGACCGCAAAAAAC
>NZ_VFEB01000060.1:0-298 GCF_007858795.1 Vibrio sp. T20
TAAAGTTGAATCAAACCAAAAACGCCGAGCGTTGGGAATGATCTTCACCCGATAAAATGGACACCCTATCTTCTTTAACCCGTCATGACTTCATATTCATGCGGGCTTCGATATCCAAGACTTGAGTGCAGTCTATAACGGTTATAAAAATGCTGGATATAACCGGCAAGTTTATCTCTAAGCTGCTTCTCACTTTTAAAACTATTTTTCCTAATTATGTCGCCTTTGAGCGTATGGAAGAACGACTCCACCTCTGCATTATCAGTACAATGACCTGGGCGATTCATGCTTGGGACAA
>NZ_VFEB01000176.1:0-275567 GCF_007858795.1 Vibrio sp. T20
GCTAGTATCGCATTTTCATTCGTATTCTTTCTAGGAGAAAGAGAGAATGGAGGCGCCTCCCGGAGTCGAACCGAGGTCCACGGATTTGCAATCCGCTGCATAGCCACTCTGCCAAGGCGCCTTAGTAACTCCAATCGAATTGCTCATTGCCATCCTCTTGGGTACGGGATGCATTCTACGGATTCAGACGATTGAGTCAATATTATTTTTGTATTTTTAATTCGTTTGAATAGATTTCATACGAAACAGGCCAAATAGCTGACTTTATGTTCAAAACACACTGTGAGCAGGTTATTCAAAGGAGATCTATATCACATTAGATATCCACTATTGATAACTTAACGTTAGGTTAAAGATCAAAAAAGCGAGCCTCAGCTCGCTTCTTCATCAATGATGTTTTTCGTCTAACAAGTCGTCTTTGGCGGCCATCAAGTATTGCGCCATCGACCAGTAGGTTAGAATCGTTGCAACGTAGAGCGCGATGTAACCAACCCAAACCATCCAATCGTCATAACGCCAAATAAGCACCCACAACGCGAACATCTGAGAAACCGTTTTAACCTTACCGACCCAAGATACTGCAACACTTGCACGTTTACCGATTTCAGCCATCCATTCACGAAGCGCTGAAATGATGATCTCACGAGCTATCATGGTCACTGCTGGGATAGTCACCCAAATCGAGTGGTAATGCTCAGTAATCAGGATAAGAGCCGTAGCAACCAACACTTTGTCAGCCACCGGATCAATGAAGGCACCGAAGCGAGACGTTTGCCCTAACTTACGAGCTAGCATGCCATCTAGCCAATCAGTGAAACCTGCTACCCAAAACACCATCGCAGCAGCAAAAGGAGCCCATTGATAAGGTAGATAGAAAACGACAACGAATACTGGGATCAAAAATAGTCTCAGTAATGACAAAATATTAGGTATATTCAAACGCATATTATTGGGCTCTTATTAATTGCGCTTTAATGGTGCGGGATTTTTACTATTGTTTCAATGCTTGATAAATGTTTTCTGCCAAAGAATGACTAATGCCCGGCACTTTGGCTATTTCTTCGACAGTTGCACGCTTAAGTTCTTGTAAGCCACCCATATATTTCAGCAAAGCTTGACGACGCTTAGGTCCAACACCTTCAATTCCTTCCAAAGCACTGGTTCTTCGCGTTTTACCACGTTTCGCCCTATGCCCTGCAATCGCGTGATTATGGCTTTCGTCACGGATGTGTTGGATAAGGTGCAGTGCTGGAGCATCACTGGGTAAATTGAACTCTTCCCCTTCTAAAGTCACTAGAGTCTCTAAACCCGGTTTACGAGTCACGCCTTTCGCAATACCCATCATTCTTGGTCTAAACGGCCAATCACCCCAATATTGAGAAATGATCTCATGCGCGCGGTTTAGCTGACCTTTACCACCATCGATAAAGATGATGTCTGGGATCTTGTCGACATCGAGTTGCTTCGAGTAACGTCTCTCAAGTGCCTGTGCCATTGCCGCGTAATCATCACCACCGGTAATGCCAGTGATGTTGTAACGGCGGTATTCTGGTTTCACAGGGCCTTCTTGATTGAACACCACACAAGACGCAATCGTGCTTTCACCCATGGTATGACTGATATCGAAACATTCCATGCGCTTAATCGCATCCATCGACAGCACTTCTTGTAGCTCTTTGAAGCGCTGATTGATGGTCATCTTGTGATTAATCTTGGTCGTAATCGCCGTTAACGCATTGGTGTTCGACAATTTAAGGTAACGACCACGAGTACCAGAAGGGTTTGTGTTGAAATGGATCTTACGACCTGCAACTTCACACAAAGCTTCTTGGATTGGTGTGACGTCTTCCATCAGGTCCGCGTTCAGAATCAAACGGGTTGGAATGGTTCTCGCTTCATTATGCGCTAAGTAATACTGACTTAAAAAGCTCGAAAAGACCTCTTCTCGCACCGTATTGTTTGGAATCTTAGGAAAGTGGCTTCGGCTACCTAAGACTTTACCTTGGCGAATCATCAAGATATGAATACACGCCACACCATTCTCTTGAGCAAAGCCCAACACATCCATATCTTCCATAGAGTCGTCAGATACATACTGTTGTTCTTGCACACGTCGAATCGCTTGGATTTGATCGCGGAAAGCGGCGGCTTGTTCAAAGCGAAGCTCTCGGCTGGCCGTGTCCATCTTCTCGATGAGCGTCTCTAGCACCAACTTATCTTTCCCTTGCAGGAATAGACGAACATAGTCGATAAGCTCACTGTACTCTTCATCAGAGATAATCGAGCTAACACATGGCGCAGCACAACGACCAATTTGATACATCAAGCATGGGCGGGTTCGGTTTGCATAAACCGTGTCTTCACACTGACGAGCAGGAAAGATTTTTTGTATTAAGTGTAGCGTCTCACGCACAGCGCCGGAGTCAGGATAAGGACCAAAGTATTCACCCTTTTTCTTTTTAGCACCGCGGTGCATCGACAAACGAGGATGCTTGTGACCGCTAATGAAAATATAAGGGTACGACTTATCATCACGCAGAAGTACGTTGTATTTCGGCAGATACTGCTTGATGTAGTTGTGCTCAAGAATAAGAGCTTCGGTTTCCGTGTGCGTTACAGTCACATCAATCTTGTCGATGTTGCTGACTAGAGCGCGTGTTTTTTCACTGTCGACTTTTTTACGGAAATAACTGGAAAGGCGTTTTTTGAGGTTCTTAGCTTTACCGACGTAAATAACAACAGCCTCGGCGTTATACATTCGATAAACGCCGGGCTGTTCTGTTACTGTTTTGAGGAATGAGACTGAGTCAAACAAGTTGGTCACTATACGATCTCAGTGTTAAAGGGTCTCAGTGTCTAACATTCCATGTCTAATCGCTAAGTGCGTCAGCTCTACATCGCCACTGATATCCAGCTTGCTGAACAAACGGTAGCGGTAACTGTTGACTGTTTTAGGACTTAGATTGAGTTGTTCTGAAATATCCGTCACTTTCTGACCTTTAGTAATCATCATCATGATTTGAAGTTCACGTTCAGATAAGTCTGCGAATGGATTTTCAGACGCAGGCGAGAATTGGCTCAAAGCCATCTGCTGCGCAATTTCTGGGGAAATGTATCGTTGGCCACTATTAACCACTCGAATTGCATTTACCATTTCATCCGGACCTGCTCCTTTAGTAAGGTAACCAGCAGCCCCAGCTTGCATCACTTTAGTTGGAAACGGATTTTCCGTATGAACAGTTAAAACGATGATTTTAACATCAGGGTTGAAACGCAAGATTTTCTTGGTTGCTTCTAAGCCACCAATACCAGGCATATTCATATCCATCAAAATAACGTCAGTATTGTTAGTACGACACCATTTTGCAGCATCTTCACCGCTTTCAGCTTCCCCTGCTACGTTCATTCCACGGACGTCTTCAATAATACGTCGTATCCCTGTGCGAACCAGCTCGTGATCATCTACAAGGAAAACATTTATCAAACTTGTATCTCCACACTATTAATTGGCTCTGCAACCACTGTGTCGTTTCATCTGTTTGAAACAATTAAACAAAGGAACAGTGGATCGCAGCATTGAGTACATCTTAACTTAATTACTAAAAAAAAGCTCTGTTGAATATGTGCTGAAACACCAACTTTAGCAAGTACTTATTAACAAATAAACTAACTAAAACAACAAGCTTTTTCTAAAAATCAATCAGTTAAAACAACACCCAATAAAATTACACAAGATAAAGATATTTTCAATACCATTGAATGACCATTCTCGACAATTTCACTTATTTGCTTATAGAGTCCCGTTATTTGGCTCTGTTAACTAGAATTTAGTTAGTATTTTTGCTGCCTGTTGTGCGCTGAGGGTCGCTAGGTGGTAATATTCGATTCCCAATTTCAATAGGTTACTACATTGGATATTCAGCAAGGCTTTGTGCTCACAAGACAAGCAAGAGACTTTTCAGGGCGCACGCAAATCGACTTGTGGTTAAGCACCCCTCAAGGCCCTACTCTACTGACAATTCAAAATGAAAAGCCTGTATTTTTCGTCGCGCAAGCTGATGTAGAAGCATGTCAGGCTATCGCAGCGAAAGAGTCAATCAATTGCAAATTCAAGCCTCTAGGGCTAGCCACATTCGAGCAAACGCCTCTAGCCGCGTGTTATACATCTCTGTCGAGAAGTAGTTTTGGTTTAGCGCAAGTCTTTCACAACGAAGAAATCCAAACCTTTGAAAGCGATATTCGACTCGCCGATCGATATCTGATGGAACGATTTATCAAGGGAAGTATTGAGTTCACCGGATCTGGTAGGCAAAAAAATAAGTATCATCGAGTCTCAAGCGCAAAATGCCGAGCAGGTGATTACTTACCCAACCTATCGGTGGTCTCGCTTGATATTGAGTGTTCAGAAAAAGGCGTGCTTTATTCAATTGGCCTAGACAGCCCGATGGACAGTCGAGTGATCATGGTCGGCGAACCACAACGAGCTGAAACCAATATCCAATGGGTAGCCAACGAAAAAGCGCTACTCGAAGCAATGATAGCTTGGTTCTCTGAATTCGATCCTGACATCATCATTGGTTGGAACGTTATTGACTTCGATTTTAGGCTACTGCACAAACGTTCAGAATGGAACGAAGTGAAGCTCAACATCGGCAGAGACAATCAACCGAGCTTTTTCCGTAGTTCGGCACAAAATCAACAAGGTTTTATCACTATTCCCGGGCGCGTTGTCTTGGATGGTATCGATATGCTTAAAACGGCGACCTATCACTTCCGCTCATGGTCGCTGGAGTCGGTATCGCAAGAGCTACTTGGTGAAGGCAAAGACATCCACAACGCTCATGACCGTATGGATGAGATCAACCGGATGTTTAAGTTCGATAAGCCTTCACTCGCCAAGTACAACCTTCAAGACTGTGTGCTAGTAAACCGCATCTTCGAGCACACTCACCTACTCGACTTCGCCATTGAGCGCTCTCGATTAACCGGTGTAGAGCTGGATCGCGTTGGTGGCTCTGTTGCTGCCTTTACTAATTTATATCTTCCTCAAATCCACAGAGCGGGTTATGTCGCACCTAACTTAGAGCCGGAGAACTGGATTGCCAGCCCCGGTGGCTACGTAATGGATTCTATTCCTAACCTGTATGACTCAGTTCTGGTACTCGATTTTAAAAGCCTATACCCGTCCATCATTCGTTCGTTTTTGATTGACCCTATGGGGTTAATCGAAGGGTTAAAGTTGGAAATCGGGCCAACTGAAGATCAAGCGGTTAATGGTTTTCGCGGTGGGCAATTCCACCGCTCTAAACACTTTCTGCCTGAGATGATTGAAAACCTCTGGGCAGCACGTGATGTTGCGAAGAAGAACAACGAAAAAGCATTCTCTCAGGCGATTAAGATCATCATGAACTCATTCTATGGGGTGTTAGGTTCGTCTGGCTGCCGTTTCTTTGATACGCGCTTGGCCTCCTCTATCACCATGCGTGGGCATGAGATCATGAAGCAAACTAAAGTTCTGATCGAAGATAAAGGCTATCAAGTGATTTATGGGGACACAGATTCAACCTTCGTGTCTCTGAACGGCAGCTATGATCAGGAAAAAGCAGACGAGATCGGAAACGCACTGGTCGCTTACATCAACGATTGGTGGACGAACCACTTAAAAGAAACCTACAACCTGACTTCTATACTCGAATTGGAATACGAGACTCACTATCGCAAGTTTCTAATGCCAACCATTAGAGGCTCAGAAACAGGCTCGAAGAAACGTTATGCGGGCTTAATCACTCAAGGTGATAAAGAGAAGATCATCTTTAAAGGACTAGAGAGTGCGCGCACCGATTGGACACCTCTCGCACAGCAATTCCAACAAACCCTGTATGAGATGGTATTTCACGACCAAGACCCTACCGACTATGTCAGACAATTTGTTGATGAGACTTCAGCGGGTAAACATGACGATTTATTGGTTTACCAGAAGCGTCTGCGTCGTAAGCTACATGAGTACCAAAAGAACATTCCGCCACAAGTCAGGGCTGCAAGAATGGCCGATGAAATAAATGCTCAGTTAGGACGCCCTCTTCAATACCAAAACAAAGGACGTATTGAGTATTTGATTACTCTGAGTGGCCCTGAGCCGAAAGAGTATTTAAAGAGTGGTATCGATTATCAGCACTATATCGATAAGCAGATTAAACCCGTCGCAGAGGCAATCTTGCCCTTTATTGGCTTAGATTTTGAAAGAGTCAGCGGACAGCAGTTAGGTCTATTCTAAAACTACTTTGAGCTGTAATAGAAACAAAAAAGCAGAGGAGTGTTCAATTCGCTCTGCTTTTTTATATCGATAGATTACGAAGCTCTATCCGATTCGAAACTCTGTTTTCTGGTACTGCTTAACTAGCCACTCTCCAAAACCATCCAGAATGCCGATAACCGAACGTTTCGGAATCGCTCTTCCAGAAAGTAAGATGCCCAATCGTTGAATTTCAACTTCTCTATCTGGGTGATACTTCAAGAACTGTTGGCCACATTCGACAGGATCATCAAACCAATACTTATCGCGATACATCACCAAAGAATAACTTGCTCTTAGCAGCTTCTTGGCAATGATCACTTGCGCGGCCACTTGTTGTTCTGGCGTTGTTGCTCGGGCAATTTTGTTGCGATACACCGCTAACCAGTTTTCAGCATCCATGTTCCAATGCTTGGCAATTTCCCAACTCGTTTCAAAATCACCATAGCAATCCGATAAGTCTTCACCGTGCACACATACCGCCAAATGCTTGAGCATAAAGCCCCAAGTGAAGATGTTGTCGAAATCGACTATCTCGCTCACTAAGGTAGTTTTAATCGCCACTTGAGTGACCTGCGGGAAGCTTTTTTGGAAGCGCCATTTAATGGTGTTTAACAGCGTGGTTCGCTGATCAGGAAACGGGCGATGTGTCACCACAACCACATCAAGATTTGAGCGACCGACGACGGCTTGCTTGCGAGCGACACTGCCATAAATATAGACACTGTGTAGATTAGATCCTAACCCACCTTTTAGAAAGGTAATCAGATCGTTAACCACAGGTTGAAATTCAGGTTGAAATGGCTGTGTTGGGTCAATAACGGGTAGCGGCATAGGTCGTTTCGGTAAATAAAATCATGATTTAACAGTAACTCTATGATCGCCTAGGTGACTTTATGATTCAAGCTATTCCTATTTATAGCATCTCCGAGATATAATCAGCGGATAGACCCACTAAGGACAAACACAAAATGCCTAGAGCAAGTGAAATTAAAAAAGGTTTTGCTATCACAGTAGAAAGCAAAACAGTGATCGTTAAAGATATCGAAGTAACAACACCAGGCGGCCGCGGTGGCCAAAAGATTTACCGCTTCCGTGGTAACGATGTAGCAACTGGCGTTAAAACTGAAGTTCGCCACAAGGCTGACGAAATCGTTGAAACTATCGACGTAACTAAGCGTGCAGTAATGTTCTCTTACGTTGATGGCAACGAGTACATCTTCATGGATAACGAAGATTACACACAATTCATCTTCAACGGTGAAACAATCGAAGACGAACTACTGTTCATCAACGAAGAAACTCAAGGCATGTACGCGATCCTTATCGATGGCAACGCTGCAACGCTTGAGCTACCAACCTCTGTTGAGCTAGTTATCGAAGAGACTGACCCTTCAATCAAAGGTGCATCAGCGTCTGCTCGTACTAAGCCTGCTCGTCTTTCTACAGGTCTTACTATCCAAGTACCTGAGTACATCGCGACTGGCGACAAAGTAGTAGTAAACACTGCTGAACGTAAATACATGAACCGCGCAAGCTAAGATACTTATTATGACCGAAGCTAACGACCTAATGTCTTATGACGACGCAATTGACACTGCATACGACATCTTCCTAGAGATGGCACCTGACAACCTAGAACCTGCAGACGTGATTCTTTTCACGGCTCAGTTTGAAGATCGTGGCGCAGCAGAGCTTGTTGAAACTGGCGATGATTGGGTTGAACATGTTGGCTTTGAAGTCGACAAAGAAATCTACGCTGAAGTGCGAATTGGTCTTGTGAATGAAGCTGATGACGTTCTTGACGACGTATTTGCTCGCATGCTAATCAGCCGTGATCCAGACCATAAGTTCTGTCACATGCTGTGGAAACGCGACTAATACCGCTGTTGACGCTCATTTGCATGAGTAAACAAGTATTCATGTAAGCGAGTTAAAAGTTAGCCGAGCCGATTGCTCGGCTATTTTTATCACGCCATTTCTCATCGTGATTACTCACTTTCATCATCAACTTTAGATTCACTGATTATGACCAAAGCAAAAACAGACACACAATCAAAAGGCTATGCCTGCATTGGCCTAGTTAACCCAAAGACGCCTGAAAACGTAGGCTCTGTAATGCGAGCAGCTGGCTGCTACGGCGCCAACTCTGTGTTTTACACTGGTACACGCTACGACCATGCGCGAAAATTCCATACCGACACCAAAGAAAAGCACCTAGCCCTGCCTTTAATTGGTGTTGAAGAGCTGAAAGATATTATTCCAGTAGGCTGCGTGCCGGTTGCTGTTGATCTGATTGAAGGTGCTAAGCCACTACCTGATTACAAGCACCCACCACGTGCGTTTTACATTTTTGGCCCAGAAGATGGCACGCTAAAGAAAGAGATCACCGACTTCTGTCGTGAGACGATTTACGTTCCAACCAACGGCTGCATGAATCTAGCGGCATCAGTGAATGTTGTGCTTTACGACCGACTGGCGAAAGGCGATAACTTCTCGAATCATAAATAGTCAAAGATGCGAAATACGAAATACGAAATACGAAATACGAAATACGAAATACGAGCAGATTATAGATGCGCGTACACGAAAGGCACGCTTACTGTCGTTTATAGCAGCATGTTTTCGATACTCGGTTATTCGCATCCCTCATCTTCTATTGCTTCAGACGTAAAAAAACCTGCTCAATGAGCAGGTTTTTAGTATTCAGTGCTTTCAGCTAATGAAGCTTACGCGTAAGAACTTACGTAATTACTGACGTGTTCTTGGCTTAGCTGGTTTAGCCGGACGACCGTTGTTCAGCTTAGGCTTACTTTTGTTAGCCTGAGGTTTGCCTTTGTTTGCAGCTGGAGCACTACGACCTGAATCAGGTGTTGTAGTACCGCGAGTTGCAGGCTTCTTGCGTTTAGTTTGGTTGCTACGGCCTTTTGGTGCGTTTGCACGCTCTTCGTGACGCTTAACAGCACGACGAATTTTTTGGCTACGAGAACGCTCACGCTTACGAGAAGTGTTTGAAGGATCAAGATCCAACAAAGTCTCTTTCTCTGGCTTAAGCTCAACAAGCTCACGCAGGTAGTTAACTTCTTGAAGATCTAGCTCTTTCCAACCGCCACGAGGCAGTTTCTTATCAAGGTAGATATCACCGTAACGTACACGTTTCAGGCGGCTTACTGTTGTTTCTTGAGATTCCCAAAGACGACGAACCTCACGGTTACGACCTTCGTTAATCGCTACGTAGAAAGTATGATTCATACCTTCACCGCCAGCGTAAACCACATCTTCAAAACGAGCCATGCCGTCTTCAAGTTGTACGCCACGAGTAACGTTTTTTACTTTTTGCTCAGTCACTTCACCAAACACACGTACTAAGTACTCACGTTCAACCTGACGGCTTGGGTGCATTAGACGGTTTGCAAGTTCACCATCAGTAGTGAAAAGCAAAAGACCCGATGTGTTTGCATCAAGACGACCAACTGAAATCCAACGAGAACCACGGATCTTAGGTAGACGATCGAAAACAGTACGGCGGCCTTCAGGATCGTGACGAGTACAAAGCTCACCTTCAGGTTTGTAGTAAGCAAGTACACGACAAACCACTTCTTCAGAAGCCTTGCCTGAAACAGTATGGCCATCGATACGGATCACTGAGTTCTCGTCTTCAAGACGCTCGCCCAGTTTCGCAACTTGACCGTTAACACTTACACGACCAGATTTGATTAAACCTTCTAGTTCACGACGAGAACCGTGACCAGCTCGCGCTAAAACCTTCTGTAATTTTTCGCTCATTTACTCTTTTCTACCTAATTGTCGTCTTCACAGACGTCGAATGAATTTTTCGCGACCAAATCGCGGTCGCGTATTATCGCAAATAACCTGCCAAAAAGCACTTGTTATTTACTCTGGCAGGTTTGCTGTATCGTTACAGACTGTTAATCAGTAAAGCGATTATTCAAACGGCGCAGGATCGCCAGCACCACGACGTAGAACCACGGCATCATCATCACTAAAGTCAATAACCGTCGTCGGTTGCTCACCTAAGTAACCACCATTCAAAATGACATCAACCGCATGCTCTAGGCTGTCACGAATTTCTTCTGGATCCGACTCAGTTGTCTCGTTACCCGGAAGAATCAATGACGTCGACATCAGTGGTTCGCCCATCGCTTCCAACAAGTCGAGTGCAATCTTGTTGTCTGGGACACGAATACCAATCGTTTTACGCTTGGCGTTCATCAAACGCTTTGGTACTTCTTTGGTTGCTTTAAAGATAAACGTGTAAGCACCTGGCGTGTGTGCTTTCAGTAGACGGAAAGCCACGTTATCGACGCGTGCATACAGTGATAATTCAGAAAGATCACGGCATAACAACGTGAAGTTGTGCTTGTCATCGATGCGACGAATTTTACAGATACGTTCAAGTGCTTGTTTGTTTTCAAGCTGACAGCCCAGCGCATAACCGGAATCTGTTGGATAAACCACTACGCCGCCATTACGAATAATCGCAACCGCTTGAGTAATTAAGCGTGCTTGTGGGTTATCTGGGTGTACATAAAAAAACTGGCTCATTGTTGATCCTCGTTATCGAATCTCTCGACTCTATCATCAGAAGGAGCTGGTTCACCTAAAGACTATTCAGATGGTGAAACCGTTTGAAACTCCCAATCTTTCCATACTTCTTCGACCCCAGAAGGTAGCCAGAGATTACGTCCAAGTTCCATCCACGGAGATGGGTAATGGAAATCACTGCCTTGGGAGGCTAATAGTTTGTATTGTATAGCATAATCCGCGAGTGTGCGTCTTTCTTGTTGCGCTTGCTGAGGTTGAGCGACTTCCATCGCATCCCCTTTCGCTTCAACAAATGCAGCTAGCAAGCGCTTAACCCACTTGGCTGTAAGGCCATATCGCCCAGGGTGAGCGAGTACGGCTTGGCCACCAGCAGCATGAATGGCCGTGACAGCATCACTCATTGAGCACCACGTCGGCGGCACATAACCTGGGTTATTGCGAGTAAGAAACTTTTTAAACACCTGCTGCATGGTTTTTGCGTAGCCGTTGTCGACTAACCACTTAGCAAAGTGAGCGCGAGTAATAGGCGCATCACCTGCAATCAATTTAACTTCTTCTAGCACCCCTTCACGAGTCGCTTTCTCAAGACGTTGAGCAATCATCTCTGCGCGTCCAATACGGTGTTGCTTCTGTTGCTCAATGAGCGCTTTGAGTTCTGGTGACTCAGGATCAACGTTTAACCCAACAATATGAATATCTTTGTTTTGCCAAACGGTCGAAATCTCAATGCCGTTGATCAGCTGAATAGGAAGGTTGTTATCAGCAATATAGCTGCGTGCTTCAGCAAGCCCATCAGTCGTGTCATGATCTGTAATCGCTAGCGCTTCGATATTAAAGCCAAGCGCTCGGTCAATTAGCTCAGGTGGAGTAAGTCGGCCATCTGAGGCTGTTGTATGACTATGTAGATCAATTCTCATATATTCTTTTTCATTGTTTTCAATTTTTATCGTTATATTTGTGTCAACACACTTGACCCGCAAGCGGAAAACTAGTTAACTAGTACACAAATACGAAGTATCACATTTGATAGGTTCACCATGTTACAAGAATTTAACCAAAACCATAAAGATAAAGTTTTAGAACTTTCTTCAGTAGAAGCAAGTTCAGAGCTTAATTGGTGGCGCACTTGGACAAGTTCTTGGTGGGCTAACGTGTACTTCTAGTTAAACAGTTTGTTTATAAAAAAGTTATCACTAAGCCCGCTTTAATAGCGGGCTTTTTAATTTGTCGAACATCTCACATTCAACTGACTAACAAATCATCGAATTGACCATATTCTAGATTGGGTGAAAGGTATCTTTATGCGACTATGTACGGCAGGAAATTTAAAGAATCATAAAGGAGGTCTTGTGAACAAGGCCATTGAAATCAAAAAGCTGGGAACCATTGAGGTCATCAATTCATCAGTTCCTTACTCGCAAGATCCAACCAGCGTTTTTCATACTCTGTGTGAAAACAAAACAGACAGTTTGCTGTTGGAATCGGCTGAGATTGAATCCAAACAGAACCTAACAAGCCTGCTCCTTATCGACTCTGCTGTTCGTATCGTATGTCGCGGACATGAAGTAACCTTTCAAGCATTGACTGAAAACGGTCAAGCGCTTATCAAAAATCTCACTCAAAACGTGAAAGCAGAAATAAAATCTGACCTTACTGATAACGTTTTGACGCTGACTTTTGTCGAACCAAGCAACGAATTAGACGAAGACTCACGTTTAAGAGAAGCCTCTTCATTCGATGCACTGCGTTTGGTTCAGCACAGCTTTGAGCAAGACGCAGATAACAAACACGCGCTATTCATGGCGGGCTTATTCGCTTACGACATCGTGGCTAACTTTGAACCGCTAGGTGATGCTGAAGCAACCAACAATTGTCCTGACTTTGTATTCTACGTTGCGGAAACACTATTGCGTTTCGACCACCAAGAGAACGAAGGCCTACTTCATGCGAGCTTGTTCGCTCAAGATGACAGCATCAAAGCGCAATTAACTGACCGTTTAGCTGACATTCAAACTCAGTGCCAGTCACTGAAAGCAATCACTGAAGTAACGCCGCTCGACAACGTTGAAGCGGTACCGAGCGTTTCAGATGAAGACTTCTGCCAAACGGTTCGTGATTTAAAAGAGTACGTAGTTAAAGGCGACGTATTCCAAGTGGTGCCTTCACGCCGCTTTACTTTACCTTGCCCTGCTCCACTGGCGGCTTATAAAGAACTTAAGCAAAGTAACCCAAGCCCTTACATGTTCTACATGCAAGACGAGCTGTTTACTCTATTCGGTGCATCTCCAGAAAGTGCGCTTAAGTACGAGACCGAAACCAATCAAATCGAGATCTACCCAATTGCGGGTACTCGTCGTCGCGGCAAGCGTCCTGATGGTCAAATTGATTTCGACCTAGACAGCCGTATCGAGCTTGAACTGCGCACCGACAAGAAAGAAAACGCCGAGCACATGATGCTTGTCGACCTAGCGCGTAACGATGTGGCACGTATTGCCGAAGCTGGCACTCGCCACGTAGCAGACCTACTGAAAGTTGATCGCTACAGCCATGTGATGCATTTGGTTTCTCGTGTTGTTGGTCAACTGCGTGAAGACTTAGATGCGCTGCACGCTTACCAAGCTTGTATGAACATGGGTACGCTAACAGGCGCACCAAAAATCCGCGCAATGCAGCTTATTCGTGATGTAGAAAAAACGCGTCGTGGTAGCTATGGCGGTGCAGTAGGTTACCTAACAGGTGAAGGCACGTTAGATACGTGTATCGTGATTCGTTCTGCTTACGTTGAAGATGGTGTAGCACAAGTACAAGCTGGCGCTGGTGTAGTATTCGACTCAGACCCACAAGCAGAAGCTGATGAGACTCGCGGCAAAGCTCAAGCGGTCATCTCTGCGATTCAAGCAGCGCATACTAAGAGCTCTGCTACAAACCAACACTCATCAAATAAGAAGGAGTCGTAATCATGGCTGATATTGTATTCATCGATAACTTCGACTCGTTCACTTACAACCTTGTAGACCAATTTCGTTCATTAGGTCACAGCGTTAAGATTTACCGTAACAACATTCCCGCAAAGGTGGTTGAAGCGGCGATCAACGAATTAGACAACCCTGTTGCCCTACTTTCACCTGGCCCCGGCGCTCCAGCAGACGCGGGCTGCATGCCTGAGCTGATTCAGCTGCTAAAAGGCAAAGTGCCAATGATTGGCATTTGCTTAGGCCACCAAGCGATCGTTGAAGCTTATGGCGGTACCGTTGCAGGCGCAGGCGAAATCATTCATGGTAAGGTGTCAATGATGGAACACCAAAACCATGCGACTTACCAAGGCTTACCTTCGCCACTGGCTATTGCTCGCTACCACTCTTTAGTGGCAACGCATGTATCCGATAGCCTAACGGTGACCGCTGAAGTCGATGATTTGGTGATGTCTGTAGTTCAAGAACAAGACAAGGTTTGTGGATTCCAATTCCACCCTGAATCAATTATGACGACCTACGGTGCAACGCTTCTAGCAAACGCTATCGAATGGGCTCTTGAGAAACCTCTTCGCCTTGAAAAGACTGGAAAATAGGAAACGATCATGGAACAGATTAATAAACTTTACGAACAGCAGTCTCTTACTCAAGAAGAAAGCCAACAATTGTTTGATGTGATCATCAAGGGCGAACTTGACCCAATCTTGATGGCTTCTGCGCTAACGGCACTGAAAATCAAAGGCGAAACGCCCGATGAGATCGCAGGTGCAGCGAAAGCACTGCTTGCGAATGCAAACCCGTTTCCGCGCCCTGATTACGATTTCGCAGACATCGTAGGTACAGGTGGCGACGGTCACAACACCATTAATATCTCGACGACTTCTGCATTTGTTGCCGCAGCGTGTGGCTTAAAAGTCGCGAAACACGGTAACCGTAGTGTATCGAGCAAATCAGGCTCTTCCGACCTACTGGATTCATTCGGTATCAACCTAGCGATGACAGCAGAAGACACACGTACTGCTGTTGATGAACTTGGCGTAGCATTCCTATTTGCTCCGCAGTATCACGTTGGTGTACGTCACGCGATGCCGGTTCGTCAAACAATGAAAACGCGCACTATCTTCAATATTCTTGGCCCACTGATTAACCCTGCTCGCCCTAACATCGAGCTAATGGGTGTTTACAGCAAAGAGTTGGTTCGCCCGATCGCAGAAACCATGCTGCAAATGGGCATGAAGCGTGCTGCGGTTGTTCACGGTAGTGGCCTAGATGAAGTGGCGATTCATGGCGAGACTATCGTTGCTGAAATTAAAGATGGCGAGATTAACGAGTACACCGTAACTCCGGCTGACTTTGGTTTGAACACTCACCCTCTTGAAGCAATCAAGGGCGGCGAGCCAGAAGAAAACAAAGCCATCACAACCGATATACTGACGGGTAAAGGCACTGATGCTCAAGTTGGCGCAGTGGCAGTCAACGTTGCTCTACTGATGCGTCTATTTGGTCATGAAGATCTAAAAGCCAACGCACAACAAGCAATTGACGCGATGAACTCAGGTAAAGCTTACGAGCTTGTGCAAAAGCTTGCTGCTCACGCCTAACGAACGACGAATTGAGACAAAGAACATGACACAGACTACCGATAAACTGTCGACCCACGTTTCAGTCAAAGAAGCTGAAATGGCGGAAGTATTAGCAAAAATCGTTCGTGATAAATACCAATGGGTTGAAGCGCGTAAGCAGACTCAACCACTAAACGAATTTAAAGCGTCACTAACTTCAACAGACCGCAGCTTTTATGATGCTCTGAGTGGTGAGCAAACCGTTTTCATCACTGAGTGTAAGAAAGCCTCTCCGTCAAAAGGTTTAATCCGTGACGAGTTTGACCTGGACTACATTGCATCAGTTTACAACAACCACGCAAACGCGATTTCAGTGCTGACAGACGAGAAGTACTTCCAAGGTGACTTTGAGTTTTTACCTAAAGTTCGCAGCATTGCTAAGCAGCCTATTTTGTGTAAAGACTTCATGGTTGATACCTACCAAGTGTACCTAGCTCGTCACTACTCAGCTGACGCAATCTTGTTGATGCTATCGGTATTGGATGACGAAGAGTACAAAGCGCTGGCGGAAGTCGCACATTCACTCAACATGGGTGTGCTAACCGAAGTCAGCAACGAAGAAGAACTTCATCGCGCAGTCTCTTTAAAAGCAAAAGTGATCGGCATTAACAACCGTAACCTTCGTGACCTTTCGACTGATTTGAATCGTACCAAAGAGTTGGCTCCGCTGATTCGTGAACTGGCTCCAAACGCAGTCGTGATTTCAGAGTCTGGTATCTACACTCACCAACAAGTTCGTGACCTTTCAACGTTTGCAGATGGCTTCCTAATCGGCAGCTCTCTGATGGCTGAAAAGAACCTTGAACTTGCGGTACGTAAAGTGACACTCGGTGAAAATAAGGTGTGTGGTTTAACCCACCCTGACGATGCCGCGAAAGCGTATCAAGCAGGTGCAGTCTTCGGTGGTTTGATTTTCGTTGAAGCATCTAAACGTCATGTGGATATTGAAGCGGCTCGTTTGACCATGAGTGGCGCTCCTTTAAACTATGTCGGCGTGTTCCAAAACCATAGCGTTACTGACGTGGCAAAAACGGTTTCTGAGCTAGGCCTGTTCGCTGTGCAGCTGCACGGTGACGAGTCTCAAGCGTTTGTCGATGAACTAAAGCAATCACTGCCTGAAAGCGTTGAGATTTGGAAAGCTTACGGTGTTGCTTCCGGTGCTAAAAGCTCACTACCAGAATTACTGGAAAGCAACGTGACTCGTCACCTACTCGATACTAAAGTGGGTTCTCAAACAGGTGGTACTGGTCAAGCGTTCGATTGGAGCCTAATCAATAACCAAAGCGCAATCATGTTGGCTGGTGGTCTAAATCCAAAAAATGCTAACCAAGCGGCTAAGTTAGGCTGCTTAGGATTAGACCTAAACTCTGGCGTTGAATCAGCTCCAGGTAAAAAAGACGCAGACAAACTGCAACGCGCTTTTACAGCGATTCGTAATTACTAAGCTTTTCTAAATTACGAGCCTAATCACTAGAAACTTATTTGTGGGCTTTGCCTTTTGCGGAGCTCAAGCAAGATTAAATGACTTGGTGTGAATACACATCAATAGAATTGAAGGAATAACACAATGGCTAAACTCGATGCCTACTTTGGTGAATACGGTGGTCAATACGTACCGCAGATCCTAGTGCCAGCACTAGACCAACTTGAACAAGCATTTATCGATGCGCAAGCCGATCCTGAGTTCCGCAGTGAATTCATGACGCTTCTTCAAGAGTACGCTGGTCGTCCAACGGCACTAACGTTGACTCGTAACCTAACTAAAGGCACAAAAACCAAACTGTACCTTAAGCGTGAAGATCTACTTCACGGTGGCGCCCACAAGACAAACCAAGTACTTGGTCAAGCATTGCTGGCAAAACGCATGGGTAAGCAGGAAATCATCGCTGAGACTGGCGCAGGCCAACACGGTGTTGCAACGGCTCTAGCTTGTGCTCTCTTAGGTCTGAAGTGTCGTGTTTACATGGGTGCAAAAGACGTTGAACGTCAAAGCCCGAACGTGTTCCGCATGAAGCTAATGGGCGCAGAGGTTATCCCTGTTCATTCTGGCTCGTCAACGCTAAAAGATGCATGTAACGAAGCGCTACGTGACTGGTCTGCAACTTATGAAGACGCACACTACCTACTGGGTACGGCTGCGGGTCCTCACCCATTCCCAACGATTGTTCGTGATTTCCAACGCATGATTGGTGAAGAGACGAAGAACCAAATTCTAGCTCGTGAAGGTCGCCTTCCTGATGCGGTTATCGCTTGTGTCGGCGGTGGTTCAAACGCTATCGGTATGTTCGCTGACTTCATTGAAGAAGAGTCTGTACGCCTAATCGGTGTTGAGCCTGCAGGTAAAGGTATTGATACCGACCAACACGGCGCGCCGCTTAAACACGGTAAAACCGGCATCTTCTTCGGTATGAAAGCACCGCTAATGCAAGATGAAAATGGCCAAGTGGAAGAGTCTTACTCTGTTTCTGCGGGTCTAGACTTTCCATCAGTTGGTCCTCAACACGCGCACCTAAATGCCATTGGCCGTGCTGAATACGACAACGTGACTGATGACGAAGCACTAGAAGCTTTCCAAGCTATCGCACGTAACGAAGGTATTATCGCAGCGCTAGAGTCATCTCATGCTTTGGCTCATGCAATCAAAATGGCTCACGACGACCCAGAGAAAGAACAACTATTGGTAGTTAACTTATCTGGCCGTGGTGACAAAGACATTTTCTCTGTACACGACATTCTTAAAGAGAAAGGAGCATTATAATGGATCGCTATCAATCACTCTTCACTCGCTTAGCTGAAAAGAATCAGGGCGCATTTGTACCATTCGTAACGGTTGGCGATCCTAACCCTGAGCAATCACTTAAGATCATGGAAACGCTGGTAGAAGCGGGGGCTGATGCGCTTGAACTTGGCATTCCGTTCTCTGATCCACTGGCTGATGGCCCAACAATCCAAGGTGCGAACATTCGTGCGTTAGATTCTAAAGTAACACCTGATGTGTGTTTTGATCTTATTGGACAAATCCGCGCGAAATACCCAGAGCTACCAATTGGCCTACTGATGTACGCGAACTTGGTTTACGCACGTGGTATCGAGAACTTCTACGAGCGTTGTGCTAATGCGGGTATCGATTCAGTATTGATTGCTGACGTACCAACTAACGAAAGTGGCGAGTTTGTTGCGGCAGCGAAGAAGTTTGGCGTTCACCCAATCTTTATTGCTCCACCAACAGCAAGTGATGAGACGCTTCAATCAGTTTCTGAGCTAGGTGGTGGTTACACTTACCTACTTTCTCGTGCTGGCGTAACGGGTGCAGAAACCAAAGCAAACATGCCAGTAACCGCACTGCTTGATCGTTTGAACAAGTTTGACGCGCCACCAGCACTGCTTGGTTTCGGTATCTCGGCTCCTGAGCAAGTCAAAGAAGCCATCGAAGCTGGCGCTGCCGGTGCGATCTCTGGCTCAGCGGTCGTAAAAATCATTGAAAACAACGTTGAACAACCAGAAGCAATGCTTAAAGCACTTGCTGAGTTTGTTACGCCAATGAAAGCGGCTACGCAAAAGTAATCTACGGTCAATAAATAGAACTAACTCTTCAAATATCAAAAGGCTCCACAGATGTGGAGCCTTTTTTATTGCTTGTCATTCACGCTAGCTAATCATCCACTTTCATCGCTTTCTTAATAGCAGCTTCATTAAGTGTCGCTTTGATGGGGTCGGTGATCTTATCCACCAAGTCGACAGGCATCGGGAAGACGATGGTCGTGGTGCGTTCATTCGCCACTTCGGTTAGAGTCTGCATGTAACGCAACTGAATGGCGTTAGGTGCTTTGTTTAGCACTTCCGCGGCTTCTCTTAACTTAGTTGATGCCTCTAACTCACCCGTTGCATGTATCACCTTGGCTCGACGAGAACGTTCCGCCTCTGCTTGTTTAGCAAGAGCTCGCACCATGCTGTCATCTAGATCGACATGCTTGATCTCGACATTGGCAATCTTAATCCCCCAGTTATCGGTGTGTTGATCCAGTATCGATTGCAAATCTCTATTGAGCTCTTCTCGCTCTGACAATAGCTCGTCCAACTCATGTTGCCCTAGAACAGAACGTAACGTTGTTTGTGAAAGTTGACTGGTGGCCTCAAGATAGTTCTCAACGTTGTTGATCGCCATTTTCGGATCAAGCACTCGAAAATAGACCACAGCATTGACCTTAACCGACACGTTATCTCGAGTAATCAAATCTTGCGTCGGTACATCCAAAACGATAGTTCGTAGATCCACTCGCACAATTTGTTGGATAAAAGGAATGATGATTATCAAACCAGGTCCTTTAACACCGTAAAAGCGCCCTAAGAAGAACACTACTGCACGCTCGTACTCGCGCAGAACTCTGAACATACTGGCTATCAACAAGATAACGAGCACGATGACAATACCTATAGTGTGTATAAACATAACCGCCCCCTAATGGTAACGATGGTTAAGCAATAAATAATTCAATCAAGTTTGTCCTAGCATTCCACGCTAACAATACGTGCTAACAGTCCGCACTAACCAAGTTTCGATGGTGTATCATCGGACAGCGCTTCAACATCCAAAGAAAGCCCTGTGAGCTTGGTGACTCTGATACTCTGCCCTGCTTTCAGTTCATTAGCGCACTTAGCTTGCCAGATCTCACCTTCGACCAATACTCGACCTGCTCCTGGGAAACCGCTTACCACTTTACCTGTATCACCGACAACCGCTTCCATCCCCGTAGTCACTGGCTTGCTTCTCACTCGAACTAACATGGATATGGTGACGACGATAAAGGCAACAGAGAACAAACTGATCCCAATGATTAGCGGCAATGCAATTTGGTAACCCGGTACCTCTGTGTCCATCAGCATGATCGAGCCCAAAGTGAATGCGGCGACGCCACCCAACCCGAAGATACCAAAACTCGGGCTAAAGGCTTCTGCCACCATGAGGGCAATTCCCAATAGAATTAACGCAAGGCCTGCGTAACTCACTGGCAGCATTTGTAAGGAATACATGGCGAGTAGCAAACAAATTCCCCCTAATACACCCGGTAAACCAACGCCGGGGTTATAGAACTCAAGGAGCAAGCCATAGATACCGATTAGCATCAGAATGTAAGCAACATTTGGATTAGTGATCACCGAAAGCAAACTAAAGCGCCAGTCTTGTTCTCGCTCGACAAAAGCAACATCACTAAGTTGGACTTCCTGACTGACACCATTGATTATGATGGTGCGTCCATTACTCAACTCAACCAATTGCTGTAGGTCGCTCGCGATGAAATCAATCACGTTAAGTTCGAGCGCATTCTCTGAGTCCAAACTCGCCGCTTCTCTTACCGCTTTTTCTGCCCATTCTTCGTTACGTTTGTGCAGCTTAGCCAAACTAACGATGTAGGCAGCAGCATCATTGATGACTTTCTTCTCCATCGCAGTGGAGGCTTTTACTTGGTCTGAATTCTCTTGTTTCGTTTCGTCTTGCTCACTTGCTGACGCGTTATCATCTTTATTGGCATCGTCTTGAGGTGATAATGGATTAGTCGGCGCTTTGCCACCGCCAAGAGACACCGGCGTGGCTGCGCCCAAATTAGTTCCGGGCGCCATGGAGGCAATGTGACTAGCAAGTAGAATGTAGGTTCCCGCACTCGCCGCACGTGAGCCCGCGGGCCCAACCCAAGTTGCTATCGGAATCGGTGACGTGGTGATGGATCGAATAATGTCGCGCATCGACGAATCTAACCCGCCGGGCGTGTTCATTTTCAAAATGATGAATTTAGCTTGCTCATCGTAAGCTTGTTCTATTTCTCTAGTGAGGTAGTCACTGGTCGCGGGACCTATCCCTCCATTCACCTCAATAACCCAGACATCATCGGCCTGAGCAAACACAGAGCTGAACAACAGAAAAAACGCAAACAAGTACTTTAATATAAAAGTCATAGCCCCTCTCCTTACAACTGAGATGCTAGATAGACGTTTTATTTAAAGCGTAGAGATAACATCTTGGTAATAAATAGATACCTTAAGCATAGTTCAGGCGAAATTTCACACAACACGCATCTTTCAATTCACTCAAATCCCCAGACTAAAAAACACCCAAAAATGAAAACCAAATGTTAACAAAACAGTTCTAATACCAACGCCTCGAAATCATTCACAAAGCACCCAGCAAAAAGACTTTTATAAATCCAACAAATAACATCGCAATAAAAAACCAAAGCAAACGATTGCATTGTTGTGCAAAATCAACAAATGACATTAGACCACCTATTTTTGGAGGACTTTCACCTCTGCTCATATTGATAAATGTAAAGGATACGTGTAAAACTCTTCGCGAAATATTAATCCAATGGTACATCGTACATTGGTGAGTAGTTCTGGGATTTTTATATTTAGTAGCACAGAGGTTATGGAAGTGTTAAAAGAAAAGAGTTTACTAAGCAACATCGGCGTTCAAGTCGTTATTGCAATGATCGTCGGTACTGTAGTCGGTGCGATGATGGGTGACAGCGCAACTATGTTCGCTCCACTGGGCGCTATCTTCATCAATTTGATCAAGATGCTGGTTATCCCTCTAGTAGCAGTTGCACTGATTTCAGGTGCTGCTGGTCTGGGCAACAGTTCATCTGCAGGTAAAGTCGGTGTAACAACACTAGGTTACTTTGCACTAACGTCTGCACTTGCTGTAGCACTAGCGCTGGTAATGGGTGAAGTATTCGAACCGGGTCGTGGTATCGATGTTTCTGGCGTTGAAGGCATGTTCTCTTCTGAATACGCTGCGAAAGGCGAACTTCCAACGTTCTGGGCAACCATCACTGGCATGATCCCTACCAACGTTTTCCAATCATTGAATGAAGCAAACATTCTGCAAATTCTCGTTTTCTGCTTGTTCTTTGGTATCGCGCTTTCTAAGCAAGCGAAAGAAAAACGTGACCCTATCATCAATGGCGTAAACGCGATTGTTGACGCTATGGTTTGGATGATCAACAAGGTGATGATCATCGCACCACTTGGCGTATTCGGCCTAATGGCAGAAGCAGTAGGTACTTTCGGTTTCGGCGCACTTATGGTTGTGTTCAAACTGTTCATTGTTTACATCGCTGCGATCCTGATTTTCGGCTTTGTTGCCTACCCACTGATGATTCAAATCTTCACTAAGACTTCAGCTAAGAAGTTCCTAGTAGCAATGAAGAAGCCTCAAGCGGTAGCACTATCAACTGCTTCATCAATGGCAACACTACCAGTAACAATGGAAACAGTTGAGAAAGAGCTTGGCGTTCGTAACTCTACTGCTTCATTCGTTCTGCCTCTTGGCGCGACGATCAACATGTCTGGTAACGCGATCTACTACGGCCTAGTGGCTATCTTCTTCGCACAGCTGTTCAACATCGACCTATCTATGGGCGCTTACGTTGCTATCATCGTAACGTCTACGCTAGGTGCAGTTGGTCAAGCTGGTGTTCCAGGTCCTTCTTTCCTAGTGGTTGCAGTTCTTCTTGCGGCTGGTATCCCTATCGAAGGTCTACCTCTGTTGTTCGCTCTCGACCGTATCTTCGACATGATCCGTACTGCTCTAAACATCACTGGTGATGCAGCATGTGCCGTAATCGTTGATTCTCTAATCGAAGACGAAACGAAAGAAGCTGAGCTACAAAAACAGCAAGCGTAATAAATAAACGCTAAGCTAGTGGTGACTGAATTAGCACCACCAGCTTAAACTAAAAAATCCGAGAGCCTCACAGCCCTCGGATTTTTTGTTTTTGGTGTTCTAATTTAGGCGTTAGACGAATTATAAATCAGCGCCATAGATATCAAACGTAAAGTACTTAGACGCGATCTTGTCGTAGGTACCGTTCGATCTGATCTCCTCAATCGCGGCATTGAATTGTTTCGCCAGTTTTGAATCCTGTTTTCTTAATGCTAACGCCGTACCCTCGCCAATGTAGGCTTTGTCGGTTACTGCTTTGCCTTTGAACTCAAAGCCCTCGCCTTCTTTCTTATCTAAGAAAGCCAATGACAGTTGATCTGAGTTGCCGAAAGTTAGATCTAGACGACCGTTTTGCAGATCCAGATAAACTTCATCTTGGCCGGTATAACGCTTAATGTTTGCCACATCGCCAAACTTGTCAGTTACGTAGCGATCGTGAATCGTACCTTGCTGAACACCGATGGTTTTGCCTGCTAAGCCTGCCTCATCAACGCTGAACTCCGCGCTTTTAGCAGCAACAAACACAGCTGGGGTCTGGTAGTACTTATCAGTGAACAAGATCTTGCGCTTACGCTCTTCGGTAATACGCATCGACGCCATGATCACATCTGACTTTCTTGCCAATAAACTTGGAATCAACGAATCCCAACTTTGTGAAACCCAAGTACAATCGAGCTTCGCTTGCTCACACAAGGCATCAGCTATCTCAATATCAAACCCGACAGGCACACCGGCACTGTTTTTGTAGTTGAATGGCGGATACGTAAAGTCTGACGCCAAACGGATTTCTTTTGCCTGTACCGTTGTACCAAGTAAAGCGGCCGTACAAGCGAGTCCTAGTATTATCTTTTTCATCATTGCCATCCTAGATATGATCTTTATCGAGTTGAGATTGAATTTCTATATATTGATCTTGTTGATACTTTCGTTTTTGCTGATCTTGTTGAGTCTGTTGTAGCTCGGTTTGGTAGCGTGTAAGTGACGTTATCACTTCTAGCATGCTCTCTTGGCTACCAATACTGATTCGTACGCAGTTACGCAAGGCTGGTTCGTGGTTTTGATTCCTTATCACAATGCCATCCTTCGCCAATACACTGAACACTTGATACCCAGGTTTTTGACGTAGCAAAATAAAGTTCGTCGATGAGGGGTAAACTGACTCGATGAAATCAAACTGCGTTAACTCACAAGCAAACCAGTTACGTAGCTCGACCAATTTTAGCGTTGCGTCTTCCATCACTGAGACTCGTTCATCAGACAAAGCGTCTAAAACGATTTGAGATGAACAATCTGGCATCGGATAAGGTGGAATCAGCTTCGCGATATACTGCATCACATTTTGACTCGCTAAGATAAAGCCACAACGAACCGCAGCCAATCCAAACGCCTTCGACAAAGTGCGAATCACAACCAAATGTGGATAGCGTTCAATAAGGCTAACGGCTGACGTTTGTGGTTCAAATTCGATATACGCTTCATCGACTACCACTAGCGACTTTCCAATCGTGCCTTCCAGTACCTGAATCAAATCCAATTTAGGAATCACATTACCCGTTGGGTTGTTTGGTGAACAAAGAAACACGATATTCGCCAGTTCCGCTTTATTCACGATATCAGCGACGTTCAGGCTGAAGTCTTCCTGCAATGGAGAGTCCAAGGTATTAATCGCCAATGCATCGGCGCAAAACTCATACATCGCATACGTTGGAGAACAGATAAGTATGTTGTCGCTCGCCGGTTTACAGAATGTTCTGATCAGCAAATCAATCGCTTCATCTGCACCACGAACGGCAACAGTCGCAGCATCAGTGCCACAGTAATCTTGGTAAGCCTTAGCAATATCTTGTGGTAAGAAGTCTGGGTATCGGTTATGACTTGCTTCTCCTTGAAACAGCGAGCTTTCCAATTCATTGGCGTTTAGCCAGACACGTCCATCACCACCAATTCTTCTAGCCGATTGATAAGGTATTAATTTTTTTACAGCCTGAGGTACTAAGCTATCAATAAAAGATGTCAAGAAGCTATCCCTTTCACAAAATCACAATGCCTTCATCATTGCCTTAATATTCAAAAAATGTGACTTATACACATATTGAATCACAAATGATGATTAAGTATTTACATTCAAACAGAACACTATTGATAAATGAATCGAAATAATCACATAATAGCCATGATAAAAAATCATAGGTCAAGATATGAATCGCACACTACCTTCAACCAAAACCTTACTCGCGTTTTTGTCTACGGCAAGGCATCTCAACTTTACGCGAGCTGCACATGAGCTCAATGTCACGCAAGGTGCAGTCAGTCGTCAGGTGTTGTCGTTTGAAGAAAGCCTTGGCTGTGATCTCTTCTATCGTCATGCTCGCGGGCTGTCTTTAACGCCGAAAGGAGAAGAACTGGTTCCCTTGATACAAGGAACGATTCATCAACTGCAATCGGCTCTAAATCAAGTGGCTAGCTCTCCCTCCAAGATCAAACTCAACGCACCGAGCTGTATTACCTCTTGGTTATTGCCTAAGTTGATGTCTTTTCAACAGGCCTATCCTGATATTGATGTCGAGCTCACGTCGACCATCAAGCACGTTTTTGAGCCAAGCTTTGATCCCTTCGATGCGGTGATTATTTATGGCAAGAAACCAAACCAACACTCAATTGTTAGCCAACTACTGTTCAACGAGCAACTAGCTCCTGTCTGCCAAGCGCAAAGCATTACCAAAAGCCATCTTGTCAACGACGCGTCGACCATCATCAAGCCACACAAGCTTGCCCAATACACTTGGCTACACGCTAACAATGAGCAGAGTGATTGGCGACTTTGGTTGGAACACATAGGAAGCCACGACCTTTCAAGTAAGAACAACCAGCAATTCGCGACACTCGATCAAGCTATGAATGCTGCCATTCAAGGGTTTGGTATTGCCATAGGCGACATCACGCTGGCCACGCAAGATATTGATTTAGGTAGATTGGTGAAAGTGAGTGAAGGCAGTGTCTTTTCGGGAAATGGATACTTCCTATTACAACCCAAAAACCGTCAGAATGCCTCGCTATCAACCTTAGTCGATTGGCTAGTCGATTAACGGTTATCAAATTGCCAATTCAGGAGCCTAAAAGCTTCAGTAGATCGTCATAATGAGAATTTTACCATTCTCAAAATAAAACTATTTTCCGTCAGCCCCGTATTGGTGTTTAGAGAATAGAACGTACGTTCCTTTAACTAATTGAAAAGAAGTTCAATTCTATTTGATTGGGGAGACGCTCTATTCAATTGGAAAAAATGGCATTCGAATTGCTTTGTCATAGATAACCCAACCAATATACAGCAGGTTGCATCATTATCACTGCAGCTTGTCACGGAGGATAGGCTATGACCTTACAAAGACATACGTATTACGGCTTAATTCACCATGGAATTAAAACCCTGCTAATGGATCGAATTGGCCACTTCACAGAGCGTGAATATCACGAGTACCTAGATCTAACAACGGGTAAATCGACGTGTTTTGCCATGAGTGAGCAAGAACTCGAAAATACCTTAGATAGCTTGAAGAGCGAAGGCTACCTTGAAGACATCAAGAAGCTGATACCTCGCTACCAAACCTCGTCAATGAGATAATCTGTTAAAACTCGTTAAACACGATGAGCGGTTAGATTGAATTAATTAGTACCCAATTGTCTCGGGCTATTTAGCATCGAGACAGTTTTCGTTAGACTGTCTGCAACTCAATTAACTGGATAGTCAGTGCCTCATGAAACAAATTCTTGATTTCATTCCTCTCATTATTTTCTTTGCGCTGTATAAGATGTATGACATCTATACAGCGACTGGTGCTTTGATCGTTGCATCTGCAGTTCAAATTATTTTGACGTACTTCCTCTACAAGAAAGTAGAAAAAATGCAGATCATCACGTTCCTTATGGTTGCCGTATTTGGTGGCATGACCATCTTCTTGCACGACGACAACTTCATAAAATGGAAAGTGACGATCGTTTACGCTCTATTCGCTATTGGCCTGACAGCCAGCCACCTTATGGGAAAATCAGCAATTAAAGGCATGTTGGGTAAAGAGATCACACTGCCTGATGCCATATGGGGCAAGATCAACTGGGCTTGGACTCTATTTTTTACCCTATGTGCCATTCTCAACGTTTACGTTGCTTTCAGCCTACCATTGGATGTGTGGGTTAACTTCAAGGTGTTTGGCCTGCTAATAGCAACATTACTATTTACGCTGCTTACGGGTGCCTACATCTATAAGCATTTACCAAAAGATCAACAGCTACAAAAAGAGCAGCAAGAGCTAACTGATAAAAATACTGACGAGAAGTAACCCCAAGGGGTGAGTCCTCATTCCGTTTTTGTTACAATTCTTGTCAATATGCTATACCTAGCGGCCAATGATACTCGTGATCATTGGCCGTTGGCTTTTCTGTGTTGCGGAAACTGGTCAAAATAAAGCCTATTATTTAGTGACAATCTCACTAAATTAACGGCCATCTGGTTTCTTGTTGTTCATTGCACTCATTTGCCAATGTACCCAACCAGTCAACACATCAGTTTTTATTTAAGATAATCAATACCACCAAGAGTACTACAATGACGATTCAATCAACTTTGAACCCAATTGGTTCTTTACTTCTTCGCACCTTGGCGATGCCTTCTGATACCAATGCAGCAGGCCAGATTTTCGGTGGTTGGATAATGTCTCAACTCGACCTTGCTGGCGGCATACTGGCAAAAGAGATCTCTAACGGCAAAATAGTCACCGTTTCAGTATCGAGTATCGAGTTCAAACAGCCGGTTTCAGTAGGTGATGTGGTGTGCGTTTATGGTGACTGTACTAAAATTGGTCGTAGCTCGATGAATATCGACCTAGAAGTATGGGTTAAGCCTGTACTTGATCACGGTATCGGCGACCGTTACAAGGTGTGTGGCGCGACGTTCAATTACGTGGCAGTTGATGAAAGTGGCAAGCCTCGCCCTATCAATAAATAGGACTTTAGACAGCCCTATCGCACTGTAAGGTCTTTAGCCATTTCGATTAAAAATGCTAAAGACCTTCTCACTCTCCCGCACCAATTCACAATTTCTTATCATTAGTCCTTCCAATACCAATTAGTTCGCGTAAATTAGCAAGATAGCGAATTTAAACGCCCCAATTTAGTGAAGTAAAATAAGGATATCTCAATATGTGGTACGTGATTTTTTCTCAAGACGTCGAAAATTCATTAGAAAAACGCCTAAGTGTTCGCCCACAACATTTAGAACGCCTACAAACACTTCACGATGAAGGCCGACTGTTAACAGCAGGCCCAATGCCAGCCATTGACTCAGATAACCCTGGTGAAGCAGGCTTCACAGGTTCGACTGTGATTGCTGAGTTTAATTCTTTAGAAGATGCACAGACATGGGCAGACGCAGACCCGTACATCGCTGCTGGTGTCTACCAAAATGTTATTGTTAAACCATTCAAGAAAGTATTTTAACGTGAAAAAATGGATTATTGGCTCACTGGCTTTAGCTCTGCTTGCAGGCTGTTCATCAAGTGAGCATGACGAACAAAGACAGCTAGAGATGATGGCTCAGCACCGTGCTGGCGTTTTATCTGCCGGCTTGCCGATTGAGTACGGCCCGTTGTCGGTCATGCGAGTACTCGCAAAAAACACCGTGATTGAAATCATGATGATCTACAACCAAGATGCTAAAGGTGCGAAGCCTTTAAACCAAGTTGTTGATATGAGTGTGAATAGCTACTGCACTAACTCAGAAGTAAGAGCAAACCTAGACATGGGCTTGGCTTATAACATCAAGATTCGCAACACTCGCGGACAATTGATGGTTGAAAAGCTAATCAGTAAAGAGACGTGTCAGAGCAGCAGTTAGATTCGAGATTTGAACAAGCATATAACCAGAAGGCCTCGCATTTGCGAGGCCTTTGTTTTTTTTGGTAATCAAACCTTAAAATCAGCTATGCTTAAGCTTCTGTGGCTTCCCACTCTTTACGCAGTGCCTTAGTCGCAGAGACTAAGTTAGTCAGTGCTGCTTCTGTTTCTGCCCAATTACGTGTCTTTAGACCACAATCTGGGTTTGCCCATAAACGTTCTGCCGGAATTTTCTCCGCTGCTTTCTTCAACAGACCAATGATCCACTCTTGCGATGGAATGTTTGGTGAGTGAATATCGTAAACACCTGGACCAATAGCATTCGGGTAATTGAACTCTTCAAACGCTTTAAGCAATTCCATATTCGAACGAGAGGTCTCAATGGTAATTACGTCAGCGTCT
This sequence comes from Vibrio sp. T20, assembly GCF_007858795.1. Classification (NCBI taxonomy): domain Bacteria; kingdom Pseudomonadati; phylum Pseudomonadota; class Gammaproteobacteria; order Vibrionales; family Vibrionaceae; genus Vibrio; species Vibrio sp. T20. Next base: position 29,464 of record NZ_VFEB01000176.1, read on the forward strand.
AGTGCGGCCACTGAATCAATGATTTCGTTGAACTCGCTGTAACACATGTGTGTATGGATTTGCGTCTCAGGCTTGGCACTCGCGGCTGAGATCTTAAAGGCATCAACTGCCCATTCTAAGTATTCTGCATGGTCACGTTTTTTCAATGGTAAGCCTTCACGAATCGCAGGTTCATCAATCTGAATAATGTTGATTCCTGCATCTTGTAGGTCAGATACTTCATCACGCAGCGCAAATGCTAATTGGTTAGTAATATCTTTACGCGAGATATCCTCACGCGGGAACGTCCAACACAAAATAGTGACCGGGCCAGTCAGCATGCCTTTCATCTGCTTAGATGTCAGTGATTGTGCATAAGTCGACCACTCAACCGTCATCGATTTTTCACGCTCAATGTCCGCGACCACAATCGCAGGTTTCACGCAGCGAGAGCCGTAGCTTTGTACCCAGCCAAATTTGGTGGTCTGAAAACCTGCTAAGTTCTCTGCAAAGTACTCCACCATGTCGTTACGTTCCGCTTCTCCATGCACCAACACATCTAAATCGAGTGCTTCTTGACGCTTCACCGCATCGGCGATATGACCTTTTAGTGCAGTCGTGTATTCCGCTTCACTCAATTTCCCGCTGCGATAAGCGCTGCGCTGAACACGTATCTCACCAGTCTGTGGAAAAGAACCAATCGTAGTCGTTGGCAGTAATGGTAAACCTAAAACTTCCGACTGATGTGCAGCTCGCTCTGGGTAAGGGGCACTACGGTCAGCGAGTGCTTTGGTAATCGTGTTGAGGCGAGCCTGTACCTGTGGCTTATTAACATGAGTTGCACTCTTACGAGCTACAATCGGCTGGCTATAAGTCTCGCACGCTAAAATGGCATTTTGATCGCCGTCCAGCGCTGCACCCAATAAGCTCACCTCAGTCACTTTCTGTTTTGCAAAGGCAAACCAACTCTTCACTTCTTCGCTGAGTGTCTCTTCTAACTCAAGGTCGACTGGGCTATGCAGCAACGAACATGAACTTGCGACCCACAATTTGTCTCCTAGCCTCTCTTTCACTGGCTGTAGTAACTCAAGCTGCGCGGCTAAGTCAGCTCGCCAAATATTACGGCCATTGATTGCACCTGCAGAGAGCACCCAATCTTCAGGTAGTTTATTCACCACTTCATCAAGTTGCTGCGGTGCGGCAGCCAAGTCGATATGTAAACCATTCACTGGCAGTTTTACGATTTTATCTAACGTATCAGTCACCGAATCAAAGTAAGTAGTAAGCAATAGTTTCACATCGCCTTGAATCACTTGATAAGCCAGTTTGAATGAATCAGCCCACTTAGTTTCAAGTTCCAGGGATAGTATGGGCTCATCGATTTGCACCCACTCAACGCCCAACTTGGCAAGCTTAGCTAAAATCGCTTGGTAGGCAGTAAGTAGACGTGGAAGCAAGGTTAAACGGTCAAAGCCCTCTTCCACTTCTTTGCCTAGATATAAGTAAGACAGCGGACCTAGAAGAACTGGCTTCACCTTATGCCCAGCTTGAATGGCTTCATTCACTTCATCAAACAGTTGTGGCCAGCTCACTTCAAACGAATCATCTTTACTGAACTCTGGAACAATGTAGTGATAATTCGTGTTGAACCACTTGGTCATGTCAGATGCTGCAGTACCATCTTTGGCACTTTCTGAACCATGTTTCCCGCCACAACAAGTTGGCAGCTTTTGAGATTGTATTTGAGTTTGAGATTGCCCGCGGCCAACGCGGAACAAGGTATCTAAGTCTGGGAAGGCTTTCTCTTCTTCAGATCCACCAGCGTGACGTTTTGGTACATGGCCCAAGAGCAAAGTCGTTGTTAACACATGGTCGTACCATGCGAAGTCACCCGCAGTTACAAAGCTAAGATTCGCATCAGCTTGTACATTCCAGTTACGATTTCTCAGCTCGCTGCCTAGTTGTTTGAGTTCAGATTGATCAATTTCACCGCGCCAGTACTTCTCTAGTGTGAATTTGAGTTCGCGTTTTTCACCAATACGTGGGTATCCAAGAATATGAGTTGTTGTCGTCATGAACCGATTCCTTATTCAATAATTGTTAGTATCTTTTCAGACTGCCTATTGTGTTCTTGCTTTCATAAAAAGGCGTCCGGATGGCTAAACTATCTACCGAATCAGCTCGACGAACAACGTCCAAATATTCATCTTGTTTATTAAAAATATTCATCATCAGCGAGTCAGAGATGAACACAATTAAATCCATCTGGACATCTAGACGTTTACAAATAATAAAAAACCCCGTAGGGTGATTATTAAGAAATATTGAATTGGCTTAGGGAATATGAGGAATACTCATGATAGAGCTTAAACATCTGCGAACATTGACCACCTTAAGAGACAGCGGCTCACTCACAGCCACAGCGACCTCTCTTCACCTAACTCAATCGGCGCTTTCTCACCAATTGAAAGACCTTGAGGCGCGTATTGGCGGTCAGCTTTTCCTGCGTAAAACGAGGCCAGTTAAATTCACCTCTGAAGGTGAGATTTTGCTTAAGCTCGCCGATGAGATACAGCCAAGAATCGCTAAAGCAGAGAACGAACTCGCAAGCCTAAAAGAGGACGTGAATGGGCGTTTGCACATGGCGATCGAGTGTCACTCATGCTTCCAATGGTTAATGCCCGCTTTGAAGGAGTACCAAGTTGCTTGGCCGAGTGTGACATTAGATTTTTCGTCAGGCTTTGGTTTTGAACCCCTACCCGCATTAATGGCTGGTGAATTAGACTTGGTGATCACCTCAGATATTCAGCCACGTTCAGAGGTTCACTATGAGCCACTTTTCGATTTCGAGATGCGTTTGATCACTGCAATTAACTCGCCTTTGGCTGACAAGCCAAGCATTGATCCGCAAGATCTTAGCGGTCTCACTATGCTCTCCTACCCTGTTCAAAAGCAGCGTTTGGATGTTGTGAAGCACTTTTTACAACCTGCTGGCATAGAACCAAAGAAATGGAAACAGGCAGACAACACATTGATGTTAGTACAAATGGTATCGGCAGGATTAGGTGTCGCGGCATTGCCAAACTGGGCAATCAGTGAGTTTTCAAGACAGGGCTTAATCGCCAGTAAACCGTTAGGTAAAGGGCTTTCAAGAAGACTGTTTGCAGCGGTAAGAAACTCAGAAAAAGACAAGCGTTACCTGCAAGCATTCTTCAGCACTGCAAGACAGCAGAGCAAGAGTCACCTTGATGGTATTGAGGTCGTTTAACGATAACCATCGTCAGCTAACTCCGCTTACGCCAAGCACAAGAGACAAACGTCAGAAACAAAAAAAGTCACAGCTAATCTGTGACTTTTTAGTTTCAGTACTGATGATTTTCGATATCTGTTGATTCGCGAAAAATAGACTATCTTGCGTAAGATTTAAACTGGTTAGTCAGTGGGTCGTATTGATAGCCAAGCATATCAAGCTTACCGACGACACTTTCTATATCCATCTCATACATGCTAATGAGCTCTTCAAAACTGTCGCACTCTAAGCGCAGTTTCTCGTTCACTATTCCCAGCAAGATAATGCTATCCAGACTTTTAACGTTGCTTAAATCCATCTCGTACTCCTTACGAACACACTGACTAGAGTTAAGTTTAGAACGCTTACCAAGGTCACGCTAAAAAACAGATCACACTTCTTAAATCAGATACGTGGTTACAATGCTCAAAGTTACAATGCCCAAACTGGCGTTAAACCAACAACAGCCGCTAATAACATCAGCAATGAAACCGTAAGTTGCAGCTTTTCAGGTGTCTTGACGAACAGTAGATGCCAACACCACACCACGATAGAAGAGATCAACAAAGCGAAGCTAAATAGCAAGGTGGAAATTACTGGCTCTAACTGAGCTTCAGAGAGTGAGTAAACATTCACGACTGTTGCCAGTACCACCAACATACCCGTCAATACACCCACCACTGGCAAAACACGGTGGAATGCTTGCAAACGCGTTCTTGCGATCGTCAGCAATAAATGACCAAACGCAGCACCTAATAATACGACCAACAGCAGAGTCGTAATGATACCGACAGTGGTTACTTGTTCAGTCGCTTGAATTGCAACGTATGACAGCGCTAAACCGCAAGCAAGATACATCACCCAGATAGGGCCAGAATCACGAGTCTTCTTAGTTTGAACTTGTGAGTAGAAATAAAAGATTGCGAATACGACAAGAAATGCTTCAATTTTAACCGAAGCAACGGCAAGCCACAGCACGCCAATCGCAGGCAACATCTTGTGGATACGACCACGTTGTCCTGGGCAAATATCCCCTTTTACCAGGATGAGGGTTAAGATCAGTTGGGCTCCTAAAAGCATCGGAGCAAATTGTACTAATAACGTTTCGACCATTGTGGATCTACTTCTTCAGACTTATTTTCGCGAATAATATCAAAAACTGCTGCGAACACTAATCAAAATCATAAATTAGCGACGCTATTCAAGGCTTCAACTATGCTGTTTTATGGCTCTTTTGTCGCCATTTACCGTAAAAAGACGAAAGACACCAGAACTAACAGGGGCATGTTCTACTGGCTAGTCTAGTCTCATGCCGCTATAATTCCCGCCTCAAAAATCAGAGGTTGAAATATGTACAGCAATATCACTCCTATTCACGAACACAAAAAATACTGGGCCGAGTGCTACGGAACTGCACCCTTTTTGCCTACCAGTAGAAAGGAGATGGATGCTCTTGGATGGGATAGCTGTGACATTATTATTGTAACTGGTGATGCGTATGTCGATCACCCGAGCTTTGGTATGGCTATCATCGGCCGTCTCCTTGAAGCCCAAGGTTTCCGCGTGGGCATTATTGCTCAACCAAAGTGGGACAATAAAGATGCCTTTATGAAGCTAGGTAAACCTAACCTATTCTTCGGCATTACAGCGGGTAACATGGACTCCATGATCAACCGCTACACCTCTGATCGCAAATTACGTCACGATGATGCTTACACGCCAAATAACGAAGGTGGTAAGCGTCCTGACCGTGCAACTCTGGTTTACTCTCAGCGTTGTCGTGAAGCCTACAAAGGCACGCCAATCGTTCTTGGTGGTATTGAAGCGAGCTTGCGACGTGTTGCGCACTACGACTACTGGTCGGATAAAGTTCGTCGCTCTGTATTGTTTGATGCAAAAGCAGACATCCTTCTTTTTGGTAACGCCGAGCGCGCACTGGTTGAAGTGGCACACCGCATCGCTGATGGCGAAGACATGTCAACGCTGACAGACATTCGTGGTACAGCAATCAATCTTGCTGCAGCGCCTGAAGGCTTCAAAATCATCGACTCTTCTCGTATCGAAAAGCCGAACAAAGCTTACGTACCGGTAAACCCGTACGAAGTGGAAACGCAATGTGATACTAAGAAAGATGAGAAAGAAGAAGTAAAAGCGCAGCCGATTACGATTCGCCCTTCTCGTCACGATGCAAAAACAACAGCCGTTCGTATCCCTGCATACGAAAAGCTAAACAACGACCGTATTCTTTACGCTCACGCTAGCCGTATCTTGCACCTAGAGACAAACCCGTATTCAGGTCGTGCTTTGATTCAACGTCATGGTGACCGTGAACTTTGGGTTAACCAAGCACCAATTCCATTGACGACTGAAGAGATGGATTACGTGTTTGGCCTTGCTTACAAGCGTGTACCTCACCCTATGTACGGCAAAGCGAAGATTCCTGCTTACGACATGATCAAAACCTCGGTGAACATCATGCGTGGTTGTTTTGGTGGTTGTTCTTTCTGTTCAATCACAGAGCACGAAGGTCGTATCATTCAGAACCGTTCGAAAGAATCGATCTTGGATGAAATCGAAGACATTAAAGATAAAGTACCTGGCTTTACCGGTACTATTTCTGACTTGGGTGGTCCAACGGCGAACATGTACCGTTTGGGTTGTTCAGATCCGAAAGCAGAAATTAACTGTCGTCGCCCATCATGTGTGTTCCCTAAGATCTGTGAGAAGCTAAATACAGACCACCAACACACGATTGACCTATACCGCTCAGCAAGAAAAGTACCGGGCGTTAAGAAGATCATGATCGCTTCTGGTGTTCGTTACGACTTAGCGATTGAATCTCCAGAGTACGTACGTGAGCTTGTGACTCACCACGTAGGTGGCTACTTGAAGATTGCTCCAGAGCATACTGAAAAAGGCCCTCTGGATCTGATGATGAAACCGGGCATGGGCACTTACGATCGTTTCAAAGAGATGTTCGAAAAGTACAGCGCTGAAGCCGGTAAGAAACAGTACCTAATTCCTTACTTCATCTCCGCTCACCCGGGCACAGAAGATGAAGACATGCTTAACCTTGCAATGTGGCTTAAAAAGCACAACTACGAGTGTGACCAAGTACAGAACTTCTACCCATCGCCAATGTGTAATGCAACGTCGATGTACTACTCAGAGACGAACCCTCTAAAGCGCGTGAAATATAAGAAGCGTGAAGATGTTCCTGTACCGAAAGGTGACCGTCAACGTCGTCTGCATAAAGCACTGCTTCGTTACCACGATCCAGAAAACTGGAAGATCATCCGTGAAGCTCTGATCAGCATGGGTAAACAGCACTTGATCGGTGATAAAGCAAACTGCCTAGTACCAGCAGAAGATTTTGATGCACAAACACCAGCACAACGTCGTAAGTCTGGTCGTCACGGCTCACAGCGTTTTGCAACTAAGCACAGCAAATCTCAACCGGGTTTAGGCGGCGAGAAGCCACGCAACCATTCCAAATCTGGTGGTAAAAAGCCGAATGCTAGCAGCAACAGCCAAGGCAATGCTAACCAAGGAAACGGAAAGCAAAACGGTAGCGGCAATGGCAACGCTCGTAAACCAGCGACAGGCTTCATTAAGAAAGCTCCTGGTGGTCAATCACAAGGCAATAGCGGCGGAAACCGCAACAAAGCGGGCAATGGTCAAGGTGGCAAATCTGCTGGCAACGGAAAGAATCGCCAACGCGCGACACAACGCTAATATTGTGAGCCAATAACTTAATAGTAATGAAATACAAAGCGCAGCTATTTAGCTGCGCTTTTTAATGTCTGTTATCAATGATTAATCAGGTTTCACTTGGCTATATGATTACAAGCAGTTTAACGAGTAAAGACCCAATATTGACTAAACAGGTAGTTAGTCACCATACCGACCAATATACCAACTGCCATTGCGATAAACACAGCGCCAGTAAACACTGGCAGTAGTTCTGCCATCAACTTAAAGCACAGTAGATTAGGTACCGCTGATATCGATGCGGAGAACATGAATTTTTGCCACTGAATCAGTTTATCAGACCAACTCCCCTTCCCCTTGAACCCAAAAGTCAGCACGCGATTACCAAACCATGTTGTCGTTGCAGCAGCAATGAACGAGCCTATTCTCGCCGTCATTAAAGGCAAACCTACAATGTAATGCAGCAAGGCGAATACCGCACAATCAACAACAAACCCACCAGCACCAACCACAGCAAATCGAACCATCTTGTGATGGGATTGGAGCTTTTGACTGTGTGCCTGAAGCTTGTTGTTGAGCATTTGCAGTCCTGAGTTAACGCTGAACATCACTTTCACTTCGAATGTGGCTCAACGACAAATTTGGTTTGATGTTTTGGCTATGACAGCTAAACAAAGCACGCTTTATTTTCACCGTTGGTTCCAAAATACAAGTTAACGCGTTGTCTTTAATCTTGGTTTCTACTTCTGCTCTTTTACCAATCAAGTAGAACTTGTCGATGCCATCTAGTTGCTCGATATCGAGCAGTTTCTTTGCTTGCCCATGGCTATAAAATTGGCCTGAGAATGGTCGCTTACCCACATAGAAGCTTGGCGCAGAATCCGTAATCTGTTCAAAGATGATACGATCACTCTTCTCGTTCGCCTTACCTAGGTTTAGGTAAACCATCGCAATCATCAGCAACACTGGCAGAACTAAGGCCACGCTGGAGAACCACTTCTTATCTTTTTCCACTACGAGTATAGCAACCAACAAACCAAGAGCAGGAATACCTGGTAACACGTAAGCAGGAAGAATATTGCCCGCCATAGTGAAAAGAATCAAAGGTGAAATCAACCAACACACAAGGAATGAAAACAGTCCGCTATTCTCAACGTTAATTTCTGCAATTCTCTTGCGTCGAGCAAATGCCAATATCGGTAATACAATCGACCAAGGCGCAGCGGCTTGAATCCAGAATACCCAGATCATGCCTCGTGTTTCATCATGAGCAGATCCATAAAGATCCCCCTCCCAGCCACTCACAACAAAACGCTTAAAATGTTCGCCAACAATAAAGTAATCAATGAAACCCGGTGTCGCCATCTCTGCCATGATGTACCAAGGCAAAGCGATCGCTAACATCACACCTAAACCAGACAACAATGGGAAACGTTGCCAAAGCGCTTTAAAAGCGCCAAAGAAACCGTGTTGTAAGACCAACCAAGGGAATACTGCGATACCCATGATGACAATCGCTACTGGCCCTTTTGCAAGTAAGCCTAATGCCAAACCAATAAAGCCAACGTAACCCCAGTATCTATTAGTCTTCGCACTCCCTTCCCCCTTCCAACACAGGTAGAAGCCTAGCATGGCAATAGTCATCGCTAAGGTTAACGCAATGTCTGTCATCACAGCACCCGCAGCGATAGAAAAAATACCACATGTCGCCAATACAACGGCTGCAACTAAAGCGCTTTGTCCTGTTCGCTTCGCCATGTAAGCCGTCAGCAAAATTGTTACTACACCCGCGAACCAATGAGGAGCTCGAACGGCAAATTCACTTAGGCCGAACAACTCAATACCGGCAGCACTCATCCATGTAAATAGCGGCGGCTTACCCCAGAAAGGAATGCCATAATCAAACTGCGGCGTTAGCCAATTACCCGTTTCCACCATTAGACGAGCCATTTCACCGTAGCGTGCTTCGGTGGTGTCCATTAATGGGTAGGTTGCCAAAGATAAAAGCCTTAAAACCAATGCAAAAGCCAACAAATACCATAGGTGCGTTCTGTTCAGGCTCATGCTGACTCCTCTAATTTAAAATGTGTTTTTAACGCGGGTGTATCAACCACAGACTGGATCAGATACAAAGGGCGATTCTTGGTTTCGATAAAAATACGACCTATGTATTCCCCCATTAAACCAATACTCAGAAGTTGAATGCCGCCGAGGGCAAGTTGTACAACCATCATTGACGGGTAACCAGTGATAGGCTCACCAAACATCATGGTTTTGAACACAATGACCGCCCCATACACAAAAGCCGTTAAGGCAACGAGGCCACCAACTGCTGTCGCAATGCGCAGTGGTCGAATTGAGAACGAGGTGATGCCATCCATCGCCAAGCCAATCAGCTTCAAGTAGTTCCACTTGGTCTCGCCACAAAAGCGAGCGTCACGCTTAAACTGAATCGTCGCTTGTCTGAACCCCGGCCATGAGAAAATGCCTTTCATGTAACGATTACGTTCAGGAAGCTGGTTGATATGATCGACGACTTCACGACTCAACAGTCTGAAGTCGCCCACATTTTCAGGAACATCGATCTTTGCTGCCACGTTCATGACTTTGTAAAAGCTTGCCGCTGAAAACTTCTTGAACCACGTTTCACCGTCACGTTGGCTGCGCTGCATGTTGACGACGTCATAACCTTCTCGCCATTTGGCAACCATTTGTGGAATAAGCTCCGGCGGATCTTGCAGGTCTGCATCTAACAGGATCACCGCTTGTCCGCGGCAATGCTCAAGGCCAGCACTCATGGCTGACTCTTTACCAAAATTTCGACTTAAACCAATCACCGAGATTGAGCTATTGATTGAAGTGAATGAGCTCACTAAGTCCAAGCTGTTGTCTTTGCTACCATCATCGACATAAACGATCTCGCTGGTGATGGGTAAGCTATCGAGAACTTTAGTTAGGCGAGAGTGGAACTCTTCCAACACCTCTTGTTCATCGTAAAAAGGCACAATGATAGACAGAGATACCGCAGGGTTAATCTGCGAAGTAGATATCTTAGGGCGGCTAATATGAAGTTCAGACATAATACAATCTTCTATTTTCTAATCTGGAGTCAATCTACCCTCCCATAAGTGAAAGTTATGTTATTGACATATTTTTCACGCTCACTCAGGATAATGTTACTGTCTATTTCTGTATGAGAATCAAAATGAAACGAGTTCTATTAGTCGAAGATAACCGTGAAATTGCAGGTGTCTTGTTTGATTACTTTGAGTGTATTGGTATGGAACTCGATTATGCGGACAACGGCGAACTGGGCCTGCAACTCGCAATGGAAAACTCATTTGATATCATCATATTAGATCTAATGCTGCCGAGAATGGACGGCCTAACCGTTTGTAATAAACTGCGAGACCAAGGCAACGCAACACCCATTTTGATGCTCACTGCACTGGATAGCCGCGAAGACATGTTAAAAGGCTTTGACCACGGTGCAGATGACTACCTCACCAAGCCTTTTGACTTGGATATTCTAGAAGCGAGAATGAACGCGTTGGTTCGTCGTTACCGCGGAAAAGTCGCCTCTTCTAAACTTCAGTTCGATGAACTCACCATCGATCAAAAGACACGCATAGCGTACCGCCAAGACAAATTACTTGCACTGAACCCAACCACTTACACGATACTGGAGATGCTGTGCCAAAACGCACCTGAAGTGGTCACTCGCGAAGATATCTCATACAAGCTATGGGAAGAAGACGAGCCCAACAACGATGTGTTACGTAGCCACATCTATCAACTGCGTAATCAACTCGACAAACCTTTTGACACCCCAATGTTGATTACCGTACCTAAAGTTGGATTCCGTTTGGAGCCATCGAATTGATCTTAAATGTTCTCACTAGCACCAAAACCTTAACTGGCCGCTTAGCGCTTTTCTTTGGGTTAATGGCCGTGATCGTATCTGCATTCGTCTATGTCGTTTTTGTTGCCGCGCTTTACATGTCAGAAGATCGGGTCGGTGAAAGACGCATCCTGATTGACCGAAATTATGCGGTAAGGTTATTTCAAGCAGGAGAAAGTGGTGAGTTAAGGATAGATGATCTGACAATCGCCTATAACGATCCTTCATTCATTCCTGCCAAATATTACAAATTTATTAAAGATAAAGAGAGCTTCATTGGTGAAGTCGGCGAAGAGCCAGAATCTCGTATGGTGTATGTGGGAGAATACACTGACGAAGGAGAAACCTTTCCAATTATCCTGCTTTCCGAGATAGACCTTGTTGAGTTTGATGTTTCTGAACTCATGTACGCAACCACCTTTGTACTCACACTGCTTTCTATCTTGATTTTTGGCTTTGGTGCGTTGCTCTATCGCCTGTCTAAGAGACTGATCGAGCCCTTCAACTCTCTTTCTGAACAGCTTGAGTCGAATAAGCTCAACCTCAATGAAGAGTTTGGTGTAAGCGATGATGCGGCAGTTGAGTTTCGTCAGTTAACAGACCAACTCAATCAATACCGTAGAGAGATCAACTCCTTGCTCAAGCGCGAACAAGCATTTGCTCGCTATTCAAGCCATGAGCTAAGAACCCCACTAACGGTCGCTCGTGGTGCGAATAAATTACTTTTAAGAAGCGAAACCACGGAATTTCAATCTCGCCAGGTTGAACGTATTGATGATGCTATTGTTCAGATGTCACAAATGGTCGACGCCCTGCTCGGTTTAGTCCGTTATGAGAGAGACAGTGACGACGCACCTCTGCGCTTGTTTAGCCAGCAAGAGCTAGAAGCCATCATTTCCAAGAACTCATTACAAGCGGATGAAAAGGAAATCGAGATATACTTACACGTTCAATCAGAACCAACTATTCAAGCCACCAGCGCAATAATGAATATGTTGATCGGCAACTTGTTGAGGAACGCCATTGCAGCGACTAATAGTGGTACTGTCACTATTAACCTGTCCCAAGAAAGTATCGTAATAGAAGACCAAGGCGAAGGCCTTCAGGAGCAATATAACCCGAATGGTCATGGATTAGGTTTATTGATTGTCGATGACTTGTGCCAACGCTTCCATTGGGGCTTTGAATTAGTCAACCGTAGTTCTGGTGGGTGCACTGCAAAAATCAGCTTGCAAACCGATTCAACCTCACCAATTATCGAGCGAACAAACTCGTAACGCAGAGCTCAATATCCAATGAAAACTTGATTTAGTTGGTTTACAGCACTCGCTTGCTACTAGATACTTACTAATCCTATTTGATATAAAAATGCTGGCTCTTTAGTCAGCATTTTATCTAAGTGCGATGAAACTAAATAATAGCCCTGTAACTCAGCATCAATACAATGAGCACACCTTTTTCTTAAAGCGTGACGATCAACTTCACTCCCATTTTTGTGGCAATAAAGCCCGAAAGTTCATGAAGCTACTCGAAGACGAGCACCCAAACGTCACCACTTTAATCAGCTACGGTTCTGCTCAAGCTAATTCTCTGTTCTCGCTCGCTGCACTTGCTAAAATTAAAGGCTGGACGCTTGAATTTTATGTCGACCACATTCCTCAATGGCTACAAGAACGCCCGCTAGGTAACTACCGTGGCGCTATCGATCTTGAAGCTAAGGTTATTTCAGTCAAAGAAACAGGCTCTGAGCTTCATCCACAAGAATATATTGAGCAACTAAGACAGCCTGACTCTCAGTGCATTGTGTTACCAGAAGGTGGACGTTCTCAGCTTGCTGAGTACGGTGTGAAACAACTGGCGATGGAAATACTCAGCTGGACTCGCTTCGAAAACAAACACGATTTTGTGGTTGCACTACCAGCAGGCACAGGCAGCACTGCACTGTATCTACATAAGCATTTAAAAGTGCACAATATCCCGGTGTTAACCTGTGCGTGTGTCGGTGGCAGTGAATACTTAACACAGCAATTCAATGAACTTGGTGAAACCGATCACCCGCAGATCTTACCGCTCAAAACCAAGCACCACTTTGGAAAATTGTATCAACAGGATTATCAAACTTGGTTGGATCTACAAGAGCAAACCGACATCGAGTTTGACCTGCTTTACGACCCATTAATGTGGCATTGCTTAGAGCAGTGGCAAGAAGATAACCCAGACAAAACCATCATCTATATCCATCAAGGCGGCATCTTAGGTAATGAGTCTATGTTACCGCGCTATCAGCGTAAGTATCCCGATATCAAAACCAGCAATTCCAACAGTGATAACACCAGTACAACTTGGTAATTTCTCTGATGCCCTAACCTTGCCCCCCCGAACAACCATAATGCTCTGCCACTGTGGTTGTTTATGCTCAAATTAGCCTAGCGACCCTTTCATTACTTCATCTATCAAAGCCAACCTAGCAATCTGGCGAGAATCGTCGTGTTATCTATACTTTCGATTGGAACGTCATTGTCATCGAAAGGAATAACGTATGCGAACACTCACTACGCTAGGTCTGTTTTCGGTTTTACTTCCCTTTTCAGCACTGTCTGGAGAAAACGTCATCTACCAGGTTGATGGCATGGAATATGAAGGTTATTGGAGTGAAGCCAGCGATCAAGCGCCCTTAGTACTTTTAATACACGATTGGGATGGTTTAACCGACTACGAGAAGAAGCGCTCTGAGATGCTTAATGAACTCGGTTACAACGTATTCGCCATCGACCTGTTTGGTAAAGGCATCCGCCCAACCGAAGTGAAAGACAAAAAACAACACACAGGCGAGCTGTATAGAGACAGAGAAAAAATGCGCGCGCTCCTCAATGCAGGAGCCTTGGAAGCACAAAGGCTTGGCGGTAACTTAGATAACAATGTGATGATGGGTTACTGTTTTGGTGGGGCTGCCGTATTGGAAGCCGCGAGAGCAGGAATTCCATCCAAAGCTTATGTCACCTTCCACGGTGGTCTATCGACACCGAAAGGACACGACTACTCACAAACCAAAGCACCTGTTGTCGTGTTCCATGGAACGGCAGACGCTATGATCTCAATGCAAGATTTTGGCAACCTCGCAGCTGAACTTGAAACGGCCAAAGTTCCGCATGAAATGATCACCTACAGTGGTGCGCCGCATGCCTTTACTGTATTCGACTCAAACAACTATCAACAAGAAGCTGACCAAAAATCGTGGGAACGCTTTACTCAGTTGTTAAGTTCGGTATCTCGTTAACTTTCAATCTAAGTAACAGCTCAACTGAAGCCTGTTACCTAATTCGTACTAATTATTAGCGACTATTTCTTTAAATTTGGCGTTCGTCACTCAAAAAGAAAGCGCTTTCTTGTAATGTATCTCTATTATCAATTAGGCACTCTGAATCAGATATGCTTTTTTAACTGTGAGAAATTATGAAATATTTAGCAATACTACCAGCGGTATTCGCACTCAGCGCCTGTTCAACAGTGACAGAGTCACCGGTTAGCTACCACAAAACTTCTCCGGGGCTAGAGTCACTAAAAAATAACGAAAACTGCTGCGAAAATCTGAGTACCATTCAATATCAAAGCATTACGAACCCAGAAGAAATATCTGTTTCGATCACCACAGCAAGCCCTAAAATCGAGTTCAAATCTGGCCGATCCTTTGCTGGAGGGCTAAAGCTTCCTACAACACTAGATGCTATTCGTTTTTCAGTGACTTCAAATGCTAATTATTCAGCATTCGTTCCGTCACTTTTGGTCTTAGACAAAAATTACCAGCCGCTAGATGTTATTGGTAAAGAAAGCATCACATACCAGCCACTTAGCCTGCTTGATGGTGCACAATATGGCGCACAAATAGAACTGCAAGAACGTTACTTAAACGGCGAGGCTCCTGCTTACTTGGTCGTATTCACAACCAGCGAAGCACTCGCGGAAACAACTCCTGTCGAAAAACCAAGTGATATGGCGATACGCTCTGGCGATATCCAGGCAAACATCGCTCATAACACGGACTACGCCATCCCCCACGCTGCAATCGGGAAAGTCTCCTTTGATTTTAAATTCACAGCGGTAACCACCGTTGTTGAAGAACAAAACCGTCAAAATCGAGTTCAACAAATTATTCCAGAATCAACCGTAGCCCAATCAGATTTATTAACGGAAAATACACTGAATAAGAAAGAGGTTTATCAAACTCTTATAGAAAACTCGGTTTCATCTGGAGATTTTAGTGCAGCACTGACTTACGTTGAAGAATCTGAGCGATTAGGAATCGAAGGGATGCGAAACTCCTTTGTTGACGCGATGAAGCAATATCAAAAAGCACAATAACTCAGTCTCAAAATAGTCGTTTATTTTCTCTCACTTTACCTCTTTTTTGAGCAATGAGAGTTAAATAAACGACTGTTATCCCTCAGCTCTATTCAGGCATAAACGAAAATTCTAATTGCTCCAATTCTAAGCCTAATTTGATAAATTCAATATCCAAAGAATAAAAGCCTTTATCAAGCTTAACGGAGAGCCCCTCAACTGAAACTGCCTCGCCATTAGTACCATTCACTGATAGAGACATCGCGTACACGTTATTGAAACTTAAACTACACGCAGATTGAGCCAAGGTGCCGCTATCGTAATTAACAATACCTGCACATCGATACACACCAGCCTGTTTAACTTCCAAAACAATGCTACGGTTTTCTCTGATATTAAGTGGTAATACTATTGCACGTTGCTCTGCCGTCAGAGAGCAAAAGTCTCTATCAGTTTTACTCTGTTGTTTATTAAGATTTTGGGTCGCCTCAAAGCTCTTAACTGGATCAAAAGCGACTAATGGGCGACCCATTGCTGGAGAGTCCAGAATAAAACGACAAATATTCATCGCGCTTCGTTGCAACTCCCCTAAGCTCAACGTCCCGCTTTCAAGCGCCTGTAACGTATCGTCATTCGACACGTTATTTTCCGCACCATCATGCTCAACAACCATATACAGATCATTTTGAGAGCGAAGCATAAAGGATGTGTAACTTCGACTTTCAGCACCACCTTTGATTGGGTCGTTCATTTTTGCCCACCAATCCGTCATCACTATCCCTTTATAGCCCCACTCCTTTCGAAGAATCGTAGTATTGAGGTCGTAATTGGATGCTGCCCAATGACCATTAATAGGATTGTAGGAGGTCATAACACTCGAAGCTCCTCCTTGTTTTACCGCTATTTCAAAAGGCTTCAGATGAATCTCACGAAGCGCTCTCTGTGATACAACACTATCAACATCAAACCGTGACGTTTCTTGATCATTCGCCACCAAATGCTTGATTGTGCCAGATACTCCTGCAGCTTTAAGACCAAGAGTTTGAGATGCAGCCATTACCCCTGAGAGAAATGGATCTTCTGAGAAATACTCAAAATTTCGACCATTCAAAGGGTGGCGATGGATGTTAATCCCAGGACCAAGCAACGTATCAATATGATTGGCTTGCATCTCTTTCCCCACTAAATGAAATAGTTTCTCATTCAGCTCCGGGTTCCATGTACAGCCTAATAATGTACCAATTGGGACTTGAGATGCTTTATGTCCGCTGTCCATTCGGATACCAGACGGACCATCTGCAGCAGCAACGACAGGGATGCCTAAATCAAACAAGCTCGGCGAAACACCACCAAAAGCAGCAGCAGTACCAGGCGTCACCTTAGGACTGCACATACCTTCACCACGAACAATTGTCGCTAACTGCTTTACGGTCATTTGCGAGATAAATTCGTCAATGTCCGCTCGCCCCTGCTTAACATCCAGTAAACGAATGCCCGTATCTTCACTAAGAGGAATAGAACTTGGAAGCTCACTCAGAATACGTTTACTCAAATCTATAGTTCGTAGCGGCACAGATTCGTAATCGTAACTGTAAACACCATTTTCCACGTTGCCTTTGGGGATCAATCTCTTAAATCCGGTGACAGGAGCAAGTGCTTCCGTTAATTGCTCAACAACCAACAGCTCTTCTATTTTAACGCTCTCACTAACAAGCTTTGCTTGGCGAACACTTCCTCCTAGATAAAAGTGATATTCTCCAGCTTCAAGTACGTAACTATTTGGGTGTCCCGTTTTACCGCAGTCATCAAATGATGCGAAGGAAGATAGAGGACATGAAATTGTCAAACACACCGTTTCTTGCGGGTCCAAGGTCGGTGTTTTCACAAACCCGATCAGTGCTCGTGTTGGCTTACCAAGATGACCTTGAGGCGCTTCAACATACAATTGAACAACATCCTTGCCACTGTATTTCTCACCTATGTTTTTAACTTCAATGTCAAATACCAACTCTTGTTCAGAGCCAGAACCAAGAATCGTTAGCGCATTTAATTGATTGGAAAAGCGGGTGTAGGACAGCCCAAAACCAAACTCAAATTGAACAGCTTTAGGATTGAAAGTTTCAAAATACCGATACCCGACATAGATATCTTCTTGGTACAGATTACGCTCTTTATTTCCGAAGCTAGCGCTGGAAGGATAATCAGATAAAGAGTGCGCAATAGTGTCGGTCAAACGTCCACTCGGGCTAACATCACCTGATAAAACATCAGCTAAAGCATGCCCACCTTCCATACCTGCGGCCCAACTATACAGAACAGCCTTAATCGCAGCAGAACCTTTAAGTGAACTTGTCCATGACATATCGATTATGTTGGTCACGTTCAGTATCACAATGACATCATCAAAATATTCTGTCACTTTCTCCAACATTTGTATTTCTAGCGCGGTTAAATTGTAACTGCCTTGCTGCTGTGCATTATCTTGATCTTCACCCGCCGTTCGACCGATAAAAATAACGGCTTTGTTAGATTTGGCAACGGCATCCATCACAACTGAATTTGAAAGAGGCATTTCATCTTGAAACCAAGGTTCTGCTGCCCAACCACCTCCTCCGTCATTGAACGGGTTGTCCTTGACCCAACGTTTGTATACCTCCACCAAACTGAGATTAAGATTGATGTTTGGATTCTCATACAAGCCCTGTAATGCATTAACGGAATAAGGGACATTCACAGCTCCACCAGATCCAGTGCCACTTCGGTAGGTATCAATCTGACAGCGACCAAAAAGAGACACCGTATCACTAGCCTGCAATGGCAATATTGAATCACTATTTTTTAGTAGCACAATGCCCTCAGTAGCCGCTTGTCGACTTATGGGTGCAAGCTGCTTCTGTGCTTCGAGAATTTCCACAGTATTCATTTAAAGTCCTACTATTTTTTTACTTAGAGCAAAAATTTGACCTCTCGCTCTAAAAGTTAATATTGTCTTTGTTCAAAAAATAGTAATCTTAACCACGGCGTGTAACTACCAAATAAGCGACAGAAATAGGTAAAATAGCGACATGAAAACCAAGTTTAGACTCCAAAGTCATCAGAGATATCCTCAGATAAAATTTGCCTATGTCGATGGTCATCACGATTTCGACTTTGACGTACATAGCCATGACTTTTCTGAACTTTTCTTAGTTGTGAGTGGTAGTGGAAAGCATACGGTAGCTAGCCACACTTACCCTTTAAGTACAGGAGATGTATTTGTTATTAATGGGGATATTGAACATGGATTTTGTGAAGTAAATAAACTGAAGATTGTAAACTTGATGTTTGATACGGCATTGCCTTTTTTTGAGGTCCCTTCAATGCGTCAAATGCCAGGTTATCAAGCGCTTTTCAAGGTAGAACCAATTGCTCGACAAGCATCTGAATATCAA
This sequence comes from Vibrio sp. T20, assembly GCF_007858795.1. Taxonomy (NCBI): domain Bacteria; kingdom Pseudomonadati; phylum Pseudomonadota; class Gammaproteobacteria; order Vibrionales; family Vibrionaceae; genus Vibrio; species Vibrio sp. T20. The sequence continues at coordinate 48,113 of NZ_VFEB01000176.1, forward strand.
GCAAAGCTTACGTTATCACTTTCTCAGTTGAAACGAATCAATGGACTTCTACAACAAATCAAATCGGAATACGACAACGCAGAACAGGGGTTTGAAATCATATTGACGAGCACAATGCAGCAACTTGCGATAGAACTTGCTCGGCGATATCAAGAGCAGACCCATAGCTTACCAAAAACAACCCTGGCATTGAGCCGTGCTCTCGCACATATTGACCGTCATTACAAAGAAGTAGGATTAGATACAGAAACCATTGCGCAAGCGGCCTATATCAGCAAGCGGCAACTAGAAAGGTTATTCAGGCAGTTTTTAAATACATCCCCAAACCAATACGTCAAAGACCTTCAAATTCGACACTCGGCATCCTTATTATTAAACGACAACAAAAGCATCCAACACATTGCTGAGTCTTGCGGCTTTTCTGACAGCAACTATTTCTCCAAATGTTTTAAGGCCCAAAATGGATGCAGCCCTCGCGAATTTAGAAAGCAACATTCTTCCCATAACTCATAACCCTTTCCCCCTTAAACCTTAAGCCTTAAGCCTTAAGCCTTAAGCCTTAAAAGATTAGATATGTCACACATAAAAAAACCGCTCCTTTCGAAGCGGTCGATGAGTATCTTTGGCAAGAACACATTTGAAACGAAACTCAAATATGGAAGACTCATAGCAATAAAAATGAAACTCTTTGTGCTGCTAGGAAAGAGCTCAACTATTGCAATAAATAGGATATCGAGAACCTTGCCCGCCCTAAAGGCAAGGCCGTCATACCACTCCCCGGTATGCTCGATATCACTTAAGACCCGAAGGTAAAAAATTCTACCACCACATGTCAGCTTGAATACCTACAACAAAGTCGCCCTCTTTACCCGTACCATCTTGCATTTCACCATCAAGGTAAGATGCCATGAAGCGAATTTCTGGAGATGGACCGAAGCCAGAGTGCACAACTAGAGTCGGTGCTACTGTTAGCTTGTAATCATAAGAATTCTTTGACTCACCATTACGGTCTTCGTAGTTGTACATGTAACCAGCTTCGGTAGCGATAAAGAAGTTTTCTGAAATTGGGAACGTTGGTCGCACCATTGCTGATACCCAGCCGTCTGTGTCACCATTGTCAAAATCGTTGTACTGGGTTTGAAGAGAGTGGAAAATATTCACACCATTTTCAAAAAAGTACCCACCCCATGCTAAAGCACGTAGCGATACATCGTTTTCATCAACAGCCTTCAAACAAGACGTACCACAGCCCGTGCCTGTCGTTAACCAACTTTGATAGTCGCTACCAGGCTTGTACGTGTTGTAAGTCGTAAGAGTACCGCCTAAAAGGTTACCTGAACCTAAGCCTTTACCAGCCTGCGCGATGTATTTTGTAAAACCTTTATCTGACAACCCAAAGACAGACTCAGTGTGAACAATTGCCGTCATTTCATAGCCATTCTCAGCGAATGCTTCTGGGCCATTACCAAAACCTAAATCGACCATATTGTCTGGCATATACTTAGCCATAGCGTGAAGCTCAACACTGCCAAAGTTCACGCCAGCATGAAGTGCATGCATGATGTTGTTGCTGTCACCCCAGAAACTTGTATCGCCAGAGTCATCGCTTGCAATATAAGCAAAGTCCCACTTATTACCACCTAGCTCAACACCTTCAATACCAACACCAGTACCTGACATATCCGTGTAGAAAAAGTCGGTCATAAAGATGTAATTATCTTTACCATAAAAGCGCTTACCACCCCATACAACACCGGTTTCAGATACACCTTCAAACTCGACAAAAGTTTCTGCCATACCAATTTCGCTGTTGGTTGCATCGGCATTGGCACCAAGTTGGTTGGTTGCATATTCCGCATTGTTGGCTGCTGCTCGTGTTTTGATTCGAATTTTCTGACCACCGTCATTCTCAAAATTTTTCTGCAGTGCAACTTCAAAGTGGCTATCCGACTCAACACCCAATCGACCTAAACGCTCTTTAGATGCTGGGAACTTTGCTCGTTTAAAATCATCATTTTCACTGAATAGAACACCAGCACGGAAATAACCGTGAAATTCAAATCCATCCGATTTTTCGGCATGTACAGCAGGTGCAGTAGACAAGCCAGCTGTAGCGACTAAACAAGCAAGGGTAAGCTTAGAAAGTTTCATAATAACTCCATGTTCCAAATTATACTTTCACAAAGAAAGCGCTTTCTTTATTTTTCTTAAAAAAACCAATCGAACAGATTTAAAGAAGATCAAATCTAAGCCCACATTCACTATGCACTCTTAACCTTATTGGCTTTAACCGCTCAGTTGGTATGGAAAGAGTATAAATCGATCTCGTGAATATAAACCGTGATCAACCCCACCAAAGAAAGCGCTTTCTTATGCGTAAGTCACAAAAATAGAGATGTTAAGTATTTTGTTTGAACAATCATGGAACCAAGTAAAATATCACTGTTCACATATTAAGGACGAATTGCTCCGTTCAAACACTCAGAACCTGTTTCGAATGACACCGTCGGTTGTCTTCCTCAAATAATCGTCGAAATAAAAAAGGGAACATACATTGTATGTTCCCTTTATATTCAGAATTTTATTCAAACCCTTTTGTTAAAACGCTTACTTTTCAAATCGAATATTGTCTAGTTTAAAACGCATTTCTCCTTGAGGCTCAAACACTAAAAGGTTAGTGATCATTGTTGGATCAGCTTGATTCCCACCAGCAAAACGGTTGTCTCTCTTTAAAATGTCAGCGATTGGAATACGTACCGTCTTCCATTCATTCATTGCTGATAGCGGCACGGTATAGTCACTTGTTTTCGGCCAGCCACTGTCCATCTTAACCAATAGTTCAACCCCGTCGGCCATACTCTCAACTTTCAAATCAAAGACCAGTTCACCCGTTTCTTGCCAATGTGTCACATCTGTTACAGGAGAACGAAAATAGATATTTCCTGAACCTTCTTTCTTATTCACTTGTAGCACTGTTCCACGATCTGGTTCGGTCACCTCTAGATAGTCAACAATATCCAATGGGTCATAACTTGCATAAGCCAAGCTTGCGTTAAGAGTTTCGGTAAAAATCTCCAACGTTGGTCCATCAGCATAACTATCATCGGTTGCTAAGATCTCTGGAGCTTCGTGCCCTATCACTTGTATTGCATGTTCAGAGCGACTTGCACACCCTTTTCCTTTCCAACGATCAACCTTACAACGGTATACCTTTACTGAATCAACTAGCATTGTTTTCGGAAACAAACCTTCGTCGATGCCTTTATCATTTGCGTTCGCTGACCACGCCCCACCGACAGCCAAGTTCAATAACAAATGAAACTTTTCATCAAACGGAGCTGCTCCACTCGCATTAATGAGTTTCCCTTCTTCCGCTTCATATTGGCTGTACCAGCCCTCTTGAGTTTGAGTCGCGTAATGAATATTGTCTACATACCAACGAATTTCACCTTCTTCCCACTCAATCGCGTATGTATGGAATCCATCAGTAGGGTTCACACCATTTGGCAATATCGCGGCCTGCCCTTTATAAACATTGTCTGGCCAATTTCGTCCGTAATGTAACGTCCCATAGACTCGGCTCTCTAGATCATCATTTTTCGCTCCCGCCGCATCTGAAAGTGTGTTTAGGTTAACCGCTTCCATAATATCGATTTCGCCAGAAGCTGCCCATGTGCCGTATTTATTGTCGGTTGGCAGCATCCAAATTGCGGGCCATGAACCTTGTCCACCAGGTAACTTTGCTCTGATTTCATAACGGCCATATTTGGTGTCACGCTTGTCTTTTGTGCTCAACCTCGCAGAAGTATAAGGGAGTGTTTTAGTTGCTCCGCCAATCGTACCTTCGGCATTGTCAGGCCCAGTATGACTTTGCTTCAGCGCGACAATGTGTAAAAATCCATCTTTAACAAATGCGTTATTAGAATCATCCGTGTAGCACTGTTGTTCATTGTTCCCTCCTCCCCAACAGTTCACTTCTAATGACCAATTACGTTTATCTAATTGCTCGCCTTCAAACTGGTCTTCCCACACCAATTGCCAGTCTGGACTTAAAGTAACTGGAGCATGGGATAGCACGATCGGTTTTTCAGTTTGAGCTAAGTCAGCACTTTCGGATACCGGCAGCTCTATCACCGTGCAGCCAGACATCAAAGCGGCAGAAATAAAAGACGTTAATATCTTTACCTGATTGGTTAGATCTTGCATTACAACTCCTTGTATCACGACTTTCTAAGCAGGCGACACGTAATATCGGAGCCCATAACAGAAAGTCGATAAATGAATAACTCCGCGATCATGGACCCAATATGCCATGCACGACTGTTTCAAAATGAGTATATAAAAGTGCATAGTTCAAAAAAGAGACAACGCTCACCTTAAGAAAGCGCTTTCTTGTTGAGTTTCACATTTTGCTAAAATTCATTGTGGTTTGTGTAGATTCTCAAGAATTTTTCTAACTTGATTATCTGCATAACACCTTAGAATCCCTTTATTCTCAGGCTTCTATTTTTTCTAGCTTACAACGAAGCTCAGAAAAACAGATTCACTTTTATTACAACATAAAGAAAGCGCTTGCTTGATATTAAAACGAGTATATGGAAATATTCGTGACCTTACTTTGTATGCTTAACCTTCAAATTTAGCGTTAAGCAGTTCAGAGTTTTTAAATATTAATCATTGGATTACTAGGCTCTTATTGATCACGAAGGTAATATAGCTTAGTTCACTCCTTGTAGAGATAAGGCCACTACCATTGATCACCATTAAAGAAGTATCTGAACTTGCTCAAGTTTCTCAATCAACCGTCTCACGAGCATTAAATGGTCACCCTACGGTAAAGGAAGCCAATCGCGAAAAAGTATTCAAAGCTATTGAGCAACTGGGCTACAAGCCTAATGCGTTTGCACAAGCTCTAGCCTCCAGTCGTTCAAATAGCATTGGCATGCTAGTTGGTTCGCTTGATGGGCCTTTCTATGGACCATTAATGCATACAGCTGAAGATACCGTTCGCCAAAATAATATTCACTTAATCGTTACAAGTGGCCAGGAATCACGAACTAAAGAGCTCGATTCTATCCAGTTTTTGCAATCTAAACTTGTGGATGGCCTCATTGTTCACTCAGACAAGCTCAGTGATGACGAACTGATCAAAATAGCGAAAGACAGTGAAACAATGATTGTTCTCAACCGTTTTATTCCTGAGATTTCTGATCGCTGTATTTACATTGATAATGAGCTTGGTGGCTACCTTGCAACGAAGCACTTACTTGAGAACGGCCATAAAAAAGTCGCTTGTATCACAGGCCAGTTGAGTAAAGTTGATAGTAGAGATCGCTTTCAAGGGTATCGAAATGCCTTGTTAGAGTTCGGTATCGAATACGACGCAGGGCTGTTTGTAGAGGGGCGCTTTGATCATCAAGGTAACCATGAAGCTGCGCGACGCTTGTTAGACCGAGACCCTGAGATCACCGCGATTTTCTGTCAAAATGACAACATAGCGCTTGCTGTATATGACGTAGCAGCAGAGAGAAACCTCATTATTGGGCGAGACCTTTCGGTCGTAGGCTTCGATAACGATACTCACAGCCAGCATATTCGTCCTCGCTTATCGACGGTCGATTTTCCTGTCCATGAAATGGGAGAAGAAGCTGCAAAAGGTGTTTTATCGTTAATTAATAAACGCGACTACCCATTGAAACACAAACTAACACCGACATTGATTGTGAGAGAGTCCGTGGCTAAGCTTTGATTTTTGTATATCAAACACCCTATTTTTTACACTTAAAAGAAAGGCTCTAAGTATTCACTTAGAGCCTTTTTATTTCACTTCAAATTAGAATTAGAGTAACTGGTGCTTTGAGAACACGACAACGACTTTCTCAATGAGACCACTACGAGAAAAGAGCTGTGAAGCCATTTCATGATTTAGCGTTAACGATGCAAATGCCTCACTTGTTCCGTCTTTAAACTGAACTTCAATACCCTGTGTTGGCTCATCATTGAGTTGGTAAATAAATGGTACCTGACAGTAAGTAAAAGCCAGTTGCCCAGCCTGAACAATAAAGCTCTGCATTTGTCCTTCAATATTTTGGCAGTCAAAAGTCGCCGCTTTTTGTAAGAACTCTTTAGGACTAAGAAGTGAAGGGTTAATTACAATTGTTCCATCAACGACCTCTAGACCTAGCTCGCCAAAACGGGTAATCACTTCTTCCTTAACTTGCCCTGTCATCCCTGGCTGCTGTGCTCCAGAGTGCTTTGGTGTATGAGAATACGGATCCGTCGGAAACGCACCGTAGTTTTCCGGCGTTTTGTTGAAACCAATACCGGCTCTCACTTTGTAATAGTAATCCGCTAATTTAAGAGTTTCCTGGCTATTAGAATCCATACTCCAAGCATGCTGATAGTTTTCTTGCACAGCTAGCAGCAACTTAGAAACCATATGCCAATAGATACAACCTAAACCTTCATAACCAAACATGGTTCCCGAACGTCCAGTAAAGGCTTTATGGTTGAATACACGCTCATACAAACTAGATACATGACAAAATTCATCATCACTAATTGACGGGTAATCGGCTTTAATTTCATCAATCGCAGCCTGAAGGAAACCTTTGTTTTCAAAACTTGAATTGAAGTGGTAAGAACCTTTGCTGTCTTGGTTTACTAATCGGTTATCTTTGGCAACAACCATCATGCTTAACAATTTGCTCTGATCAATGTCTTTAGCGTCTAAACAGTTTTTATCCATAAAAGAAGCCAGCTCACGGTCAGGGTAAAGCATGAAGCTGTTTTGATCAGCACGATACATGTCACTGGCAAACAATTTATCCAACAACTCAACCGCTTGTTTAGGTGATAATAGACCCGAACTTAATACTGCAACTTGCCCTTCTAGCATCGGGTAAAGCTCTTCAACCATTAAGCTCTCACCAGAACAACTCAAGATGTTATACGCATTGTACAAACCATCTTCACGCAAGTTGTTTGTAATCGTAGAATCTAGGACTTTTAAGCTCGCGCCCATCAATTGAACAATCGCTTCTTTCTCAACTTTCGTTTTCCCTGAGAATCCATTTACTCGGTACACGCGCTCACGATAATTAGCAGCGGATTTAGCCAGCTTAGTCAGCATTGCTTTACGAGTTTGACGAGTTACCGTATCTTGACGAATCTCTGTATTTGCCTCTGAAACGATCTGTGTAACAGAAGACATCCACTCAAACACTTCTTTGGAAATACTGTATGAAGATGGTGACTTCTCTAACAAACGCAGCATAAAGGCAACATAGCGACGCATGTAGTACAAGGTTACCATTGAGAGGCCGTTGCCAACGATAGCGTTGTTTGCATCATTCCATTCTGGACGTTGTGTATTGAGCCAAATACCACCATCAAGCACTAAGTTACTCAATTTCGCCAACAAAGGGACGAGTATCTTCTCCATTAAGTTGACCATATAAACTTCTTGGTCACCCGTCATCAACAAGCGACCGTCACTGCCTAAGCTCTTGACACGTTGCTCTGTCAATTCCTGCAGAACTTGGTTGAACTCTACGGTATCTTTAGGGTTGTCAAAGAGACCTTGAACTCCACAAAGCTCGTAAGGCACATTGGCATAACTAAAAATGTCACTTTCTAGTAATTCGATAAGGTCGCCTTGCTCAAATTTGTCTGCCAACTCAAGGAATTTTAATAGATAGATGATTTGATGATCGCCCCAGTAACCAATATTACTCCAAGGATCATCCGCCTCTAACAGTTCCCAATCTACACCATCTTTAGTAATTCGATACGGATTGTAGCCATCTACCGTTGAAGCATTAACAAACTTAGAGATGAATGATTTGATGAACCCTGGATAACTAAGTGCCATCGCTTCCCAGTTTTGGAAAATATCACGCCAGTTGCCTTGATAAGAAAGTAAGCGTTCGCCATTTTCATCTTTGAGCTTAATCTCATAGTGGTTCCAAGGGCGACTAGGGTCACCATGACGACGTCCAAAAGTAAGCGGTAGATACTCGTAGCTCAATCGAACTAATTGAGAATCTCCTGTCGCTTTAGCGCGCGAAACTAATTCGGAATGGCTGAAAACATCCCCTAACTGATCAAAAAAGTCTTGATGGCGGCCTGCTACCTGAGAGTTGGCCTTTTCCATAGTTTTAACTACGTCAGCCTTTTCTAACATATAGCCGTTTTCAAACACGCCACCACGCATGTTATTGAACAACACATTGGCATAATGGTGAACGCTGGTATTTTCTTCGGCTGTTATTTGCCACGCATCCGCACCAGACATTAATGTGATTAATTCATTTTGATTATCTGCAATGCTCTTTTCTAAAGCTAGTGCTAGGTTAGCAGGAACAGAGAGCTCAGATTGAAGCTGACAGATATCGGAATGAGTCTTGTCTATATCAGCGACAATCGACCAAACTTTGGTTTGATGTGCTCGCAGCGTCAGAGACTTATGAACTAAATAACTTCCTCTAATCCCTTTCGTTAAAGGTTCACTTTTAACCGCTCGACCTTTTCTGAACGCATTAACTTGAGCACTCGTCAATAAAATTTGGCTGCTTTCCGTTTCTAAGCTGAAGACTGTCGTCGCTAGCAAAGATTCAGCAGGGTCGGCTCTATCACTCAATTTCGCATACATGCTGAACAGAGCCAATGAACTACCATCAACTTGTTCATTCCACTTGTACGCATCAACTAATGCACTTCTTGTTTGAAGAGCTGATAACGGAGCACCTGAAGGAAGTATATTTTGTAAGCCATCTAGTGCTTCGACTTTACGCTCGAAGCTCGCTAGATTGGTCAGTTTTGAACGACGAATAAATCCGTATTTTTCACTCGTATTCCAGCTGTATTGGAACTGTAGTTGCAAAGTATGGTTTATCTCTTCAAATACGATTTTGTCTCCAATCGTATTTTTATAAAGATTGCGTTCAACATCAAAAATACCATCATGGAATGTATTAAACGGTTCCCAAAGTACAACCTTGTCGCCATGTTCAATACGGAAGATGGATTTTGAGCCGGTGTTTTCCGCATTTTCATGAATATGGTCAACAGACTTGTAAGGAAAAAGCGCATTTTCCGGACGAATGCGTCCAGCTGAAAGGCTGCCTGTTGATGAAATAAATAACCAGTGATCGCTCGACGATACAACGCTAATAAAGAATGGCGTCATTTGGTCAACATTAGAGATTTGGTAGTAACGCTCACCATCTAAATCAACGAACTTGCCATCGACCTCTGGTGTTAAGTTGTAGTCTTGTTTCATATCAAAATTCCAAAAATTCTTACACTTAAGTTTTGAAAGCGCTTTCTTTTGCGTTTCAAAAAGGATTTAAAGTTTACAAATGATGACAACGAGCAAAATGCTCTTCTGCAATTTGAGTCGGTTCTGGTATTGATTGCGTGCAAAGTTTGTCAGCTTTCATACAACGGCTTGCGAACGGGCAACCTACGCTACTTGGCTTCCAAGAAGGGATATCGCCTTTTTTCACGTTCATGTCACGCTTGCCCGATTTACCGACTTCTGGCACAGCTGACAACAACAACTGAGAATACGGATGTTGCGGGTTCTGAGTGACGTTGTCGCTATTGCCCCATTCGACCATATGTCCTACATACATCACCGCCGTTTTCTCAGCAAAATAACGCGCCGTCGCAATGTCATGAGTGATGTACATGAACGAAATACCATGCTTATCTTTCAAGTCAGCCATTAGGTTTAGGATTCCTAATCGCACAGACACATCAAGCATAGAGATAGGTTCATCAGCTAGGATAACTTCCGGGCTAACAGCAATTGCACGTGCAATTGCGACACGCTGTCGTTGTCCACCACTTAGTTCATGCGGGTACTTCTCTGCGGTCTCTTTAACTGGTGTTAGCCCAACCATTTCGAGCAATTCATAAACAAGGTTCGGAATCGCTTCTTTTTCTGCTCGTTTATGGATAAGTAAAGGTCGCGCAATATGGTGGTAAATCGTGTGTACAGGATTCAGCGAGCCAAACGGGTCTTGAAAAATCATTTGCACTTGGCGTGCATATTCAAGCTCACCATATTTTTCAATATAGTCAGACAGAGGCTCACCTTTGAATTCGATATCTCCAGCCGTCTTATCGTAAATTCGGGTAAGAATTCGAGCTCCAGTGCTTTTGCCTGAGCCAGATTCACCAACAATCGCTAATGCTTCTCCTTTACGTAGATCAAATGAAACATCATTTACGGCTCGCATCATATTGCTTTTGACTGACTGGCCAAGTGGGAAATCTTTTACCAAATTCTTAACTGATAAGATAACTTCGCTTTTATCAACGTTCTTTAAAGTATTCATAATCTTTCGCTCAAACTAGGTGACAAGATACGTGATGCCCGGTCGCAATAGCGCCCAAACGAGGCTCACTTTTAATGCACATTGAAATGCATTCGCCACATCGCTCTTGGAAGTTACATCCTTGAGGTGTATCCAAAAGGTTGACAGGATTCCCAGGGATCCCGTATAGACGTTCTTTTGGCCCATGAATAGTCGGAAATGAAGAGATAAGCCCTTTTGTATAAGGATGCTTAGGTTCACTAAATACCGTTTTCGCATCACCTAATTCGATAAGGTTACCCGCATACATCACGCCAATTCGATCAGCGATTTCGCCCATTAGGCTTAAGTCGTGACTAATAAACAGAATAGAGAATCCAAACTTACTCTTCAGCTCATACAGTTCATTCAAGATTTCACGTTCGACCACCACATCAAGTGCCGTTGTTGGCTCATCCATGATGATCAATTTAGGTTCCAGCGCCAAAGCAATCGCAATAACAACTCGCTGACGCATCCCTCCACTCAGTTGATGGGGAAAGCTCGACATTCTATCGCCATGAATCCCAACGGTTCCTAACAGCTCGACCGCACGATCGTGAGCCTGTTTATAAGGTATTTTTTTGTGCGCTAGAATAACGTCCGTTAGCTGCTCACCGATGGTAATAACGGGATTAAGTGAATTCATTGCGCTTTGAAAAACAATAGAAACGTCATTCCAACGGAAGTCACGTAACTGCTTGTTATTCATCTTTAAAACATCCTGCCCTTTGTAGAGTATTTCACCCTCAGAGATAAGCGCTGGTGCTTTATGTAAGCGTGATATAGCAAAAGCCAATGTACTTTTACCGCAACCAGATTCACCGGCAATACCGAGCGTTTCACCGGGCGCAATGGAAATACTAACGTCATTAACGGCTCTTGCTACGCCATTAGGAGAAACGTAATCAACACACAGGTTATTAATTTCTAATAGATTGCTCATTATAGGCCTCGGCGTTTATCTGCTTCTTTTTTAAGTTTGTGCCACAGTTTGATGTGTGGGCCCGTACGTAATTTAGGGTTGCTCACTTGGTCAATAGACATGTTAATCAATGCGAGTCCACCACCAGTAATCGCTAACGCTAGTGCAGGCACCAGCATTTCCCACCATGCACCGGTATATAACGATGAAGAGGTCTGTGCCCAATACAACATAGAGCCCCAACTCACCTCTGTTGCATCACCTAAACCTAAAATACCTAGACCAGCTTCGGAGCCCATTGCGTAGATAACCGTGCCTAGGAAGCCACCAAAAACAATCGAAACTAAGTTTGGTAAGATCTCGACTAAAATAATGCGGATTTTTGATTCCCCCATCACCTCTGCAGAAATGATGAACTCTTTGCTTCTAATTGCCATGGTCTGTGCACGAATCACCCTAGCCCCCCAAGGCCAGGAGGTTATTCCTAACAACACGGTAATAACCAGCGAACCGACCTGCCCTAAGAATGCGGCGAGAACAATCAGCAAGGGTAATTGTGGAAACACAAGAAATACGTTAGTAATGAAGTTCAAGCGTTCATCGACTTTTCCACCAAAGTAACCAGATGAAACCCCAACTAGCACTGCTATTGTCATGGCTATTACGCCCGCAGAGATCGCAACAGTAAGCGACTTTCTTGCTCCAAATAGAACCTGGCTATATACATCACGTCCGCTACGAGTCGTGCCCATAATATGCTCAGAGCTTGGTGCAACATGTGGACGTGCTACGCGCTTTTCTGGGTTATGAGTCGATAATACAGGTGCAAATAACGCCCCGGCTAAGACAATCGTAAGTAAAAAAGTACCTATAATGGCCGGGGGGTTACCGTAGAAAAATGCGTAAGCTTTACCGAGAGTTTTCTTTACGTTTTTCCACGACCATTTTGGCTCACGTACTGGCATATTCGGCTGGTTAGCGGTTTTTTGAGTGTCCATTAAATTATCCATCATGCGCCTCAATTCGAGATTCTAGGGTCAAGCCAGACATATAGGAGGTCGGCAATAAAGTTAGCGGTTAGTACCGCTGTCACCAAGATAAGAAGAATGGCTTGGATAAGTGGGTAATCACGAGCAACGATGCCTTTAAGAAGGATGTTCCCCAAGCCTTGGTAGTTAAAAACCACTTCGGTCATGATTGAACCTGCGAATGAGAATCCGATTGCCATTGCAATAGCGGTCGCAACAGGAAGGATGGCATTTCGACCAGCATAGCGAGACATAACACGATAACTGCTCAAGCCTTTGGCCTCTGCCATCGTTACGTAATCCTCACCCAACACGTTGATCATCGCATTACGCATATTGAAGACCCATGTTGCGATACCAACCAAGACCATTGAGCCCATAGGCAACACAGCGTGTTTGGCCACACTGGAAATAAACTCCCATGTAAAACCTGGCTCTAACGATGGGTCATAGGTGTATGCCAAAGGCAATAGTTCAAGTTTTAAACCGAAGAAATAGAACAACAGTAACGCGGTCACGATGTACGGGAAATTACTAATAAATGCCAAAACTGGCGGAACAATTTGTCCAAATAGCCCTTCACGTCGATACGATGCATACGTACCAATACTGACACCAATGATGAGAGCGACAATCAACGAACCAAGCGCGAGAAACATAGTCCACGGCAGTGCCATAGCAAGGACATCTGAGACACTTACAGGAAACATAAGTACTGATGGCCCCAAATCCAGAGTAAATACGCTTTTCATATAAGCGAAGTACTGTTCGAAAACATTGCCATCAACAAAACCGTACATTTCTCGAACAGCATCCATTTGAGCAGGATCCATTCGACCTTGAGCTGCAGCGAAAAGAGCATCAACAGGATCACCTGGCATTAGGCGAGGCAACATGAAATTAAACGAGATAGCGATTAAGAAAGCGGTAAAATAGAAGCCAAATCGGCGAATTAAAAACGACATAAAAATCTTTTAACCTAGGGGCTACAACCTAAGCTGTAGCCCTCTCAAAAATAACTTACTTAAGGTGTAGATTGTTGAGAATAATTACTCTCTTACCACCGTCGTACCATACTGGCTGTACGTATGGGTCTTTTTCACTTGGCCAACCAACAATATGTTTAGTACTGTATTGGAACCAAGTTGGGTTAGAAAATAGAGGGATAAAGGGAAGGTTTTCAGCGGTAAACTCCTGAAGTTCACTCAACACTTTCTCTTGCTGCTCTGCATCACCAATTTTGCCGAAGCTGTCGATTAATGCGTCGATTTCTGGTGAATTAACACCGTGGCCAGCATGCCAAGTTTTTCCGATTCGAGACGTTGAGAAGTACTCTTGGTACGCCAAGATTGGATTTGTCGCTACCATTGACCAGTTAATTGACATGGTATATTTGCTTTCTTTCAAATTGCTGTCATATACCGCCCAATCCACGGTCTTAACGTTTGCTTTCACACCCACTTCTTCAAAGTATTCAGATACCATCTGAACCACTTGGATCCAGTCGGTCCAACCGTTTACAACCTCAATATCAAACTCAACCGTTTCCCCGTTTGCTTTGTCGCGGAATCCATCACCGTTTTTGTCAACTAAGCCCGCTTCATCAAGTAAAGCGTTTGCTCTTTCAACATCGTACTTAGTTAGATAGCCATATTTCTTAGATACATTTTTATCAATGTGCGTTTCGTATAGCTCACCGATGCCACCAGCATTGAAGTTTGCAGTCGGATAACCGTAGGCAGCAATATCCACGATGGTTTCACGATCAAGTGCCATAGAAAGTGCTTGTCGTACTCTTAGGTCATCAAATGGCGCTTCTTTGGTATTTACGTAAAGGTGGATCGCATCATTCGCTGGATACCAAAAATGGTTATTTTCTTTATCCATATCGACAAATGTTGACTCAACGTCAGCAATAAAATTTGAACCCCAATCAATCTCACCTTTGATTAAGGCAGGTTGGATCTGAGAGTTGTCATTGTAAGAACGGAAGTTGATGCAATCTAAATAAGGTCTATTTTCTAAATAGTAATTTGGGTTTCGGCACAGCTCCATCTGTTGCGGTTTAATGTATTTAACCGTCGTCATTGGGCCACTACCTACCGGATTAAGGTTGGTAAACGTTGTCAGCTCTTCAACTTTCGACCAAATATGCTTTGGTACAATATGGTAGCGCTCTAAGTTCCAAGCAAATGTAGAATCCGCTTCCGTCAGCTCAAACACGACAGTTCGCGCGTCAATAGATTTGATTTCTTTTAAGTTACCTGAAGACCAAATACCTTTCTGGTCAAAAGCTGGTGCCTCTTTAGTCAACATAAAGCTAAAAACAACGTCGTCTGCAGTTAACTTTGAACCATCAGACCACTTCAAATTCTCTCGTAACTTAAGCGTCAATGTTTTCAGGTCAGTTGAATACTCAACCGACTCAGCCAGGCGATAATCAACATCACCTGTCATGTTGTTGAATACGACCAATGGCTCAAACATTACCCCATGCAGTAAGTCTTTAGTTGTATAAGGGTTAAAGTTTTCAACAAAGCCAGTATTGATAATTGGCACCGTTAGTGTACCACCCTGCTTAACTTCATCTGCTTGTACAGAGGCTCCGAATAAAGCTCCAATGGCGAGCGAAGCAATCAATGTCTTTTTGTGCATCACGTTGTCCTTTTAATGATAATAACCAGAAAGAAAGCGCTTTCTTTTAACTTTAAAAAAAGGGGGTGTTTTCGTATTCACTATCGGCTACTTGCATCAAGAAACCGCTTTCTTTAGGTGGATAATAAGCCGATAGAATGATTCTTCAACTTACATTTCGGTGAAACGAACCATAGATCACAAATTTAGAATAGATTGAGAATAGAAATACACAACAGTGCCATTCGTCACATTAATTGTTTACTAACACGAAAAATAAATTAAAAACAATAAGTTAAAATCTACCAATAGTACTCCATCGTCTTCCCTAATCATCGAATCTCTCACCCATCAATAAACTTATGTGCTTTCTTTAAAATAGCCTTTCCATCACGATTCTCAACATTCATAAACTGTATCTATATATGGTTCTCTCAAAAACAAAAGAAAGCGCTTTCTTGAGTGCCGAACCTATGTCAGCATACCAGTCATGGAATGTAAGTTACCCCTTAGGACAACTATGTTTAACTTTTGGAATGGCAATAAATCAGGTAAAAGACAGCACTATGAGTTGGAGCTAATTCATAGCTTGTTGAATTGGGATCCGAACGAACCTATTGTCGTTCACAGCGATAATACTGACTTTCCAAGGGCTGAGGATGAAGGAAATATATTCCGCAAGAATTATGATGTACTCGTCACGGTGGCGGGAAACCGTAAATTTGCGGATAAGCCTACAATCAAACTCAACTCTCCAATTTGTAAAGGCTTACTAGGGCACCGTATCCTAATAATTAGGGAACAAGATCAACCCACATTCCATAATATCAACAGCAATAAACTGAAATCACTTATCGCTGGAATTCCTGCCACATGGGCTGATGCTGAGCTGTTTAGAGCAAATGGATATCGAGTACTAGAGCAAGGAACGTTACCAGAGACTCTTAAACTTCTCTCAGATAAAAAATGTGATTATGTGTCACTCGGTGCCAATGAAGTAGAAAGCATATACCAAGAACACACCAATTCTCTGAATGGGTTAGTCATAGAAAAAAGTATTGTGCTTTATTACCCTCTTCCACTGGTCTTCTATGTCCACCCAGACAAAGCACAACTAGCTCAATTACTGGATGACAAACTGCAAGAACACATGCTCAGCGGTAAGTTTGATTCACTATTTAACCAACATTTTGGGGACGTAGTGAGATCCATTGGATTAGAACATCGTAAAGCTATTAACCTGGTAAATAAGGAGCTACCGCCAGAGCTAAGATCATTTAAGTCTCAATTCATCTCGTGATTATAAATAGAAGAAACTTAAAACCATGCACCTAGATTTACAACATTAGGAGCATCCTATTTATGCTCCTAATGTCGCTATCATCAAGCCATAGGCAAGATAGCTAACGGCTTGCTTTTACATATAGCGATGGATACTTAAGTCATCAGTTTTAATATCACTGGCAGAGCCACTGACCACGCTTGCCAAGATCTTTCCTGAGCCACATGCCATTGTCCAACCTAATGTTCCATGGCCTGTATTGGTAAATAGATTCTTGATAGGCGTTTCGCCGATTATAGGCGTACCATCTGGTGTCATTGGCCTTAACCCTGTCCAGTATTCTGCCTTAGAGAAATCCCCCGCCTGTGGGAAAAGATCTTTTATCACCATATCAATCGTGGCTTTGCGTTTTTCTGGAATCAGGTAATTGAAACCTGCAAGTTCTGCCGTCCCTGCAATGCGAATACGATCATCAAATCGCGTCATCGCTACCTTGTAGGTTTCATCCATAACAGTCGAGGTTGGTGACTTATCTGCATTCACGATCGGTAGTGTTAGTGAATAACCTTTAACTGGATAAACCGGGATCGACAAGTCGACTTGTCTCAACAGACCTCGAGAATAACTGCCTGATGCAACTACGTAAGCGTCCGCTTTGAATACACCTTGAGTCGTTGTAATACTCTCGATGTTTTGATTCTGATGATTCAAACTTACCACTTCAGTATCAAACACGAACCTAACACCAAGTTGCTTGGCCTTCTCAGTCAGCGCTAAACAAAACTGATGACAATCACCGGTTTCATCATGAGGTAAGTATAAGCCGCCTACCAGTTTGTCTTTAACGTCCGCTAAACCCGACTCCACTGATAGACACTGTTCAACATCAAACAGCGAGTGTTCAATTCCGCTCTCTGTTAATAGCTTCATATCCTGCTGAATCGCATCGAGTTGCTTCTCGCTTCTGAATACTTGCAAGGTGCCTTTCTTCCTGCCCTCATAAGCCAAATCTTCACTGGTTCTTAGATGAGTGAGACACTCTCGACTGAAGTTTGCCACTCTTAACATGCGTGACTTATTCACGGCGTACTTGGCTTCATTGCAGTTGGCCAGCATCTTACTCGCCCAAGTAACTAATTCCGGAGAAAGTGACGGTTTCACTTTTAAAGGAGCGTGCTCTTGGGTAAGCCATTTCATTGCTTTCAACGGAATCCCAGGCGCCGCCCATGGTGAAGAATAGCCGTAAGAAATCTGCCCTGCATTCGCAAAGCTGGTTTCCTTGCCACTACTATCTTGACGATCAATAACCGTCACCGAGTGGCCCTCTTTCGCCAGATACCAAGCACTGGTCAAGCCAATAACACCGCTGCCAATCACAATTACTTCCATTCTCTTCCCCTAATGTCCGACAAGGCCAAAATCTGCCGAACACAGCTGTCAGTCTAAAACTCGTTTCGTTAATGATTTGTAACTTATTCCGCACGTGTTGACTTAACAATAGAGATGGTGTTGATAAAATGTCAATTCTACTTGAAAACTAATTCGGCAGTTTGAAACTGTGATATTGGCGGTATTTGGGAGCTTAGGAGGCGTCGCTAAATAAATCGATTAAGCCTAGATATTGTAAGCGTCATGACTCAAGAAAGTAGCATTTTCAAGTAAGAAATCTAACAAGGTTTCGGCCTGTAGCGTGAGAGCGCGACCTTTCAAAGATTGAACCTTAACCGTCGCCTTCGATAGCATCTCCAACTCGGTCGCAACCACTTCAATCTGTCCTGACTTGATCTCATCGATCACAGTGAGCTTAGGCATAAAAGTTACGCCTAATCCAGCTGAAACAAAGTTAGTCAGTGCGGTCACCGAATTGGTTTGAAGCTTTGGCTGCAAGGTAAGGTGGGAGATTTGTTCGGCCTGCTTTACCAGCCTCCCCATACCGGTCGAGTTATCGATCAAGGCGAGAGAAGCGTCTTGAATATCTTGCATTACCACAGGCACTTCTTTCATCGTAAGAAAGTGTCCCTTCGGAGCAATCAATTCGAGCGGATGGCTGCGTTCAACGTGGGAGTGTAGTTTAGGGTGCGGTGCAGACGCATAGGTGATCGCGAAATCAATCTGTTGATCTTCCAACATTTTTACGGCATCCAACGCACCAGCTATCTCAATCGATAAATTGATATCAGGGTATCGAGCCATGAAGGTTTGCATAGGCTTTGACACCAAGTTGGTAATAAATCCTTCACCGATGGCAATACTGACATTGCCGCCCTTGAGGTTTTTCAACTTAGTTAGACGAGCCAGTACCGCCGTTTCACTACGAACAATAGAACGGTAGTAATTCAACAGTTCGTTGCCCGCCTCAGTCAGCAGTGATTGACGATTGTTGCGTTCCCATACTTTGATTTCCGCTTGCGCTTCAAGCTGTGTCAACATTCTACTCATTGCCGCGGGGTCAACATTCATCATCTTAGATGCCTTACGTAACGACCCATATTTCGATAAAGCATTAAGGTATTCCAGCGCACGGATATTAAAGTGGTGCATTCAACTTCCTTGTGATTTAACTAACACTTAATCAAGCGTCTCACAAATTGAGCAGCAACATGTATTCCAATTTATCAAGTTCGTAACTGAGCTTACTAACTTGTGCACCGAGTCACTTCAAGCCACTACATCAAAGGCTGATATACGTGTTTTAGCTTGCTGTCGATAAAACAAAGGCGACGACTTTCGTCATCGCCTTTATGGTCATGAATCAGGTGCTAGTCTCAAGCAGTTAACAACCCGTCACTTCACTTACAGACCAACAAAGAAACTAATCACTAGCGCGTTGATCAGATCGACAAAGAAACCACACACTAATGGCACCACAATAAATGCTTGTGGGCTTGCGCCATAGCGGTGAGTTACGGCTGTCATGTTAACAATTGCTGTCGCAGTCGAGCCTAAAGTGATACCACCGAAGCCTGAGCATATCACCACAGAGTCGTAGTTTCGTCCCATCAAGTAATAAACGACGAATATCGTAAACAGAAGTGAAAGCAAGATCTGGATACTCATGACCACAGAGATATAGCCAAACAACCCATCAAGATCCCAGATACGCAGTCCCATCAAGGCCATGGTCAAGAACATACCCAAACAGATGTCAGAGATCATCGCTAAGCCTTTGCGGCCTTGAGCGATTTTCTCTTGTGTACGACGCTTCTTAAACAGTGCGCGACCGACGTTTCCGATTAAGATACCTGCGATCAAACAGCTAACGAATAACGGCAGTTTCAACCCCATTGAGTCAATAACTTCACTTAAGCTATAACCCAGCATAAGTGTCAGGTTTAGAATCAACCATGCCCACAGAACGCCATAGTGGCTTAGCTCTGTTTTTGTCTCACTCTCTTGGTATGCACCAACCGTCACCTCTTCTTCATTAGAAGGGCTCACTTTGTGTTTATTGAGTAGGTAGTTGGCAATCGGACCACCAATCACACACGCTGCAATCAAACCAACCGTGTTGGAAGCCACACCGAGCTCTAGCGCGTTAGCAATACCAAACTCTTCCACAAACATTGGCGCCCACGCTAGTGTCGTACCAACACCGCCAATTAAACTGATAGATCCTGACAACAAACCCGCTTTCGCGTCCATACCAAAACCCGACGCGACAGCCATGCCAACAACGTTTTGAAGGACAATAAAAGTCGAAGCGAGACAAAGCAGGATAAACAACGGCCGCCCACCCTTAACTAAAGTCTTAATATCCGCTTGAAGTCCAATACCAGCAAAAAAGTAAAGCAGCAAAAAGTCTCTGACATCTAGACTAAAGGTGATTTGGATTTCAAAAATATAGTAAAGCGCTGCTACGGTCGCTGCGCAGACAAAGCCACCAATCACAGGCTCTGGCAGTGAATACTTTCTTAATACTTCAGATCGCTCAATCAAACCTTTACCGATAAACAGTAACGAAATCGCGATCGTAAAAGAGAGCATTGGAGAAACTAGGGTTTCTGTCATGGGACTATGGATTCCTAATAGTTAGATTATTCATAATATTGCGTACTATTAATAATCTAGATTCATGCCAAAAAATCAAGCGATTATCGATGATAAAAACACCTAATATGGTTGATTCTGCGACGGTATTAATAGAGGTAATAACTATAAAGAAATGATTAAAGGAACGGATACTAGGGAGATATACAGGTAAGGTGGAATATAGGGGCTCTAAAACGAGAAAACCCCAGCATTTCTGCTAGGGTTTTGAATAGTGGTGGAAGGATGGGGATTTGAACCCCAGATACGCTATAAACGTATACTCGCTTTCCAGGCGAGCGCCTTAAGCCACTCAGCCATCCTTCCACAAATTGTGTGTTGAGCATGTCACTCAACGAGGCGCTACTTTATTGATTCTGCTTGCTTTGGTCAAGGGGCATTCTCAAAAAAAGTGCCTTTTTCGGTTTGTTCGATTACAAATTAACTCATTAGATCAAAAACAAACCAAATTTCATTCTTTCACTACACTTACGCTTGTTGCTTTTCTTAAGCTTGTTGATAGTAGCCTGGAACTCGAAACCATTTACGACACATATCTAGGAAGTAGCCGTAAAGTACGCCCATACCGCACGAGATAACTGCATTACTGGTTACAGCCGTCACGATCTGGTCGCCTGAAGCACCTACTGCCAACAAAATACCTGCATACACAGGAGACTGGAATAACACGTATGCCATCAAATCAGACAAATTTTTCATCAATGAGCTTTGTGAAAGTTTAGCACCATTGCGCAAGAACCAATCACGAAAAACGCCATAAGGCCAAGCGATAGCAATGTTTACCGGAATAGATAACGTTCGAGAAGCAAGAGATTGCTCAAACGTCATACCAGAAATAAACACTTCTACGATCATGCCTGAAATAAAACAGAAAACGACCATAGCAAATGTATCCGCAGCTGCGTTTCGAATACAAAATGGACCACGAGACTTCATTGACGCCAAACCTAAAATATATCACTGCCTATTGAGTGAATTAGCAACATATAAACAAGGTGCATTTACACCCTACCAGATAATGTCGCTATTAAATCACAAGATTAGCAGTCATACATTCCAAATTAAAAATCAAGTTGTAAATTAACAACCAAAAACCTCTTCAAAAGCAGTAGCTTCCACCAAAAAATCAAACCAAGGTCAAATATTGGACGATTCGTCATTTACTTACCGTAATTAAACAACATTTAAGCCATCGGTAGATTTACAGTAATGATATTAATGACATCTTGTGTAGGTGGTGCTCCTAAAGAAACCTGCTCTAACGCTTTATCGACTTGATAAGTAAGTTCAGCGTTGTTCATAGGTTCAACGTGGACACGTAGACTCTCTAGTGCAAATTGAATCAGTTCTAGGTTGTTGTCTTCTAGCGCCACATACAGCGTCACTAATAGCTCTTCAGTGTTATCTTTGTTGCGAAGATCAGGTTTAGGCAATGACTCGCTTGTACTTTTTGAATCGTGTTGCTTTACGTCTTGGCTTTCGAGCTCATCCGCTTTTACATCATGGTATTGGTAAAGCTTATTTGAATAGCGGAACAAGGCATCATCCAGTTCACGCTCATCAATCGGCTTAGCGATAATATAATCCACACCCGCCCCCAGCATACGCTCGCGAGTCTCTTTAAAGACATCAGCCGTACAACCAAACACCAATACCGATGACACATCACCTATCAAAGCACGAATAGCAGTGGTTGATTCAACACCATCCATCACTGGCATATGGTTATCCATGAGTATCAAATCAAAGCGCTCAGCAACCGCGGCTTGTATCGCTAACTCACCATTCTCGACGCTCTTACAAATGAATCCTTTACTACTCATGAAAGTTTCAATGATCACCGTGTTAGTTCGGTTGTCCTCAACAATCAATACTTTTAAGCCGGAGTAGTCCAGTTTCTTGTGTGGCAAGCTCTCTATTTCACCAGGCTGACATGGCTGAATCTTCAAGCGAACATCAAAGCTAGTGCCTATCCCCTCTTCACTGGTAACGGTGATACTGCCATCCATCAGTTGGGCAATTTTCTTCACAATCGCTAAGCCAAGACCAGTACCGCCAAAACGCCTTGTAGTGGAAGACTCCGCTTGCTCAAACGGTTTAAAAATACGCTTTTGAGCTTCTTTAGAGATACCAATTCCTGTATCACGAACTCGAATACTAAGATAGGTGTCACTCCCGTCTACGACTTCTTTAAGGTACACCTCAACAAAGCCTCTGGAGGTAAACTTCACTGCGTTGTTCAATAAATTAAACAAAATTTGGCGAAGGCGGGCTTTATCTGAGAAGTACCAACGACCAGAAGGCACCTCAGAGTACACTTTGAATTGAAGCCCTTTCTCGGAAGACAATGTGTAGTAAACACTGTTAATACTGCCGATGATCGAATCAAGCGGGAAACGTGTTTCATCAAGATCCAATCTACCCTGCTCGATCTTCGAGAAGTCTAATATCTCGTTGAGAAGAGTCATCATATGATCGCCGGACTCATACAAACTCTTGAGATGCTTCTCTTGTTCAGAATTTAGAGGTGTTTTTAATAAGATCTGAGCAGTACCCAACACCCCATTCATAGGGGTACGAATTTCATGTGACAGTGTCGCAAGGAAAGCGGTTTTAGCATTGGTAGATGCTTGTGCTTTCACTTTTTCAGCTTCGAGATACACCGTCTTCTCATTGAAGGTTTTAATCAGGTGGCCGATCTCATCATGGCTTGAATAATCAACGTCAATCACTTCACCGGCCTTCGAACTGTTTACTTGAGTGGCAATGTTGGTGATTGGACTGATTAAGTAACGGTTAAGTAAG
Organism: Vibrio sp. T20; assembly: GCF_007858795.1. Lineage (NCBI taxonomy): Bacteria > Pseudomonadati > Pseudomonadota > Gammaproteobacteria > Vibrionales > Vibrionaceae > Vibrio > Vibrio sp. T20. The sequence goes on from NZ_VFEB01000176.1 coordinate 71,198, forward strand.
TAATAACCCGCCATCACACAGAGTAGTAACAAGGGTACAATACCGCCCTCAATACTCATTACCTGACGAAACACCTCGTCCGCTACCCGTGACTTGGAGTTCACCACATCCACTTGCCAACCGAAGTCACCAAATTGATTGCTACTGATGTAGATCCCTTCAACGAGATTGAAGTTATGGGACACCAACACTTGATTGAGTTTATCTCTGAGCATAATACCAAGATTGTACTCTTCGGCGTGGTTCTTGATGAAGCCAAGCAGCTCTTCAAGCGAGAGATCCACCGTCGCAACGCCGGAAAAAACGCCTGCATAGTAGTAAGGGGATGAAGCAGTGATCATCCGTACGTGCGTGTAGGGATCAATATACACGTCGCTCCAAGAGATCGTTCCTTGTTTTTTATTGGCTACAGAGGTGTACCAATACTCTTCTTGATACGGGGTGTTTTTAGGATTGTTGTAAGAAAACAACTGATCAATCTTGCCATCGTCTGCTTTATTGAAAAAATGACTATTAAGGAGCTTTTTAGAATCAAGCGCATAAGGCTCTGGCCAAATACCTGCGCTAACGATCGTATCATCGCTCGCTGCCAGCATTGACTTCAGTAGCAGAGTGACGTCATCACCGTTACGATGCGCTTGTGCAAATCCCACTAAACTATCAACAAAGCCTTGAGAGCTGCTGAGTGGCTCTGTAATCAATGCGGATAATAGTTGCGTACGTAAGTCGAGGTTTTGTTGTAATTTGGCGCGCACAGGGGATTCTACGACGTAATACGTCACACTACCGACAATGGCAATAAACATCGCAAGGTATAATCCAAGCGCTACCATGCTTTTTTTCTTTAAAGACGACCGTATCTGCATAATTCTTTTATTGTTTTCTTTTCTGTTAAACCTAGTGTTTATCATCCATGACATCAAGCCTTTTTAGATTGAAGCTTGATTGGCACAAGTTCATTGGTACTATAAGCGCAAATATGTTCCCTTTTACGGTACCTCACTTTGACTTTACAAGATATTCTTGCGCTTCCAGAGTTGGAAGGAAAGCTAATCACAGAACACAAAACAATGGGTTTTGTCACTGCAATGGCAGCGGCACCGAATGTGTTAACCCCGCATGAGTGGCTACCGTTCTTATGGGGTGGCGAAGAAGTCGCGCCTTTTACGGATGGTGAACAGCTAGAAAGCTACATTGAAGTTATCATCGAGCTTTGGAATAAAACTCGCCCAGAACTGATTGAAGGTACTTGGGTTTGGCCTGAAGCTTGTCAATTAGACGACGAAGAAGTGGTTAACACTGCCGCTCGTGATTTTTGTGAAGGCTTGCTTCAAGGCTGGCAGATTGCTCGTGATGATTGGGAAACGCTAATGCCTGAAGAGAGCGAAGACAACGCGCTTGTTGGTGGCGTATTACTTTCACTGAGTATGCTTTACGATCCAGAAACTTCAATTGCTACGCTTGCAGAGCAAGGCATCGAAGGCCTAGAGCAGTTCGAAGAGATCTTTAACGCTGTTCCTGTCATGCTTTGCGGTCTCACTCAACGTGGTATTGCACTGGCTGAAGCTCAATAACAGTGAGTTTTATACTGCCAAAAAGGCCTCATTATGAGGCCTTTTTTAGTTTTCAGACGAAGTAAAAATAGTGGCTTTAGAAGCCTTTCCAATCGAAGTCATCAATGCGCTCATCAGCAATATAAAACAGCTTAGTGCCACTACTTACCACTTGGTCTAATTCTGGGTTGAGTTCAATACCACTCCCCGTATCAATCGCGATCAGCGTTGCTTGATACTTCTCTTTAAACACAGAGAAAATAGGCGCAACGGTGACAGGCTCGGCGTCTTCAGGGAAATACGTTGAATACTGCGTCATGCCTCTTGTTGAGCTCAATAACTCTTGATGAAGCGCACTTGATCCTGGGTCTACCGCAGCCTTTGCTAACATCTCAGCACCCACCGCTGGAATACATTCTGAGTTAGGGCAATGCTTGTGCAATAAATCGCTCAGCGCTTCGTCTTTAAAGTAAACAAGAAGGTGTGCCTTAGGGTTTCGGTTGGCACAGTAAAGCGCCGCAGATAACGTAATGTCGTCTTCTGGGTTATCAATCAAGATGCAACTTGCAGACTCAATGCCCGTTTTCTCCATCTCTTTGCCATCGGTGTAGCTGTTTACTTTAACGAAATTGATTTCACCGGGTAACGGGTTCTCGATATCTGAACGGGTACATAATACGATTGGTCGCTTACCTGTTTCTTCGTGTTGTAGCATGCGGATGAGATGAATGGTTCTTTGCTCATTCCACCCCAACATCAAAATGTGGTTGTCCACTCTAACTCTCCTTTTTCCTAGCAAGCCCGCTCGCCAATATTCAACACCTTCTGTCGCCACTTTACCCAGTAATGCGGCGAAAAGGCTCAACCCACCGGGAATCACAAATAGAATAACAATCCACTGCCCCGCTACCGTGGTCGGTGATAAATCACCATAACCAACTGTAGAAGCCGTTACCACCAAGTAGTAAGCGAATACGGTGACCGAACTGGTTAAATCTGTTTCACCCGCCAAATACAGCATCAGCCACGATAGAGCGATGTAGCCAAGAAAAGTGAACAGTAAGTTTTTGCCATTCAAAACAAAGATGTTTGCTTTGATCCAGCGTTTGAGTTGTAACCAGATTATCATTCGAGCCTCTAATCCATTTCTCTTAGTTACATGCTAGAAAAAATACGCGATATCAACAAGATGTATCATAAGAAAAAGATACATGACCACAAAATTGATATTAGCGGCCTATACTCAGGCACAAAAAAACCAGCACTATTGGCTGGTTTTTTTGTTGATTAGATAAAAGAACGACTTACGCGTTACCTTTTACCTGCACATTTAACTGCTCTGCGAAATCTAGCATGCGGTTCAAAGGGATAAGAGACTTTACACGTAGCTCGTCAGAAACGAAGATTTCGTGTTGCTCACCACCATTCTCAAGTGCGTTTTCAATCGCTTCAAGGCCGTTCATTGCCATCCAAGGACAGTGTGCACAGCTACGACACGTTGCACCAGCACCCGCTGTCGGCGCTTCAATCAGCTCTTTTTCAGGAACCAATTGCTGCATCTTGAAGAAGATACCTTTGTCTGTCGCCACAATCATCTGTGGATGAGGCAGCTCTTTTGCTTTCTTGATCAGCTGGCTTGTTGAGCCTACAGCATCAGCCAGTTCAACCACGCTTGCTGGTGATTCTGGGTGTACCAAAATAGCCGCTTCTGGGTATACCGATTTCATTTTTTTCAAAGCATCAGCTGAGAACTCATCATGAACGATACACTCACCTTGCCAAAGCAACATGTCAGCGCCGGTTTGATTTGCGATGTAAGAACCTAGGTGACGGTCTGGGCCCCAAATAATAGGTTTGCCTTCAGCGTCTAGGCTTTCAACGATTTCTAAAGCGATGCTCGACGTAACCACCCAGTCTGCACGAGCTTTGACAGCCGCTGAAGTGTTCGCGTATACAACCACGGTGTGGTCAGGGTGAGCATCACAAAATTCTGTGAATTTGTCAGCCGGACAACCAAGATCAAGCGAACATTCAGCTTCGAGTGTTGGCATTAGAATGCGTTTTTCAGGAGTAAGAATCTTTGCAGACTCACCCATGAAACGAACACCAGCGATGATCAAAGTGCTTGCTGAGTGACGGTTACCGAATTTAGCCATTTCTAATGAATCGCCAACGAAACCACCAGTTTCTTCTGCCAGAGCCTGAATTTCAGGATCGGTGTAGTAGTGTGCAATTAGAACTGCATCTTTTTCTTGAAGTAGTTTTTTGATGTTTGCGATGTGGGCCTGTTTCTGAGCATCGCTCAATGGAACTGGCTTAGGCGGAAACGGGTAAACTGTATCGATTTTATCTAGTATATGACTCATTGCTCTTGCTCTACGCAACTTCTTCCGAGAATTAGAGTATTCTACACAGGACAGCGATTGGGATCAAAAAGGATTGGTTGCAAGCGGTGGCTAGCTAATGCTTAAAACGCATAAACAAGGCGACGTGTTGGCACCACAAAGAAGATAAGTAAACATCAAACGGAAGTAATCAGGTATAAAAAAGAGGCGCCTAAGCACCCCTATTTTGTTTTACAAGTGGGTTTTGGCCACTTTAGCCGAAGCACTGTTTGGGTACTCGGTTACGACTTGTTGGTAATATTTCTTAGCTTGCGTCGCGTTGTTGTTGCGCGCAGCTATGTCACCAAGCTTAACCAGTGCATCTGCTCGCTTGTTTGAGTCTTTGTAAGACACAACAGCAGCGAAGCTCTTCACAGCTTCTTTATCTTGCTTCTTAGCGAAATAAAGCTGGCCTAACCAGTAATGTGAGTTAGGTGTGAAGGTTGAATCTGGGAAGTCTTTTTGAAACTTTTGGAATGCTGCGATAGCACCCGTGTAATCTCGTTGCTTTAGAATCATATCTACAGCATTTTGATAAGCGGTTTGCTCATCCACATCAGTACTAAACGTACCAGAAGCGTCTTTAGAGCCTTCGCCCACCGCCACTGCTACCGTTGCTGTTCCTGCTGCTTTCACCTCGCCTCTCACGCGATCCAGTTCAATGAACAATTCACGCTGACGCTCTAGCATTTGCTTCATATCGTAACTATTTCGTTCCAGCTCACCGCGAAGTTCACTGATCTCCAGTGCCATATCGTCGATTTGCTGTTGCATTTGAAGTTGGACGAGGTTGCGATTTTGAAGCAGACGCTCTAAACGCTCAATATCTGATTCGTTAGATGCTGATCGAGAGGAAGATGATGAATTGGTTGCGGTGCTATTGAGATCGGATACTGGAGCTGGTGCAGCGAACGTGGTGTTCGCTGCACTTGCCAGTAACGAAAGCAAAATGACTCGCTTTGTGTTACTGAACATGAGGCAATTCCTCAATTATATAGTCTACTAAAATTAGTAAACTAGTACTGCGCGACGGTTTTTAGCGTACACATCTTCAGATTGACCTAGAAGAAGTGGCTTCTCTTCACCGTAGCTTACGATAGAGATTTGGTCAGCTTGAACACCTAGAGCTTGTAGGTATTTCGCTACAGCTTGTGCACGGCGCTCGCCAAGTGCGATGTTGTACTCAGGAGTACCGCGCTCGTCAGCGTGACCTTCGATAGTAACGTTCATGTCAACGTTTTTAACTAGGTAAGCTGCGTGAGCTGCTAGCATTTCTTCGTAATCGCCAGCGATAGTAGAGTTATCGAATGCGAAGTAGATTGTTTGAGTTTCACGTAGCGCTTGCTCTTTAAGCTCTTGCTCAGACAGTTGACCGTTAGCGTCAATTGGCGTTACAACAGTTGTGTCTACGTTGCCTTCTGAACCTGAAGTTGTTTGGTTGCTTTCTGTACCAGATGTTGCAGATGTTGCTTCATCAGTTGAGCTACATGCCGTTACTGCCATCACTGGTAGTGCAATCATCAAGCCTTTAAGAACTTTGTTAAGTTGCATCTTTTTTTCCTTACGTTATCAAACTTAGTTTCTACAGCGACTAAGTGCTATAGATAGTTAATTGCCACAATAGTTAACACTATCAATAGCTAAAAGAATGTATCAAATTAACTAGAGAAACGGTGACCACGCTGGCGCTCTTACGCGTCCGTTGGTTGCCGGTAATCTAGCTTTAAAACGGCCATCGATAGAAACCATCGATAGTACGTTAGTTTTGTTGTAAATAGAGCTATAGATAACCATACCTCCATTCGGTGCAATACTTGGAGATTCATCTAACAATGTTTTTGTTAGTACCTGAACCGCACCTGTTTCCAAATCTTGCTTAGCCAAGTTAAAACCTGAGTTACTGCGATTCACCATGATCAGGAATCGACCATCAGGGGTGATCTGGCCACCTAAGTTTTGGCTACCTTGCCAAGTAATACGAGATGTCGAATTATTTGACAAATTTACATTATAAATCTGTGGTTTACCACCACGATCCGATGTGAAAATAAGAGACTTGCCATCTGGGTGCCAGAATGGTTCCGTATTATTAGAACGGCCACGGGTAATTTGTGTCAGCTTACGGCTAGCAAGGTCAAGTGTGTAAACCTGAAGGCTACCTGTTTTCGACAATACCAATGCCAATGTTTTACCATCTGGTGAGAATCTTGGCGCACCATTGTGACGAGGGTATGACGTCACTTTCTCACGCTCACCCGTGTAAATATTCATGATGAATATTTCCGCTTGGCCATTTTGGAAACTCACATAAGCAAGTTTCTTACCGTCTGGTGACCATGCTGGTGACATGAGCGGTTGCTTAGAACGAAGAACTAAACGCTCGTTAAAGCCATCGTAGTCAGCAACACGAAGTTGGTACGGGTATTTATCTTTGTCGTTAACGACCACGTAAGAGATACGAGTTAAGAACGCCCCTTTTTCGCCGGTGAGTTCTTCATACACTAAGTCAGAGATGCGGTGTGCATACTCTCGCAAGCGTTTACCAGGCACTGTCGCTTTTTTGTTGAACAACACGTGGTCTTTAGAAAGTACCAATTGGCCTTCATCGCTTAGTGCGCGGCTTTGTCCTTTAGTCAATTGACCACGAACAATGTCGATCAGTTGGTAGTTCACCACATACTGCCCTTCGGCATTTTTAGTGATACTACCTGTTAGCAATGAATCAACGCCTAGGTTAGTCCAAGCATCAAAGTTGACCTCAGATTCGCTATAAGGCGTTTGAGGCATTTTGCTTGTTGCAACCGGGCTGAATTTACCACTGCGTTGTAAGTCAGAAGCGATAACGGCTGATACATCGTGTGGCAATGGTCCCGCGCCTTCCCAACGGAAAGGGACAATAGCGATAGGTCGTGCAGAGTTAATACCGTCTGTAATAACCAACTCCAGTGCCGCATGTGCGAACTGGCTGCTTGTCGCTATTAAGAAAACAAAACTCATTAATAGTTTCTTTAACACAAGTTCGTCCTTTTACTCTGGTGATACAGTTAAGTTAATGTCTTTCAGTGAGTTCACAATGTCTGGGTCTTTAGGCAATGGATAAGATTGCACTTGTGCCACAGCACGTTTGGTTGCTGCACATAGACGGCTATCACCATCTAAGATACTCAAACTACCCAATATCGCGTTAGAGCCGGTTGGAATTAGCTTAAGGTTCACTCGGCACGAACGCCCTCGATAGCTGTCTTCTAACAACAGGTTCTGTTGAATCAGTTGGGTATAGATAGCACCGTAACGTTGAGCTTCATCACTGATAAATTGTTGCCTTGCTGAAGAGTTTTGAGTCGCTTCAGTTTCAAGACCAGCAAAGATATCGTTCAATGCTGCTTCTTGCTGTTTACGCTCTTTCTCTGCTTTTGCTGCAGCTTCTTTTGCCTTACGGGCTTTCTCTGCTGCGGCTGCCGCTTCTTTCTCTTTCGCTATGCGTTGCTTTTCAGCGCGTTCAGCAGCTTCTTTCTCTTTACGAGCTTTGTCTGCTGCCTCTTTCGCAGCTTTCTCTTTTGCCACGCGTTCTTGTTCCGCTTTTGCAATCGCCGCTTCTTTGGCTTTACGCTCGTTCTCGGCTTTCACTAACGCAGCTTCTTTTAGCTTGCGATCAGCTTCGGCTTTAGCGGCTTTCTTTTTCTCTTGCTGTAAACGCGCTTCTTCAACTTTGCGTTGTTTTTCTTTCTCAACTCGGCGCTTTTCCGCTTCTCGAGCCGCTTTAGCTTCCTTAGCTTGCTTTTCTTTCAGCTTACGAATATTTTCTTCTTCAGCTTTACGATTCTTTTCAAGTCGTTCGCTTTCACGTCTTAGTTTGTCTAAACGCTCTTGCTCTTTCTTACTCGCCGCTTCTCTTTGTTGACGAATCTGTTGAGCTTGCTGGCGAACCAACTGAGGATCAATCACCACAGCTTGAACCATCTGCCCTGTAGGCTTTGGCTCTGACATCGTGAAATCCGCTCCCCAAATGAGCGCAACGAATAAAATGACGTGCAGCCCAAGAGAAATAAGAAGCGGTGATCTGAAATTATTGGATTTTTTATTATTCGCTTTCATGAATGCTACGGAGCTATTCCCTTATATCCGTTAAAAGGCCAACCTTTGGCACACCTGCACGGCTTAATTCATCAAGTAATAAAACCACTTCAGCGTATGGCGTTGCGGCATCACCACCTACCGCCACTGGAGAGTTTGGCTTCAAAGACAACTCAGCTTTCACTCGGACGATAATATCTTCCATGGATAAGCCACGTTGTACTTCTTCGTCATTAACACTCAAGCCAAGCTCACCGTCTTTGTTCACTTCAACGATGATGAAACTCGCGTTGTCGTCACCCAATAGATCTTGTGCCGACTTAGCCGTTGAAGCCTGAGGCAACTCAACGTCAACGCCCTGAGTAACAAACGGTGAAGTCACCATAAAAATGATCAACAAAACAAGCATAACGTCGATGTAAGGTACAACGTTAATCTCTGCTGTCATTTTGCGTTTTTTAGGTTGGTATCCAGCCATCTATTATTCCCTGCCAGCCATCGCTTGACGGTGAAGAATACTGTGGAACTCTTCAGAGAAAGTCGCGTAGTTGTGCTCTAGCTTGCCTACTCGGCTACTGAAGCGGTTGTACGCCATTACTGCTGGAATTGCAGCGAATAGACCCATTGCTGTTGCGATCAGTGCTTCTGCAATACCAGGGGCAACCATTGCGAGCGTAGCTTGCTTCACTTCACCTAATGCGATGAATGAGTGCATGATGCCCCAAACCGTACCAAATAGGCCGATGTATGGACTGATAGAGCCAACGGTCGCCAAGAAAGGTAAGTTAGTTTCTAGTTCATCGACTTCACGAGCAACAGCAACGCGCATCGCACGGCCTGTGCCTTCCATAATGAAGTCAGGTGAAGTTGCATTCGATTTACGAAGGCGAGCAAACTCAGTAAAGCCTGCGTAGAAAATTTCTTCAGTACCAGAAAGCTCGTCTTTGCGTTTATTGCTCTCTTGGTACAATTTTGCAAGATCAACGCCTGACCAAAATTTATCTTCAAACACTTCTGTTTGTTTCGAAGCTTGAGATAATACTTTACTTCTTTTGATGATCATCGCCCAAGAAACAACAGACATGCCCATAAGAACTAGCATGACCATTTTAACTAATAAACTAGCTTCTAAAATTAGGCCTAAGATTGAGATTTCAGCAGTCACTATTCGTTAGCTCCGTAAGAATAAATGTTGGCATTGCCTTTGGTTTCATTTTTTGATTGTCGATACATGCTACCTTAACCATTGCTTTACACAATGCTTTGCCATCAGGATTTACGATCTCTTGACAGAAGACCAAGGTAGCTCGCTTCAACTCGTAAATATTTGTAATGACTTGTAAAGAATCATCAAGACGCGCGCCTTGAATAAAATCAATGTCCATATGTCGGACTACAAAACCGATGTTTTGTTCTAACAATACTTGCTGAGAAACGCCAATTGAGCGCAGCATCTCAGTTCGAGCGCGTTCGAAAAACTTAAGATAGTTTGAATGGTATACAACACCACCTGCATCGGTGTCTTCGTAATACACTGTCACTGGCCACGTAAATGGCTTAGATAATCCCTGCAATTTGATACCACAATTCAAAACGATAAAGATCTCACTATAACCTAACTCCTTATCATTAATAGTATATCGCTGTGAATTTTTTGATTTAACAGACGAAAAAAAAGGCCATCTGTATAAGATGACCTCTTTTTGGCTAAAAACCCAACAAGTATAAAGATTCACGTTGTAATGAACCTAAATCCTTTGCCTTTTATAAAAGGCGCAGCACCGTTAGGTAGAGCAAAATTGTGAGTGAAACGTATGGGCTAAACAATAGCTGCCACATCCAAGCTCTTGGCTTAAATCCGATACCGTAAACCATGCTTGAGCATACTGCCCAGATAAACATTGGCCCGATGATCGCGTTAAAGCCACCGATGCTTGTCGCATACGCTTCAGGATCCCACATCACTAAACCCACATGCATAAAACCCAATACTAGGGATAAAGCTCTTAACAAAGTCTTATCCATTGGTTGATGCAGCTTAGCAACTTGCTCTGCGAGATTACTCACTGTCTTTGTCCATCATTTCTGAATGCTCTAGCCATAGAGCATTAATGATGCCGAATGCACATGCTAGAAGTACACCCAAAATCCATGCGAAATACCACATAAAATTTCTCCTAAGTTATTTCACTTCTAGCTTAGTAAGCTGAAACGTCGTTATCTTCGATGTGTTTCTTATCTAGACGACCGAACATTTTGTAGTATGTCCAAGTTGTGTAGCCAAGAATCACAGGAACCATTACCGCCGCAACTGCGGTCATAAGACCAAGCGTTAGCTCACTAGCTGTTGAATCCCACATAGTCAAACTATGGTTAGGGTTCAGGCTAGACGGCATTACAAATGGGAACATTGCAAAACCAGCCGTTAAAATAACACCAGCGTTAGATAGACTTGAGAACAAGAATGCGAAACCACCACGCTCAAAGCGAGATGCAATCACAGCAAGCAGTGGCATTGCTACACCAAGGATCGGCGCCGCCCACATTGCAGGATACGTTTCGAAGTTTGTCATCCAAGCACCCACTTGAAGTGAGACTTCTTTGTTTAGTGGGTTTGAGTCAGCAAACGTATCGATAGTGCTCGTGATTACATAGCCTTCGATAGATTGAACCCAGAAGCCACCAATAACGAACAGAACAATTGCAATTAGACCAGTGATCTGAGCAACGTTACGAGCTCGGCGATGCAGATCTTCTGTTGTCTTCATTTGAAGCCATGTTGCACCTTGCATTACGAACAACATTAGAGCCAACACGCCACATAGTAATGCAAACGGGTTCAACAGAGCGAAGAACGTACCGTGGTACTTTGACATCATTAGACTGTTCAGATCAAATGGCACACCTTGTAATAGGTTACCAAATGCAACACCAAAAATGATTGGGGGTACTGTGCCACTAAAGCAAAGTGCGTAGTCCCAAGTTTTGCGCCATTTTGGGTCTTCAATCTTAGAACGGTAGTCAAGTGCAAGTGGTCGTAACCAAAGCGCAGCTAACGTCGCGTACATTGCGAAGTAGAAGCCAGAAAACGACGTTGCGTAAACCAGCGGCCATGCAGCAAATAATGCACCACCAGCAGTGATCAACCAAACTTGGTTGCCATCCCAGTGAGGGGCAATAGTATTGAGCATAATACGACGTTCAGTGTCGCTCTTACCGATAACAGGAGAAAGAGCGGCAACACCCATATCGAAGCCATCAGTTACGGCGAAACCAACCAGTAAAACACCGATCAATACCCACCAAATGAGTCGTAAGCTTTCGTAATCAAACATTAATATTCCCTCACTTATACTTCAACTGAACGGCTAACTTTGTCTTCAACAGAGTTATCGTTTTGTTCGAAGTGGTAACGGCCTGTCTTCAAGCTACTTGGACCTTTACGTGCGAATTTCAGCATTAGATAAACTTCAGCAATCAAGAACACTGTGTACAATGCCAGGATAGCGAATAGAGAAGTCCAAAGCTGTTCAATAGTTAGTGCTGATGCAGCAACGTTAACCGGTAGGATTTCACCAACCGCCCATGGTTGACGACCAAACTCAGCAACGAACCAACCTGCTTCAATCGCAATCCAAGGCAGTGGGATTGAGAATAGCGCAGCTTTAAGTACCCATGGTTTCTGTTCGATTTTCTGACGACACGTTTGAACAAACGCAGCACCGAATACAAACAGCATGATGAAGCCACAAGCAACCATCAGACGGAATGACCAGAATAGAGGCCAAACTGTTGGGATTGAATCATCCGCAGCCATTTGGATTTGGTCTTCTGTTGCATCAACAACGTCGTCTGTGTAGCGCTTAAGAAGTAGACCGTAACCTAGGTCACCTTTCACTTCATCGAACGCTGCCATGTTTTCTTCAGACTTATCGCCCGCACGTAGTTTCTCAAGTAGTTCGTATGCGTACATACCTGTACGGATGCGATCAACGTGGTCATCACGTAGGTCACGTAGACCCGTTACTTCTTTATCAAGAGAACGCGTTGCAATAATACCCATTACGTAAGGGATCTTAATTGCGTAGTCAGTATCCATTGTTTCTTGGTTAGGAATACCAAAAACAGTAAATGCTGCTGGTGCTTCTTCCGTGTGCCACTCTGCTTCTACCGCAGCTAGCTTCACTTTCTGAACTTCACCAAGCTCGTAACCAGATTCGTCACCTAGTACGATTACTGACAGGATCGCCGCCATACCGAAAGATGCTGCAATCGCGAAAGAACGACGAGCAAAGGCAAGGTCACGACCTTTAAGAATGTAGTATGAGCTGATACCAAGGATGAACATCGCACCCGTTGTGTAACCAGACGCTACTGTGTGTACGAATTTAACTTGCGCTACTGGGTTTAGTACAACTTCAGCGAAGCTCACCATTTCCATACGCATAGTTTCAAAGTTAAATTCCGCACCCACTGGGTTTTGCATCCAGCCGTTTGCTACCAAGATCCAAAGCGCAGAAAAGTTAGAACCAAGTGCTACTAACCAAGTTACCGCTAAGTGCTGACGCTTTGACAGTCTGTCCCAACCGAAGAAGAAAAGGCCAACAAAAGTAGACTCTAGGAAGAATGCAACAAGCGCTTCGATAGCTAGCGGAGCACCAAAGATGTCGCCAACATAGTGAGAATAGTAAGACCAGTTAGTACCAAACTGGAACTCCATGGTTAAGCCTGTCGCTACACCAAGAGCAAAGTTAATACCAAACAATTTACCCCAGAACTTGGTCATGTCCTTGTAAATTTGCTTGCCAGTCATTACATAAACTGACTCCATAATGGCAAGTAGAAATGCCATACCTAGTGTCAGTGGAACAAATAGGAAGTGATACATCGCTGTAAATGCAAATTGCAATCGCGACAGATCAACAACATCAATCATGGTAACTCCTTTGTGTCGGCTGAATGACACTTGTGTGATTATTCACCGCAAAAATCCATGTTAAAACAATTTATATGATTGTTATTACAAATTGAAATTTGTAGCAAAAACGTACCGTTATAGTTAGATTATTGTTAAGCATGAGCTAATATAGCTGGCGCTAATATTACTGGTAAAATCAGTATGTTTCAAAAGATTTATAGGAGAAGCCTGCGTTGATTTGTATCAATTTTATTCACGCAAATTAGAGGTATTTTTGAACAATCATGACTAAAATCACACCAATTTGAGCTCTGTTAATAACAGCGCATGATATCTGTGACAAAAGCTCAGCACTGCCTCAACATACAAATTACAACTACCCATAAAGTATTAACAAAATTTATGACAGCTTATTTCAATTTTTGTTAGCCAAATCAAACCTGAAATCAAAGTTTTCATTTTTGAAAGCTCTATTCGGCATTTTTATCGATTCGCGCAAAGAGTTGTTATTCAGTAAAATGCAAAAAATCCCAGCGCTTATGCAACTGGGATCTTTAAAAATGAATAATTTAACGATTAGACGGCTTATCTATACCGAAGTGTAAATAAGCTCTGTCAGTTGCGATTCGACCTCTTGGTGTTCTTTGTAGATAACCTTGCTGAATCAAGTAAGGCTCTAACACATCTTCAATGGTGTCTCTCTCTTCACCAATCGCAGCAGCCATGTTGTCGATACCAACCGGACCACCGCCAAACTTCTCCATGATCGCAAGCAGAAGTTTTCTGTCCATGTAGTCAAAACCCTTAGCATCGACATCCAACATGTTTAGCGCTTTATCAGCAACCTCTGGGCAAATATGTCCGTCGCCTTTCACTTCCGCATAATCGCGAACACGGCGCAGTAGACGGTTAGCAATACGTGGCGTACCACGAGCTCGGCGAGCAACTTCTAACGCCCCTTCGGACTCCATAGAAAGACCAAGGCAATCAGCACTGCGCTGAACAATGTTTTGTAGGTCTTCAACCTTGTAGTACTCAAGACGCTGAGTAATACCGAAGCGGTCACGTAACGGCGATGTCAGTGAGCCAGCACGAGTGGTTGCGCCAATCAAAGTAAAAGGAGGAAGATCGATCTTGATAGAACGCGCCGCTGGGCCTTCGCCAATCATAATGTCTAATTGGTAGTCTTCCATTGCTGGATACAACACCTCTTCAACCACAGGGCTTAAACGGTGAATCTCATCAATGAAAAGGACATCATTTTCTTCAAGATTGGTCAGCAGCGCCGCTAGGTCACCCGCTTTTTCTAGAACAGGGCCTGAAGTAGTACGAATGTTGACATCCATCTCATTGGCAACAATGTTCGCCAACGTGGTTTTACCCAAACCTGGAGGACCAAATATCAACAGATGATCGAGCGCCTCATTACGCAGTTGTGCCGCTTTGATGAAAATCTCCATCTGGCCACGAACGTGATCCTGGCCTTGATAGTCGGCAAGTGCTTTAGGGCGTATTGCACGATCAATGACATCTTCATCTTTGAATACTGGGTTATCCGGTGCAATAAGGCGATCGGCTTCAATCATAAATTCTGCTATTCCTAACTATACTCTTGTTGACTCTGCGCTTCTTGACTCTGTGTAAAGGCAAAGTGAATGAGTCTATTTTGTCGAACAAGTATATCGGGTATTAAACCATCGATTTCAGAGCTTCGCGAATCAACTGTTCGCTGGTCATGCCATCTTTAGCCACTTGAGAAACCACCTTAGAAGCTTGAGTCGGCTTGTAGCCTAATGCAAGTAGTGCACTTACCGCTTCTTCTTCCGCGTCGTGAACGGTTGGCATAGAATCAATAGGAGCAGCATCCGTCGCTGGAGTAAACAGATCTCCCGCGCCCCACCCTTTCAGTCGGTCTTTCATTTCAACAACCAGACGTTCTGCGGTTTTCTTACCCACACCCGGAAGTTTAACCAGCGTAGAGATATCTTCACGCTCAACACTCTGCACAAACTGGCTCGCAGTCATGCCTGAGAGGATGCCAAGGCCGAGCTTAGGACCAACACCATTTGCTTTGATGACTTCACGAAACAGCGCACGTTCTTTAACTGTGTTGAATCCGTAAAGCAGTTGTGCATCTTCACGAACAACAAAGTGAGTGTAGATAATTGCCTCTTCGCCAACATTTGGTAATTCATAAAAACAGCTCATTGGCATTTGAACTTCATAGCCAACACCACTCACTTCGATTAGTAATTCTGGTGGCTGTTTTTCTATTAATGTACCGCGTAGACGTCCGATCACAATTCACTCTCTTGATGGAATATAATTTGAGGGACAGAATATAAAAGAACTGGATGCTTATCCAGTTCTTTGTGTTTGTTAGGATGATTTATTTAAGCTTGCTTTGCTTGGGAGACCACGCTGTTCAAGCTCGCAACCAGTTCTTTAACCGAAGTCACATGACCTGTTAGCTCAGAACCATAATTAGCAACTAAGCCTGAAACGGATTTGGTTTCTGCAACACTCTGTGCTACTTCTGAACTCGCAAGATCGAGTTCTTTCAATGAGCTCATCTGCATCGCCATAATATTGGTCAGTTGGTTTACATCAGTAGAAATGGTTTGCACCTCAGAGATAATGCCGTTCATTTCATTGGCCGTAGTTTCAATGATCGCTCTACCATGTTCCACTTCTTCTTTACTTCGGTCTAATAAGGTTCGAATTTCTATCGCGGAGTGACTGCTTTTCGCCGATAACTCTCTCACTTGGTCTGCAACTACCGCAAAACCTCGTCCTTGCTCACCAGCGCGTGCCGCCTCTATTGCTGCATTAAGTGCTAATAGATTGGTTTGCTCAGCAACCGAGGTAATCAAATCAGCGACTTTCATGATCTCTTGATTACTTTGAATGATCTGGCTGATTGCACTGGTTGAAGCTTCTAGTGATTCTGAGCTCTTCTGCGCTTTCGTTCCCACGGCTTCGCTACGCTCTTTTAGCTCACCCACAAATGAGTTTGATTCTTCGATACCTTGAGTCATTTGGTGCAATTGTTGGCTCATCTGTTCTGCTGCACTCGCCTGAGATTCGCAATTGATGTTAAGCACCTCAACTTGAGCATGCAGATCTTGCGACTGCTGGTCCAAGTGAACAGATACGCCCTGTAAGCTTTCAGAGTTTGAGTTAGCTTGGTCAAGGACAATCGAAAGTCGTCCTTCGCTTTGCGTCGCTTGATTGGCAACGTGTTGGCTTTCTGAAATCGCATCTTCTGCCATTTCAATCGCCACCTCTTTTTGCTTAGCGGTAAACGCTTGAGCAATACAGATCACCACCAGCGGCATGATTACACCAGACCAGGTTTCAACGACCACGGCTTCCGGAGTAAGTACTAACTGCGGAAATTCAAAGCCATCAAGGTGAGCCGACGTCATCATCAATGACACGCCAATCACTAGCCCACTCCATACCAAAGCGATAATGCGTGTTCCCGATAAGAAAAAAGCGACCACTAA
Organism: Vibrio sp. T20; assembly: GCF_007858795.1. Taxonomy (NCBI): domain Bacteria; kingdom Pseudomonadati; phylum Pseudomonadota; class Gammaproteobacteria; order Vibrionales; family Vibrionaceae; genus Vibrio; species Vibrio sp. T20. The sequence goes on from NZ_VFEB01000176.1 coordinate 87,636, forward strand.
CAAAGGAACCCAATAAGCCTGAGTCGATGCCACCACACCACCGCTTTGGTAAATGATATTCAGCGCGTGCACTGCCATGCCGACAAAGCCAAAGTTCAATGCCAAGCTAGGCTTTCGGGTAATGCGTAATAGAAGTGCAGAGACTAATTCAAAGGCGATAAGAAATACGGAAGTGGCAACCAGCAGCTGCTCTTCATGCTTGGCCCACTTGATGAGGCTGTAGACACCCACAAAGAAGGCGATAAAAGTGAAGAGTAATAAGATATCGGCTTGTCTGACTTCGTTGTTACTCCACCCATTATTTTTGGGTAGAAATAGCGCGCGCCACAGCTTGATTGGGTTCATCAGTGATCATCCTTGATTGACTTGTAAGACCTCTGACCAATGTTAATAACATGTTAAATGATACGCAATGTTATTATTTGGTTTGTGTTCGAAAGATCTCATTTCATCAAGGATTTAAGAGCGTCTTGCTTTGAGCTAAACGAGGCGTAGGCTCATGGAATGCAAGCTTTTAGAAAGCAGAGGGATGGGACTTAACGGTAGCGCCCTTTTCTCGCGCCTGTCGCCTTACCTGCCAGTGCTATCAAGGTTTTATTAGTGTTGGCGTGAGTGATCGCTACGCCTAGAGCATCGGCAGCATCGGCCTGTGGTTTAGCCGGTAACTTAAGCATGCTCATCACCATGTTTTGAACCATCGACTTATCAGCACCACCATTGCCTGTCACCGCTTGTTTTATCAAACGAGCCGCATACTCATGGACGGGCAGCTCAGCATTCACCGCAGCCACTATCGCACTGCCACGAGCTTGTCCAAGCTTAAGTGCAGAATCCGCATTCTTCGCCATGAAGACCTGCTCAATAGCGAACACATCCGGCTGAAACTGAGTGATGATTTCGCTCACACCGGCGTAGATTTGTTTGAGTCGACCCGGCAGTTCTTTTTCAGAGGTGCGAATACAACCGCTACCTAAGTAATATAGATGACGACCATTTTGACGAATCACGCCATAGCCGGTAATACGAGAGCCAGGGTCAATCCCTAGGATAATAGACATAATTTCAAATACTGATTATTTATACATGCTTTATGAGCTTAGTATATCGAACGCAAAAAAAAATGCCCGTCAAATTAACGGGCATTTTCTAATTACTGACAGGTCTGGCTAATGAATTAAGAGCTCTCTATCAACTAGGATCTCTTCATCAACAAGAAAAGATAACAGGCTTACGCTTGCTCTTTTTTCTCTGCCAATTTAACTGCGATTGCTAGCTCTTCCAGCGATGCTGGGTTCGCTAGGCTTGGCGCGTCTGTTAGTAGACATGCTGCAGCTGTTGTTTTCGGGAATGCGATAACGTCACGGATGTTCTCAGTACCACAAAGCAGCATTGCTAGACGGTCAAGACCGAATGCTAGACCAGCGTGTGGTGGCGTACCGTACTTAAGCGCTTCAAGTAGGAAGCCGAACTTCTCTTGTTGCTCTTGTGCTTCGATACCTAGGATACCGAATACCGCTGTTTGCATTTCTGCGTTGTGAATACGTACAGAACCGCCGCCTACTTCGTAGCCGTTGATTACCATGTCGTATGCATCTGAATTTGCTGCTGCTGGGTTCGCTTTAAGCTCTTCCGCGTTCACACCTAGTGGTGATGTGAATGGGTGGTGCATTGCGTGTAGGTTACCTTCGCCGTCTTCTTCGAACATTGGGAAGTCAACAACCCATAGTGGAGCCCATGCAGATGTGTCTGTTAGCTCTAGATCCGTACCTAGTTTAAGACGAAGTGCGCCCATTGCTTCAGCAACGACGCCCGCTTTGTCTGCACCGAACAGAATGATATCGCCAGATTCAGCTTGAGTGCGATCTAGAATACCGTTGATTACGTCTTCGCTTAGGAACTTAGCAACTGGAGATTGAATACCTTCCATGCCTGCAGCACGGTCGTTAACCTTCATCCAAGCTAGGCCTTTCGCGCCGTAGATGTTTACGTGTTCAGCGTAACCGTCGATTTGCTTACGAGTTAGCTTAGCACCACCTGGAACACGAATAACCGCTACGCGACCTTTTTCGTCGTTAGCTGGGCCAGAAAATACTTTGAACTCAACGTCTTTAACCAAGTCAGCAACGTCAACTAGCTCTAGTGGGTTACGTAGATCTGGCTTATCAGAACCGAAACGACGAATCGCTTCAGAGAAAGGCATTACTGGGAATTGGCCTAGTTCAACATCTAGAAGTTCTTTCCACATATCGTGAACAAGCTTCTCAGTCACGTTACGTACTTCTTGAGAAGTCATGAAAGATGTTTCGATATCGATTTGAGTAAATTCAGGCTGACGATCAGCACGTAAATCTTCATCACGGAAACATTTAACGATTTGGTAGTAACGGTCAAAACCAGACATCATCAGCAGTTGCTTGAACAGCTGAGGAGATTGAGGAAGTGCGTAGAAGCTACCTTTGTGAACACGGCTTGGTACTAGGTAGTCACGAGCACCTTCTGGTGTCGCTTTCGTTAGTACTGGCGTTTCGATATCTAGGAATAGGTTCTCATCAAGGAAACGGCGAACGAAGCTAGAAGCACGTGCGCGAAGCTTGATACGGTCGCTCATTTCTGGACGACGAAGATCGATGTAACGGTACTTAAGGCGCTGCTCTTCAGAGTTCGTTTGGTTGAAGTCTAGTGGAAGCGCTTCTGAACGGTTGATGATCTCTAGGCCCGTCGCGTAAAGTTCTACTTCACCAGTAGCCATGTCTTTATTTACTTGGCTGTCCGGACGAACACGTACTTCACCAGTAAACTTGATACAGAATTCATTACGCAGTTGGTTAGCGATCGGGAAGATATCTTTCATATCTGGATCGACAACAACCTGAACGATGCCTTCACGATCACGCATATCAATAAAGATAAGACCGCCTAAATCACGGCGACGGTTTACCCAGCCGCACAATTCTACAGTTTGTCCCGCCAGGGACTTGTTCAGGTTACCACAGTAATGGGTACGCATAATGAATTTCCCAATCTCTTAATTATTTACTAGTTTCCAAGCTGTCTGTGGTCATTCCACACAACAGAGCAAAGGAACATTTATACGCGGAAACTCGCTTAAAATCGACCTTCCACATTCGAATTTATTGTGTTTTATCTGGCTTTGCTGCTTTTTAGCCCATCAAGTGCGCAAAGATTCATCAAAACCGAAAAAATTGCGATAATTATATCTCGAAAGTACCTTAATCAGCAAAACTCTCGTAAAGTAGATTTTCGTTTAAACCCAAAAACTTTTTGTAATGTCTGATGGCGTGATGAATAACGGTGTAATAGATGGATGATCGTGTAATAACAGCAGAAACTTTACCTCTAAGACTTGGATTAACCATGTGGTCTCATTCTGAGTGGCAAAGTCAGTTCTACGGAAAAGGAACAAAGCCTGCTGAACGCTTAGAGAAATACACACAAGTTTTTCATACTGTGGAAGGCAACACGACCTTTTACGCTACGCCGAGTATGTCGACCGTTCATAACTGGAAAGCCGCCAGTCATGATGATTTCAGGTTCACTTTCAAGCTACCTAAATTCATCACCCACCAGCAGCAACTCAGGCACTGCCAAGCAGAGCTCAAAGAGTTCTTGATGACTATGTCGCCACTCCACGACCGCATTGGTCAATGGACGATTCAACTGCCACACAGCTTTGAGCCCAGCATGCTGCCTGCCCTACAAAAGTTTTGCACCTTATTCCCAAAAGATATGCAGCTTGGTGTCGAAGTTCGACACTTGGGTTTCTTTGATAAAGGCGATGCTGAAAAACGCTTTAATCAATGGCTGGTCGAAGAAGGTATTAATCGCATCATTATGGATAGCCGCCCCGTGTTTTCCGCGCCACCAACCACAGAAGCGGTGTTCGATGCACATCAGAAAAAACCGCGTGTCCCCGTTCATGCGATTGCGACCGCCAATAACCCGATGATTCGATTTATTGGCCACCCAGACCAAGAACCTAACATTGAGTTTTTTAAGCCTTGGTTTAACAAAATTCCAAACTGGCTAAGCGAAGGGAAACAACCGTATTTAATGATTCACACCCCAGACAATAATCATGCGCCTGAACTTGCCATCGCTATTTACGAGCTGTTGCAAAAGAAAGTGTCTGAAAATACGTCATTATTATTGCCTGACCTGGCTCAGTTTCCTGCTCAGAAAGGCAATAACCAAATCTCGATGTTTTAGCCCCTCACCTATAAGTAACTTCGAACCTTGAGCTAAATCTCAGTTTTCGTGACAGCCGCGCTTTTTTTACGTAAAATACGCCCCTTTTTATTTGGTACGAATTTTGTGCCAATTACGCTGACTGTCGAGAGAAAATGCCATGAGCAACACAGACAATATCTTTTCCGCTCCTATTGATAAAATTGGAGACTTCACCTTTGATGCAAGGGTTGCTGAAGTATTTCCGGATATGATTCAACGCTCGGTGCCTGGCTATAGCAATATCATCTCTGCAATCGGCATGCTGGCTGAGCGCTTTGTAAAGCCACATTCAAATATTTACGACCTTGGCTGCTCGCTTGGTGCAGCGACACTTTCTATGCGTCGTCACATTCAGCAAGAAGGCTGCACGATTTTCGCTATCGATAACTCAGAAGCCATGGTTGAACGCTGCAAATTGCACGTTAATGCTTATCGCAGTGACACACCAGTAGAAGTGATTGAAGCCGACATTCGCGAAGTCGAAATCAAAGACGCTTCTGTTGTGGTGCTTAACTTTACGCTGCAATTTCTGTCTCCGGACGATCGATACGCTCTGCTTGAAAAAATTCATGCTGGCTTGCGCCCGGGCGGGATCTTAATCTTGTCTGAAAAATACGTATTCGAAGACGAAAGCTCAAATGAACTGCTTATCGACCTGCACCATGATTTCAAACGTGCTAACGGATACAGCGAGCTAGAAGTAAGCCAGAAACGCAGCGCAATTGAAAACGTGATGCGTCCGGATTCGATCCCTGTTCACAGAGAACGATTTGATAAGATTGGCTTCTCAAGCAGCGAAGTCTGGTTCCAATGTTTCAACTTTGGTTCAATGTTCGCGATAAAGTAAACATTTTCGGTTACGTAACAGTCGCGACACCTTTAGCACGTACTAAAAGGTCATCCTCAAGAGCGAGGAACGAGCGAGTTGGGGATCTCTTATCAAACATGATAAACGAGATTCCCTAGCATGTTTGTCCACACTCTTAATCGAGTGACAAATTTAATTTCTACACCACCAACTCAGTGAAAACCTATGTTTAATTTTGCCAATTTTTATCAACTTATTGCCCAAGATACTCGCCTTCAGCCGTGGCTCAATGTTCTGCCACAGCAACTGACAGATTGGCAAAATGCAGAGCACGGTGACTTCGACCGTTGGTTACGTGCACTAAACAAGATCCCACAAGGTGTACCAGACCAAGTTGATCTGAAGAACTCAGTGACGATTGGCAGCTCAACACCATTTCACACAGGTGAGCTTAAAAAGCTAGAAAGCCTATTAAAGACGTTCCACCCATGGAGAAAAGGCCCTTACACCGTTCACGATATTCATATCGATACTGAGTGGCGTAGTGACTGGAAATGGGACCGTGTGCTTCCACATATATCCCCATTGAAAAACCGTTCGGTTCTCGATGTAGGTTGTGGTAATGGTTACCACATGTGGCGCATGCTGGGTGAAGGTGCTCGCTTAACGGTTGGTATCGATCCTTCTCATCTATTCTTGGTTCAGTTTGAAGCGATTCGTAAGTTGATGGGCGATGACCAACGTGCACACCTGTTACCTCTAGGTATTGAGCAACTGCCAAAGCTAGAAGCCTACGACACTGTTTTCAGCATGGGTGTTCTGTACCACCGTCGTTCGCCACTTGATCACTTGATTCAACTAAAAGACCAATTGGTATCTGGCGGCGAGTTGGTGCTTGAAACCCTAGTAATTGAAGGCGATGAAAATGCGGTACTGGTCCCTGTTGACCGTTACGCACAGATGAGAAACGTGTACTTCTTCCCTTCAGCTCGTGCACTGAAACGCTGGCTTGAACAAGTTGGCTTTGAAGACGTACGTATCGTTGATGAAAATATCACGACAATTGGTGAACAACGCACAACAGAATGGATGACACACAACTCTCTGCCAGATTATCTAGATCCGAACGATCCAAGCAAAACGGTTGAAGGTCACCCAGCGCCAAGACGTGCGATTTTGGTAGCAACAAAGCCATAGATTCTCTGCCCACAAAGCAGTGGCATATTGAGTAAATAAAACACGAGCCTATATAAGGCAGCAAAACAACGGCTTGCCATGGTCAAAAAGTCACCGTTGATTTCGCGGTGAACATTTGCTTCCTGAGCTCACGAATTGAACAAAAATTGACTTGCGTTTAATAAGTGAGCTATTTCAAATAGCAATAATTGGCGTAGCGCTCACATTGCGATTCAATATGACCAGACTCTTACAATAGGATGCTTCACGCATCCTTTTTTGTGGGCTAAACTTCTAAATAGTCTGAACTATTCTCTAATTCTCAAAGGTTTTTTTATGTTTAAGCGATTATCGCCGATTGTGGCGGTTGGTTTGCTCTCTGGCTGTACTCTGACAAACGGTGCAGCCTATCACCAAGAAACTCTCGACGCTATTTCCCGCTCAGAGACAAACATCGCAAATAAAGTTCAAAATCTTGAACTGCAACTAAGCAATCAAAGTGATTATATTGAAAGCTTAGAAGACGAAATCACTCTCCTTTCTAGTCAATTAGATGTCCATCTAACCAATATGGAACACAAAGTTATTGAAGAACTAGAGGAAGAAGAACCTGTCGTCGTTGCAGCCGCTCCTGTCGCTCCTACGTTACAACCAACCATCCTTGGCGGCATCGAAAAAGTGTCTATCGACTCAATCAAGCAAAGCTTCGATGCTCGTGTGGATACAGGTGCAACCACCTCTTCTCTAAATGCTGTCGATATCAAAGAGTTCGAACGTAACGGTAAGAACTGGGTTAAATTCCACCTAGACGACAAAGCACAAGCTGAAAAAGACCAGAAATGGATTGAAGCGCCTGTTTTACGTTATGTGAAAATCCGTCAATCAACGAATGATCAGACTGAACGTCGAGCTGTGATCGAATTATGGGTGAAAGTTGGAAAAATCCATGAAAAAGCGCAATTTACATTGGCGGATCGCTCTCAAATGAGTCACCCTGTATTACTAGGGCGCGAATTTATCAAAGACATAGCGCTAGTGGATGTAAGTAAAAAGTACGTACAAACGGAAGTTAAATAACAATAGTAGGGTAAGCTATGACGTCAAGAATTCCATTTTATATCTCTATATTCCTGCTTATCGTTGCAGGTATAACACTGAGTATGTTCAGACATACCACCTACGGTGTACCTTGGACTCCTGGGGAAACCAGACAGGTTTGGGACATTGAAGCTCGTATCGAGTTCAATGCGGTTGGTAAAGAAGCAAAAGTTTCACTAGCAGCTCCTCACACTCAGTCTAATTACACACTTATTGGTGAATCAGCTTCGTCACCAGGTTACGGCATCTCTTACTTGAACACAGAATCAGGTCGCCGTGCAGAGTGGTCTATTCGCCATGCTGATGGCCCTCAAACTATCTACTATAAGACTCAATTCCTAGTCGATAACCAAGCGAAAGTTGATGCTATACCACCAGAAGGCGAAATCACACAACCAAGCTTTGATGGTCCTGAAGAAGCTGCTGCGTTAGCATTGATTGACAGAGCAACCAAACGCTCAGCAGACAACATTACTTTCACTCGCGAACTTATCAAAACGCTTAATGACCCAGACAGCCAAAACTCAGCGCTGATTCTGAATAACATGAGCAAAGTTGAAGCGACACATAAGCTACTTTCAGCAGCAAACATCCACAATAAAGTCGTTGGCGTTATCGAGCTAGAAGATGGACGTCGTCGTCAATCTATTCAGCAAATGAACCAGATCTGGGATCACGACCAATGGGTTCTATTCTCTCCAGAATCAAGTGAACAACAAGTTCAGCCAAATCTGCTTATTTGGGATGAATCAAACGTTTCTCTACTGGATGTGGTTGGCGGTCAGAACAGTAAAGTTCACTTCTCTATGATTGCGCAGGAGGTTACTCCTACTGAAGCAACCAATAGCAAAGTCTCTGCTGATCAACTGTTAAACCTTTCGATTCACAGCCTACCGCTAGAAGAGCAAGCGATGTTTAAAACCATCATGCTGATTCCTATCGGTGCTCTGATTGTTGTATTCCTACGTGTCATCATCGGATTGAAGACATCTGGTACCTTCATGCCGGTTCTGATTGCAGTAGCCTTTGTACAAACACAATTGGTAACGGGCATTGTCGGCTTCCTACTGATTGTTGGTACGGGTCTTATTATTCGAAGCTACTTGTCCAAACTTAATTTGCTACTGGTCGCCAGGATATCCGCCGTAATCATCACGGTAATCATGATTATCTCTGTGTTTACTGTAGTCGCATTTAAAGTGGGTCTAACAGAAGGTCTGTCTATTACGTTCTTCCCAATGATTATCCTATCTTGGACTATCGAACGTATGTCTATCCTATGGGAAGAAGAAGGCGCGAAAGAAGTAATGCTACAAGGTGGTGGTTCTCTATTCACTGCGGTTCTTGTTTACTTAGGCATGACTAACCCGTTCATTCAGCACTTAACGTTTAACTTTATTGGTTTACAGCTTGTTATTCTAGCGACCATTTTGCTACTAGGTAACTACACAGGCTACCGTCTAACAGAGCTTCGTCGCTTTAAACCGCTAGCGGAGGACTAAGTTATGTTTGATCAATTTACTTCACCGTTTAAGTTGAAAGACAAAGGCATAATGGGAATGAACAAGCGTAACCATAGTTATATTGGTCGCTACAATGATCGTTCCAAGTATCCACTCGTTGATGACAAGCTTAAGACTAAGATCATTGCTGAACAGGCTGGCGCTACTGTGCCAAAACTGATTGGCGTTATTGGCCATCAAGCTGAAGTAAAAACAATCCACAAGATGGTAAAAGAGTGGCCGGGTTTCGTAATCAAGCCGGCTCAAGGTAGTGGTGGTAAAGGTATCCTTGTTGTGATCTCTCACAAGGATGGCGTTTACACCAAACCATCGGGTTCGACTATCAATGAAGAAGATGTAGAGCGTCACATCAGTAACGCTCTCGCGGGTCTTTTTTCACTTGGTGGTAAGAACGATGTAGCTGTAGTAGAAAACCTCATCAAGTTTGACGAGTGTTTTGATGGCTTCAGTTACGAGGGTGTACCAGATGTACGAATCATCGTATTCAAGGGCTACCCTGTTATGGCGATGATGCGTCTATCTACTTCAGCTTCTGATGGCAAAGCTAACTTGCACCAAGGTGCTGTGGGCGTAGGTATTTGTATAGCTACTGGCAAAGCCGTTCGTGCGGTTCAGTTTGACCACCCAGTGACTCATCACCCAGATACAGGGAAAGAGCTGGCGCTACTACAAGTGCCGCATTGGGAAAAGCTACTAACGCTTGCATCAAGCGCTTGGGAAATGACAGGTCTTGGCTACATGGGTACTGACATGGTTTTAGACCAAGAAGAAGGTCCGATGGTACTTGAGCTAAACGCACGTCCTGGATTAGCAATACAGATTGCAAACGGCGCTGGTTTACTACCTCGCTTGCATCATATCGAAAACCTAGGCACACCTGCTGAATACCCAAAACCAGCAGAGCGTGTTGCATACGCCGCTAAACAATTTGGTGTTCACGGTAACGAGATTGCTCCAAACTAGGCCCATCTAAATTAAAGCAAAACGACTGAGTAAGTAATTCATACTGAATATAGCTCATTAAAAAAAGCCGCATAACTCTGAGAGTTACGCGGCTTTTTAATGTCTGTCGCTAATTCGCTTAACGCTCGGAACTAAGCTTCTGTTGTTTCCGTTTCAGACTCACGAATGGGGTCAATACGAACCGCCGCTACCTTAAACTCAGGGATCTTCGCATGTGGATCCGTCGCAGTAGTCGTCAAACGGTTAACCGGTGATTCAACGAAATGGAATGGAATGAACACCACACCCTTTTGCATTCGCTTAGTCACAAACGCCGCGATTTCTATTTCACCACGACGTGTTGATACTTTGAGCATCTGACCATTCGAGATACCCAATGCTTCAGCATCATGAACACTCACCATGGCACGCGGCCCTGCTAAGTTATCCAACCCTTTTGTTTTACGTGTCATGGTTCCAGTATGGAACTGTTCTAAAATGCGGCCTGTCGTTAATACTAGCGGGTATTCCGCGTCCGGTAACTCAGCAGCGTATCTAAACGGAATCGCCTCCATTTGACCACGCCCACGCGTAAATTGGGTCTGGTGCATGATACGAGTGCCATCAGGGTTATTCTTATTACTTGGCCATTGCACGCCGTTCACCGTAATATTCTCCCAACGTAAACCACCATACTGTGGCGTTACACGTGCTATCTCATTGGTGATATCGGCAACGGTTTTATAGTCCCAACCACCGCCCATTGCGTTGGCTAGCATTTGGATAATCACCCAATCTTCTTTCGCTTCACCTGGAGGTAATACCGCCGGGTTAATGCGCTGAACACGACGCTCGGTATTAGTAAAGTGACCAGACTTCTCAGCGAACGAGCAAGACGGCAGAACCACATCGGCATACTGGGCGGTTTCAGTTAAGAAAATATCTTGAACCACTAGGAAATCTAACGCTTCAAGCCCTTCAATCACATGTGCTTGATTCGGGTCACTCAGCACTGGGTTCTCGCCCATAACGTACAGACCACGCACATCTCGATGACACGCGCCATCAATAATCTCGGTCAGTGTTAAGCCCGTTTCAGCTGGTAAATCAATAACGCCCCACTCCATCGCGAATTTTTGACGAACCATTGGGTTATACACTTTTTGGTAGCCCGGAAGGTTGTTTGGCAATGCGCCCATATCACACGCGCCTTGTACATTAGATTGACCACGTAATGGGTTTATACCACCGCCTTCAATACCAATGTTGCCGCACAAGAGTTGAAGGTTTGCTATAGAGCGAACATTATCGTGACCAGTAGTGTGCTGCGTAATACCCATCGAGTAGTACACCGCGGTACGCTCTGCAGTACCGATCAAGCGCGCCATAGCGAAGATGTCTTCCGCTTTAACGCCTGTCACCAATTCCACTTTGTCTAAGGAGTAGCTTGGTGACATGACCTCTTGTAACAAGGTATCAAAGCCGTCCACACGATCTTCGATATACTCTTGGTCATACCAACCGTGTTTGATGATCTGCTGCATCACGCCATTAATCAGCATCACGTCTGTACCCGGTCGGTGCGCTAGGTAAAGTTCAGCATGGTCGGCAATATCGATTCTCTTAGGATCAGCGACGATCAAGCGAGCACCGTTATGTCTTACCGCCTGTTTGATGTGTGAGCCGATAATTGGATGTGCCGATGTGGTGTCCGAACCAATAATAAAGATCACATCAGAGTGCTTGATACTTGGAATATCATTGGTCATCGCTCCACTGCCTAGCGAAGCTTCAAGCCCAGTCACCGTTGAGGCATGACAAAGACGTGCACAGTGATCGACGTTATTGGTACCTAGTTCACGACGAATGAATTTTTGGAACGCATAGTTATCTTCGTTGGTGGTTTTCGCCGACGAGAACCCCGCCAAAGCGTTACTGCCAAAGCCTTGCTTAATCGCTGTAAACTTTTCGGCAACGAGCTTAATCGCTTCATCCCAACTTGCAGGTTGTAACCAGCCATCTTTACGAATTAATGGTGTGGTTAAACGCGCATCGCTGCCAACGAAATCGAAACCAAATCGCCCCTTAACACACAACATGCCTTCATTAACCGGAGAGTCCCCACCTTCGATATAACGGATTTTATTTTTGTGCTCATCGATATGCATGGTTAGTTTACAGCCCACACCACAATAGGTGCAGATGGTATCGACTTTCTTGAGTACGTCTGTGTCTCCTTGCTTTCTATCACGAGCATCCACCATCGCACCGGTTGGACACGCCTGAATGCAAGAGCCACATTGAACACAGTTTGAGTCGCCCATTAATGTTTTGTCCGACCCAAAGTTAGGGCGACATTCAGGCCTTGATGCTGGCTTACCATCGGCTTGGCTCATGAAGCTAAGAACGCCATGAACATTCTGCTCGCGACATGCTTGGATACACTGACCGCAACTGATACAGCGGTTAGCATCAAAGATTATGAATTCAGAGCTGTCATCAACGGCAAATTTTTGTCTTGTTAAACCGACCTTCGCTTCTTCTGCGCGAATCGCCTGCCAACTTTCATTTGAAGCCACATCGATTTTGTATTCTGGATATGTTTGAGTGGCTTTGTATTCGGTCGAATAGTCTCTTAGGTCGCAGTTTGTATTAGCTTGGCAGCCGCATTCTAAACATCTTGCTGCTTCCGCGATTGCATCTGCATTATCAAAGCCTGTTTCTACTTCCTCAAAACTTTGCTCGCGCTGCTCGGGGGTTAGCTCTGGCATGATCTTACGCGCCATTCGCTGAATGGACTTGTACTGCTCAGGATCCACCGCTTTGAGCTGCTTGTGCTTTCTTGAGTTAAACGGTTTGACCGGAATGTTATCCATGTCGCCGTGAAAGAAACGATCGATCGCTTGCGCTGCAATACGTCCATCGCCAACGGCTTCGACAGCCGTCGCAGGGCCGCGTCGAAAATCACCAATACTAAAGATATTGCCAGTACCGGTATGCATGGTTTGCGGATCAGCATCAGCGGTATTCCAACGAGTCAGTGGAATATCAATCGATTCGTTGTCCATAAAGCTCAGATCAGGCTTTTGCGACACCGCAGCGATAACCGTATCGAAGGCTTCGACAAAGAACTCACCCGTTGGTTTAGGGCTACGACGACCGGAAGCATCAGCCGGCCCTAAAGCCATACGCTCTAAGCGTATTTCTGATACGTGGCCATTTTCATCAGCTATATTTTCGGCCGGGTTAGTCAAGAAGTGGAACTTCACACCCTCATGCTCAGCTTCTTCAATTTCGTAATCTTCTGCAGGCATCTCATCTCGAGTACGACGATAAATCAACGTGGTATCCGCACCATCACGCACCGCTGTTCGAGCACAGTCAATCGCGGTGTTACCGCCACCGATCACTGCAACCTTTTTACCTGTGACATACTGCTGATCGGTCACGTAATCTTTAAGGTAATCAACGCCTAGGTAACAACCGCTAAGCTCGCTACCCGGATAATTCATTTCAACCGCTTGTGATGCACCAACAGCTAAACAAACCGCATCAAAATCGTTGCTCAAATCAGACAGTGTAAAATCAACGCCCAGTTTTTTTTCACACTCTACCGACATCCCATTACGGCACATCAGTTCGATTTCTTTATCTAGAATCGACTTAGGTAAGCGATACTCTGGAATACCGTAACGCAGCCAACCACCAGCTTTAGGCATCGACTCATAAACAACTACATCATAGCCTTCGTTGGATAGATAATAACCTGCAGTAAGACCACCGGGGCCACTACCAACAATCGCTATACTCTTACCTTTATTTGGTTTCTGAACTGGTATATAGCTTTCTTGCGCCGCTAAATCTGCATCGGCTGCGTGTCGCTTGAGTTGACGTATCGCGATGGATTCATCAACCAAGTTTCGACGGCATTCAGTTTCACAAAATGCAGGACATACACGACCAATCGAAAGCGGCATTGGTAATGTCTTTTTGATCACCTCAATCGCTTTGATGTGATCATTTTGAGCAATATGATGCAGATAAGATTGAATATCGACCCCTGCAGGACACGCAGTTTGGCATGGTGCCTCACAATCTGCGTAATGGTCTGTCATTATGCGGTTCAACGCTTCTTGTCGATGGTTGGTCAACGGCTTTGACTGAGTCGTAATATTCAACCCATTAGACACTTCAAGCTCGCACGAGCGCTTCATACCTAAGCCATCAACCTCGACGACACATAAATCGCATGGAATCTTATCTGTTGTTTTGTTCAAACCACATAGAGATGGGATCTCTAAACCACATGTTTTTGCCGCTTCAAGTACGGTTTGTCCTTGTTCGACGATTCGAAATTTCCCATCAATAACGATTTGAATCATATTGAGTCCTGCCTTCCAGTTTGCGTAATAGCCACGCTCAAAAATATTAATTAGTCGTTCAGTCGTGTGTAGACACTACTGCCATACCATTACCATACATTAATTGTGGTTTTGTGCGTGTGACTTCAAACAAGTTCTATTGAGATTAGCCCTAATGTATGAGTGGTCATATCAGTAGTTCAAAGGGGGTAAGTTACGAGGCATATGAAGCGGATCAGGCCAAAGGGGGTTAGAACAATTGCAGAACGCTAGATTTAGGTACTAAAAAGCCCCTAATGATTAGGGGCTATGAATCAGTATCGTTGAATCGCTATCGAGCTTATTACTCAGTTTCTTCGATAAGCTCTTGCACTGGAGATGCTGGCTTGTTTTGAGCAAAACCGCGCAAACCAACAACGTGTACATGTTCGTGGTCTTTAAATACCTTACGAACCAGTTTGTAAGTTGTGCCTTTCTCTGGACTTATGTTCTCTGGCGCCGCGATCAGAAGTTGCATTCCTAAACGGTCACACAGTTCAAATAGCGTTGAAATAGATTTCGCATCCAGACGTGCCGCTTCATCAAGGAACAACAAACGACATGGAACGATGTCTTTACTACGAAGTCGACGTGACTCTTCTTCCCAGCTCTGAACAACCATCAGTAGGATAGACTGACCGGTACCGATCGCTTCACCCGTAGACAATGCGCCAGATTCCGCTTGTAACCAACCGTCTGAACCACGGTTAACTTCAACACTGAGTTCTAGGTAGTTACGGTAATCCAGTAGCTCTTCACCCAGAACTTGCGGAGAACGTTGACCCATATCGATATGTGGGTTCACACGTTGGAACAATTTCGCCATTGCTTCTGAGAAGGTGAAGCGCGTTGATTCAAACAAGTCTTTGTGCTGCTCTTGCTGAGTCGCTAAGCCTGACAGCAAGATTTCGTGGCTTTCACGGATCTTAACGTTCAGACGAACGCCCTTAACCTGACCAAAATAAATATTAGACAAGCCTTGGTTCAGCATTCGAATACGGTTCTGCTCGCGCTGAATCGTTTTCTTGATAATGCTTGCTACCGACTCAGAGCTAATCGCCAAGCGGTTTTCACGCTGTGTCAATTCTTCTGTTAGTCGAGCGAGCTCAACTTCCATCTCTTCGATTGCTTCAACCGGATCATCCGTATGAATGATGTCTTGGCGAATACGCTCGCGAAGATGTTGGTAAACCGCAATGTAGAACAGAACTTTACGCTCTGGATGTGCGTTGTCTTCCGATAGACGCAGCGAATCACGTAAGTCGTCATTGTCAGCTACAGCCAGACGTAGCGCACCCAATGATTTATCCGACATTGAGCGAAGTTCTCCCGCCGTTAGGTAAGCCAGTTCACGCTTGTGTAGACGACGTTCAACATCATTTTCACGAGCTAAACGAAGTACTGAGCACCAACCTGCTTTTGCTGCAACCACGAAGGTACGAAGTTCTGTGTACTCTTTCTGTACTTTCTTAAGACGCTTAGCCAAGGCTTTCATCTCAAGTTCTGTTGACGTAATCGTACGCTCGTATTCGCTCTTGCGGCTGCGAGATGTGTGTAAACGCTCTTGAAGCTCGTCACGACGACGTACAGCACGCTCTTCAGCGCCTTCATCAGCGTTTACGCCAAACTCTTGTAGCTCTTGTTTGAACTCTTGAACCGTCTCTTGCTTCGCTTGATGTGAGCTCTTCAGTGCCGCCAATACTTGGTTATATTGGTTCATCTGTTCACGAGCTTGCTTCAAGCCATCACGGCCTTTGGTTCTTGCTTGCTCTGCTTGAACCAATTTCGCTTTTAATTGCTCGCTCAGTTCACTGCTCTTGTTTAGCAAATCAACAGAGTCCGCGTAAGCAAAGTAGTGACGACGCTCAATCAAATCAGACAGCGCGAACACTTTGCCTTTTAGGGTTTGTAGTGCGTAATCGGCTTGACGATATTCGGCTTCCAAGGCTTCGAACTGCTCTGGGTCAGCATCTAGTGCAGATACGATTTGCTCTAGAGAAGTAAGCGCTTTGCCATGACTATTCAAGTAAGACTTAGCTTCACTTAAACGCTCTAGTTGTGCTTCTAATTCAGCTAAGCGCTCAGCCAATGTTTCGTCTTCAAGAATACGAACCATTGGCGCTAATTTATCTAATGCACCAAGTGCCTGCTTGCTTTGTAGAAGCTGGCTACGTTGCTGCTGCTCTTTAGAGTTAAGCTCAGCCAGAGAACGAACAATTTGATTGCGCTTATCACGAATCGCAGTAAGTGCTTGTTCTGGGTCTGCGTTAAACGCAACGTGTAGGTGCTTCGCAACAAAGCTGTTGAATGCTTGGTATAAGCGATTCAGTTTTTGAGAGTCAAACGCTGCTTTCGCGTGGTTCTCAACCACAACATCACGCTCTTCGCGCAATTTCTCTAGGCGCTGTTCACGAGCCGCACGGCCAAACAGTGGGATCTCAGGGAAACGAGAGTAACGCATTTGGCGATCGTTCAGCTGAACACACACCGCGCCTTCAAGCTCATCGGCATTAAACGAGCTGTCATCAAACGCGTCTACATCGCCTTCTAGGATGTAAAGGTCTTCTGGACAATCATCAAGATCCACCAGCTTCTCTTTAATACCATCAAGATCCGAAACCACAATCGCGTGACGAGCTGGGCCGTACATCGCACTAAAGTACGGCGCATCACCAATCGTGATGTCATCGTAGATCTCAGAAAGCAGCACGCCACCCAGCGTATCCGCCAGGCCTTTCAGGCGAGGATCGTTAGAACCACCTGGCGAAGCTAAACGCTCAATCTCTTGCTCAAGTTCAGCTCGGCGCGTTGCCAACTGATCTTTTGCTACCGCTTGAGATTTCTCATCTTCAAGTACTTGCTGCATTTGAGTCATTACCGCTTGGCTATCTTCTAGCTCAGCGTCTGTTTGATCTCTTAAAGCTTCAAGTGCATCGTTTGCCGTGATCCACGCAGGAGCAATTGACTCAAGTTTTTGAATCTCTTGGTCGTGGTTTTGTTGTATACGACGTTGCTCGCTCTTCGCTTCACGCAGCTCTTCTTGAGCGTACTCAAGGGACTCGATCTGCATAGCATGACGTTCACGTTCTTCATCGAAAACCGCTTCATCAGTCAGTGAGATGTTGTGCTGTTTTTGGTATTCAGTCGCAAGCTCTTTTGCTTGACGCTGCTGAGCCACATCACGAGCCATGTCGCGGTGCTGAGCGCGCCACTGCTGTTCGTTCTCAACAACGTGTTTTGCGTTACGACCTTTTTCTAAAGCTTGCTTAGCGCTGCTAGACGCTTCTTTGCGCTCCACGTCACCAACGATGCTCTTAACTAAAGACAGTGCTTTGTCGAACTGTGCTGAAGCTGCAGAAGACATATCTAGCTTGTGCTTAGTAGCCAGTAGCGCTTGAGTGCTTGATTCTTCTTGTGCTTTTAGCTCAGAAACAAGAGTTAATGCACTTTCTGCCGTAATCGATTCATCACCAAGCAACTGCTTAGTTTTCTCTAATGCTTGAACCGCTTGCTGGTACTGAAGTGCACGAGTCTGCTGAACATCCAACGCTTGTTGGTAATCAGCAAGCTGAGTTTTCAGGCTATCCACTTCTTCTTCAGTGATGGTTGCCTGCTCTTCAGCAAGAAGTACTCGCTCTTGAGCTTCTTCCACTACCATCATCTGCTCTTCTAGACGCTCATTAAGCTCTTCTAGATCTTCGCTATAGCGAGCAATCTTCTCTTGCTGGCGAAGTGCAGTTTGAACCAATTGAAGATGATCCGAAGCCGCTTGATAATCTTGCTCTAGTGCCGACTCTTGATCGACCAACAGCTCTAATTCTTCTTGAACACGGTTCAACAAGTTGTTTTGACCATGCAAGGTTTCACGCGAACCAAACAGTTCACCACGGAACTTCATGGTTTGATCAAGCTTGTTACGACGGTCGTTGGCATGGCGCATGTAATCTGCTGCCACGTAGTTCGTCGATTCAGTGATCAAGTGTTTGAACAGGTCACGGTCCGACTGAGTTGTCTTGATCGCTTCTAGCGTCATGCGGTTCTCACGCAGTGCTGATTCCATGTCTTGGAATGCTTTCTTCACACCACCGTTTTGCGGTAGAAGATAATCGCGCAGAGAACGCGTAATCGCACTAGAAATACCGCCGTAAAGCGATGCTTCGATCAAACGGTAGAACTTAGAGCGGTCGCTGCTGTTACGCAGTTTCTTAGGTACCACACCGTATTCAAACATTTGCGAGTGGTAATCAACAATCGAAGAGAAGGCTTTAAAATGAGCGCCTTCGTATTGCGCTACCGCCGCTTTCACATCATTCAACTGACATACGCGAGCGTGGCTATCTGAAACATTCTGAATCAACACATCCGTTGGTTTCACATGGCTTGGAAGGCCTTGGATTACGAACGGTTTGATGTCTACTTTCTTGTCACGACCGGCAACTTGCTGCAGTTTTACTGCAAACAATAGGCGTTGATTACGAGAGTTCACAACATCTAGTGCAGCATAACATGCGCCAGGTTGAAGCTTACCGTAAAGGCCTTTATCACGAGATGACTGTGAGCTACCCGCTTCCGTTGTGTTACGGAAATGCAGAAGGCTTTGGTCAGGAATCAGCGCTGTGATGAATGCCGCCATAGTGGTCGACTTACCTGCACCGTTACCGCCAGAAAGCGTTGTAACCAATCCATCAATATCAAAAGTACGCGCAAAGAAGCCGTTCCAGTTGACCATGGTTAATGATTGATACTTACCTCTTTCAATCATGCTTCACCTTCTACTTTTGTTTGTTCGCCATCGTTTGACTCAAGGTCAAAGTCAGCTTGATCGTTAAAAATGTCTTGTTGACCGTTTTCGTCCACGTCTACTTCTGATACGGCTTCCGCCTGTTCTTCATTCAACAAGCTACCTTGGTTAGGCTCTTGGGTATGAACCACAGCTTCACCATCACGGATAAGACGTAATTGCGCTTCTTTCATATCGTCACCAACACGAACGTCAGCGCCAAAGCGGAATACCGCTTCGCTGATACGGAACTTGCCGGTTTCACCAATCGCAATCAACATGCCGATACGGCGCAAACGACGTAAAGAAGTACGTACTTTTTCGAAGAGCTTTTCTTTATCTAGGTCAGAACCAGACGCACGGTTGGTTGCAAGCTTCATGAGTTTTTTCTCATCCGCTAACGACATCAATTCATCAAACAGTTCTTGGTTGGTGAAGATACCTTCATGAGCCAGACGTTCTGGGCTTAGGTATAAGAAACACAACACCTTGCCAACCAACATGTCTAGCTCAGACAACACACTACGACCAATTAGAGACGTAGAACGCGGACGCAGGTAGAAGAAACCTTCAGGTGCTTTTACCAGTTCCGTATTGTAGCGTTGATAGAAATGCTGAAGCTCAACTTCAAAATCAGACAGTAACGCGTGGTTATCTAGGTCTTCTGTTGAAACATGCTTACCTGAACGCAGCATGCTGTCTAGCGCAGGGAACAGTGGGTTCGCTATCGCTTTTACCAGTTTCTCTGGCATGTAATCATCAGTACTTGTTAATGACATTTGCTTGTACCTTTGCACCGAAATCGTTGATTGCCTGCCAATCTGGCTGAATAGCCTGATAGTCAGACTCTGAGTAACCTAAGCGTACGGCTTGGTCGACAACAATTCTGGCTAAATCAAAATGGTGTGTGCGAGGGTGTGCAGCGAGGTAATCGCGTAACACAAGGCCAAGATCAATTGGCGCGCCTTGCTGTTTGTGAGCTTTTAACATCTCTGCAATTCGATCGGAAAGCAGGTCATTCACTTGCTCAAATTCTTCGTACTCTACGTCGATTGGTGCTTGTCCCATCACTTCGTCATCACGAAGCACAAGCGCTTCATCACGAAGATCCGTCAGCTTCTCAGCGTCAGCGTAAGTCAATAACCAAGGTGCATCAAAGTAGTCAGTGACTGACTGACGCAAGCGCTGGCTAAAGGCTCGGTTTTTATCCATATCAATCGCGGTACGAATAAACTTGTGAACATGGCGGTCGTAGCCGATCCATAAATCGATGGCTTGTTGGCCCCAACTGGTGATTCGGTCTAGCTTCATCTGCAAGCCGAACAGGGTTTCGCCAACGAACTCGAGTTCATCGTCACCGTAAACAATTTCTTGAATATCGAGGATCTGTGTTTGCAGTTCATCACCCGCCGCTTGCAAGGTGTCTTGCAACTCTTTTAGCGTGGACGAGGTTTCTGAAAGCAAGGTTTCACAGTTGTTAATCGCCTCTCGCCAATCTTTATTTAAAAGGTCAGCAATTTGCTGCTTAACTGTTTGCTGCTGCTCATCCATAACACGTTGGTTAAGATCAATTTGATCGAAAATTTCACCAACAGAATACTTGAGCACGCCGTAAACATTCTTTCTCCAATGTCCTGGAGTTCCGCCTTTTTGTGCTGCTTCAATGGCTTTTGCCATCTCGTCCGCAACCATTGAAAGCTGGATAGACAGTTTCAACTTAGAGAACTGACGGTGGCGTAAGTAATAATCTGAAATACCAATCGCCAATGGTGATAAGCGATAAATACTCGCACCATCGGTGATTTCGCTAGTAAAGCGGCTAATCAACTTTTGTTTAACTAACTCGTTGATGGCATTGTTGGCACGAAACGCGGACGCTTCGCCAGTATCTTCAAACAGTCGAGTGACGATGGTAAATGCATCGTGCAGTTCCCCCTCGCCCAACTCTTCATCGAACCTTTCATTGCTTAGTACTGCGATAGCAATCAAAAATGCTAAGCGCTCTGGTGGCAAGTTTAATGAAAAATCATGCTGCTTGACCCAGCCCACCAACTCATCAATTGGCTGCTCTTCGGCAGTTTGAGTCATTTCACTCATTGTGGTTCCTGTTACTGTTCTTCGTCATATCGAATGTATTAGATATGACGCCTATTTCTTTATGACGCGGGCTTCTTACGATGGCATAGCGCATGTTGTGGCTTCTTTTACCACATTCAGCGCTGTTATTGCGCAGGTTTTTGAGCCCAAACGTGAATATAACGGCCTAGTGACAGATATGGCTCTTGGCGACATAGCTGTTTTTCCAGTTCCAATACATCTTCAAATTGGTAATCGCCCATGTACTCCATATTACCTATGTAGTCACTGAAAGAGCGAATGCCTGATTTACCACAGATTTCTAGACCAGCGTCTTCTATCCATTGGTAAACCTCTTCCGGCTTCAAGCCTTTTTGTGGTTGCAGCTTAAACCGTTTTCGATGTGGCATCCCATTCAATACATGAGGAATATTGCCACAAATCACATTTTTCAGGACTAATCCGTGGTGGTTGTAAAACATTATCGAGGCAACGCCACCCGGTTTAACTTGTTCAAGCAATAAATCAAGCGCCTCTTTAGGATCGGCTAACCATTCCATTACGGCATGAAACATCACAAAATCGACTTTTCCATCGAGATGTTCTGCGACTTTTTGTACCGGTGAATGAATAAATCGATATTGCTCTAACAAACCCGCTTCGCTGATACTTTCTTCTGCGAGCTTCAGCATTTCAGAAGAGAGGTCACACAGAGAAACGTTATGCCCAAGCGACGCAATTTTTTGCGACATCTGTGCAAGTCCGCCTCCAGCATCAAGCACATGCAGTGGCGAAGCTGATTGTTCAAATTTGCTCAAAGCTTGTTCTAAATCTTCCCATACGATGATCTGACGGATCTCTCCTTTGTCAGAACCGTAAATATTTTTTGCAAATTTGTGGGCAATATCGTCGAAATTACGGTCTTCAGTCACGGCTACTTGAGTTATTATGTCCTATCGTGCCTGCTATTCTGTCACAGGAATTTCAGGAATAAAGAGGCGATGTCTCTTTTTACTACTAAGTGATGTTTTTTCGGACTATTCGGATATGTTTGAGCTGAAAAAAGTAGTGTCTTCGCTATTGATGCCACTGCCAGCAATGTTAATTCTCGCTTTTCTGGGTTTAGCCCTAGTGATGTTTACTACCAAAAGGAAGACTGGTTGCCTAATCACCCTTTCAGCCCTATGTGGTATTTTCCTAATCGCTTTCCAGCCAGTTTCTAGTCAACTTTTAATGCCAATGGAAAGGCAACACACCGCTTTTTTACCTGTCGATGAAACCGTCGATTACGTGATGGTTCTCGGAAGTGGTCACGTCGTAGATGACCAAATTCCACCGACATCAGAACTTAGTCGCACCGGCCTGATGCGCTTAAGTGAAGGGATTCGTATTCTACGCCTTTACCCTGGTGCAAAACTTATTTTGTCTGGCTATGGCGCAGGCACTGAAGTAAGTAACGCAAGAATGATGGCTAAAGTTGCATTAGCACTAGGCGTAGCAAAACCTGATATCATTCTGCTTGAAACAGCAAAAGACACCTGGGAAGAAGCCCGCCAAGCTGCTGCGTTTGTTAAGAATAAAAGAATGGTGCTAGTGACTTCAGCTAGCCATATGACTCGCGCACTGAATGAATTCAATGCTGCCGGCATGAAACCTCTACCAGCACCAACTAACTACCTTGCACAAGAAGGGATTGTTGAGCCTTGGAATAAGTATATGCCAAAAGCTCTCTACCTTGAGCAGACTGAGCGTTACTGGCACGAAACCATGGGGTTGGTTTGGCAAAGCCTGCGTGATTGGCTTGATACAAGTAATGACCCGGTCGAAGAGCCTATTGTTGTTCCCGAAGCATCCAACCTTGTTGAAGGTGGCAGTGACGTTTCTGCAGCACAGTCTCAATAAGCAGATTGCATAAAATATTCAGTAAAAAAAAGCCGAGACATCAAAGATGCCTCGGCTTTTTAACATTCAAATATCCTAATACACTCAACGGGAATTAGTCACCAGCAAACATGTAACCTTCACCGTGAACCGTCACAAAAATTTGTGGGTTCTTAGGATCGAACTCCATTTTTGCACGCATACGACGGATTAGTACGTCGATGGTACGGTCATTAGGCGCATCCACACGGTGGCTAATCATATTGAGAATACGCTCACGGCTTAACACCTGATTTGGGTAAGAAGACAGTGCAACCAATAATTCGTATTCAGCTTTCGTCAGTTTAACCGGTTCACCGTTTTTGCTTAACGCACGACGAGGGATATCAAATGTCCACTCACCAAAACGAACCACTGATTCATCTTCTGGTTCTTCAGCCGCACCTGCTGCCGTTTTACGAGCGGCAGAAATACGCCAAAGTAGGTTTTTAACTCGAACCAATAACTCGCGAAGTTCGAAGGGTTTAGTAACATAATCGTCAGCGCCCATTTCAAGGCCTACAATTTTGTCGATGCTATCCGTGCGTCCAGTAACTAAAATAATTCCAATGTCTGATTGACTGCGTAATTCGCGAGTTAGCATCAATCCATCTTCGCCTGGTAAGTTGATGTCCAGCATAATGAGGTCAACGTTGTTTTCTTCTAACACGCCTCTCATTTGAGCGCCGCTTTCGGCTTCGCTAACTGTGTAACCTTCGTTCTGGAAGTATCCAACCAGTTTACTGCGGGTTACCACATCATCTTCTACGACTAATACGTGATAGCTCATCTACACCACTTTTCTTATTTAATAGTTTCAGTGACTATTCTATTCATAACTCGTAACAATTCTAGTAGTACACGAGATAAAAGCCAGAAACATGGATTTTTTTTGATACAAGACAATCTTAAACCTTGCTATTTATCTTCCATCGCAATTCAATATAGGCATTACTACTAACGAGTAACTTTGCGTTTCGCAAATAACCTTGTTATTCAGCCTTCGTACCCTAGGTATTACGAAAGACGATATTAGGATTAATCAAATGAAAGAAACGAAAGCATTCAACGAGCAAAGAGCCGAAATATACTGGTGGCTATCAAGCTTATTCGCCAAAGAGCTCACCCAAGAAGAACTCGATCACTACCACTCTGTTGAGATTCGTTCTTTCCTAACTGGTTTAGGCGAAAATGAAACACTAAAGCCTGCGATTGATCGCTTAGTCGATGCACTGAACCGTCTCCAAACACGTGAAGATGCCCAACTAGAACTGTCTGCAGACTTTTGCGATCTTTTCTTAAAGACAGACAAACACGGCGCTCTTCCTTACGCTTCCATGTATATCGGCGAAACTGGCCTTTTAAATGATAAGCCTGCAAGAGATATGGAAGAGATCATGGCCAAGCACAACTTAGTCGTGAACCAAGACTTAAAAGAGCCAGCAGACCACATCGCTATCGAACTCGATTTTCTTGGTAACTTGATCATCCGTTCTAATGAAACGGATCTTGAAGAAGAACTCGAAAAATCGTTCGCCGTTCAACAGCAATTTATCAAACAACAACTGCTTACTTGGGTACCAAGGTTCAACGTAAAATGTCATGACGTTGACGAATTCGGTTTCTACGCTTCAGTCTCAGCTCTGCTACTGGCATTCTGCACATTAGACACTCAATACCTCGCTGGTGAATAAGTTTATTGGATGATTTGGTAAACAAATTCAGCAGAATGTGACAATTCACCCGGATTTCTGGGTGAATTTTATTGCGAGTAATTTCTAGTCAGTCTAAAATTGTGACCGCAAACGATAAAATATGAAACATTCACGAAATGCTATGCTTATTAAAGTTCAGAGCATTTCGGTGTTAAGACAAGCCGCTCAATAGCGGTTTTTTGTTTTTTAGCACTTTAGTACCCAAAGAGCCCTACAAATTTAAGCTCTTAGTTAAGTAGCTTAACGGCTACTTCATTCCGTACTTTGGGAAAGTAGCTTCTAATAGGATAAAACCATGGCCACTATCAAAGATGTCGCTCGCTTAGCCGGCGTATCAACAACAACCGTTTCTCACGTAATCAACAAAACTCGCTTTGTTGCTGAAGCGACTCAAGAAAAAGTTAACAAAGCAGTAGATGAACTTAACTATGCGCCAAGTGCAGTTGCTCGTAGTTTGAAGTGCAATACAACACGCACTATCGGCATGCTAGTTACTCAATCAACTAACCTATTCTTCTCTGAAGTTATCGATGGTGTTGAGAGCTACTGTTACCGTCAAGGTTACACTTTGATCCTGTGTAATACGGGCGGTATCTATGAGAAGCAACGTGATTACATTCGAATGCTTGCTGAGAAACGTGTAGATGGCATCTTAGTGATGTGTTCTGACCTAACTGAAGAACTGAGAGAGATGTTAGACCGTCACGCTGACATCCCTAAAGTAATAATGGACTGGGGTCCAGAGAGTTCTCAAGCTGATAAGATCATCGATAACTCTGAAGAAGGTGGCTATCTAGCAACCAAATACCTCATTGAACGCGGTCACTCTAAGATTGCTTGTTTAAGTGGCCACTTAGACAAAGCAGCATGTGTTGAGCGTATCGCTGGTTACAAGCGTGCACTCAATGAAGCAAAGATTACTGCCGATGATGATATGATCATTGAAGGTAACTTCGAGTGTGATACGGCTGTTCTTGCTGCAGAGCAAATCGTAGAGATGGAAGATCGTCCAACCGCAGTATTCTGTTTTAATGACACAATGGCACTAGGCCTAATGAGCCGCCTGCAAGAGAAAGGAATTCGCATTCCTGAAGATATTTCCGTAATTGGTTACGACAACATCGAACTGGCTGAATACTTCTCTCCACCGTTAACTACGGTTCACCAACCTAAGCGTCGTGTTGGTAAGAATGCATTCGAAATTCTGTTAGAGCGCATAAAAGATAAAGATCATGAAAAACGCGTCTTCGAAATGCACCCTGAAATTGTTGAGCGAAGTACAGTTAAAACGTTAAATTAATTGACAACTCGAGTTTAATTGCATCAAGCGCACCTTTAGGTGCGCTTTTTTTATCAACAGCTATAATGAACTCATATGCACAACGGAAAGATCATTAATTGAAGCAACATCACATTTTGAAATATCAAGTGTGAGCCTCATTCAACAAAAACTTTATTCTATTCAATCAGTCACGCACAGGGCAAACCACTTGAAAAAGTGAGACGCAAAGCTTCCGGCCTAAACCACTCGTTGGTATGGTAGCGGGGTTACCGATGGCAAAATGCAGTAAGTACTAATAATTTAGTAATTTACGGCTTATTGACAATTTAATTGCAACATTTTGCTAATCTCTCGGACCTGCTTATTTGGTGGCGTAGTTCAAATACACCGAGATAAATAACATGGATAAACCGATACTAAAGGACTCAATGAAGTTATTTGAGCCCCTAGGAAAAATAAAATCACGCTCAATGTTTGGTGGCTTCGGTCTTTTTGCTGATGACACTATGTTTGCTCTGGTTGTAAATGACCAGCTGCACATACGAGCAGAAAAATGCACAACAAAACAATTCGAACAACAAGGGTTTCAACCGTACGTCTACAAAAAACGTGGTTTCCCTGTCGTTACTAAATATTTCGCTTTACCTGAAGGCCTGTGGCAAGACCAAGAAAAAATCTTGCAGCTTGCAACCACGTCTCTAGGTTTTGCTAAAGAAGAAAAAGCCGAGCAGTCTTCTGCTAAGCCTACTCGACTCAAAGATCTGCCTAACCTTCGACTCGCTACTGAACGCATGTTGAAAAAAGCAGGGATCGATTCCGTAGAACGTTTATATGAATCAGGCTCTGTAAACGCATTTAACGCCATCAAGGAATCGCATGCGTCTTCTGTCAGTATTGAACTACTTTGGGCGCTAGAAGGTGCGATCAATGGTACACATTGGTCAGTTATACCGCAGCAGCGTCGTGAAGAGCTTATCAATCGCGTCAATTAGCATTGTCAGTGCAAACTATCTACATAACTAAGCCGCATTTTTGCGGCTTTTTTTATATCTACTGAAAGTTAATCTAAGCTTTGCCTGTCTATCTATACTATCGGTATGCATTGAAAATTTAGAGGAAGTATCAATGAGTAAGAAAATGATATTGGGTATTATATTGGTAGTAATCATCGTCTTGTTAGGCGTCAATTTTGGCCAATACCTCACGCTTGAAAATGCCAAGGCCCAACAAGCCGTTTTAAATGACTACATTGACAGCAACTTTATTGCCGCCGCCGCTATCTATTTTGTTGCGTATGTAATGATCACTGCTTTCTCAATTCCTGGCGCCGCTGTTTTTACCCTGCTTGGAGCTGCTCTATTTGGCTTCTGGAATAGTTTACTGCTGGTATCTTTCGCAAGTGCAATTGGTGCTACCCTCGCTTTTCTAAGTAGCCGCTATCTGTTACGTGACTGGATTCAAACCAAGTTTGGTGACAAGTTAGCGACAATTAACAAGGGCGTTGAAAAAGACGGCGCATTTTACTTGTTTTCTCTGCGTCTAATTCCTGTATTCCCATTCTTCCTTATCAACCTGTTGATGGGTCTAACTCCTATGTCGGTGAGTCGTTACTACATTACGAGTCAAATCGGGATGTTGCCGGGTACTGCTGTTTTCTTGAATGCAGGTACTCAACTCGCAGAAATTGATTCACTTTCGGGCATCGTGTCGCCTTCAGTACTATTGTCATTTGCATTACTGGGTATATTCCCAATTATTGCTAAGTGGTTGATGGGGAAGTTTCGCTCAACACCAGTGGCTGAATAACGTATATAGCTAAATAACGCATATAGCCAGATAAGGTTCTATTTCAATGAAGATCTTCAGTGCATCGAATCCGACAGAAGCCCACATCATCTGTGGATTACTAGAAAGTGAGAATATTGCGTGTGAAGTCCGTGGGGAGGGTTTGTTTGGTTTGAAAGGTGAAATCCCATTTACAGAAGAAACTGACCCTTACGTATGGTTATATGAGCCAGAATTGGCCAGTAAAGCCCGCACGATTGTTAATGACTACCAAAAACAGCAAGATTCTATTATCTATGAAGAGTGGCGTTGTAGTAAATGTCATGAAGTTAACGAAGCTCAATTTGGTTCATGCTGGCAGTGCGGCGCTGCTTCACCTGAATAGCAGAGTTTCCATTATTACAGAAAATGATTCTGTAAAAGACAACCTCCAAATAAAAACGGGAAGCTAAAATTAGCTTCCCGTTTTTATTTTAATTCTATTCAAACATCGGTTCTGATAAAGAACCTAGATAATCACTGAATTTGCTTTTGAATAAAAGCGATAGATTGTTGATTGAATTCTTCAGGGTTTTCGACATTACATACATGCCCACAGTTAGCGATTTCTACCAACTCACTCGACTCATGCGCTTCCACCATTTCTTTAACAGGCTTGATGAACATATAATCGCGTTCACCCATCAAATACAAAGTTGGAATCGGCAACTCTCTGTCTTTGAAGTACTTCATCAATGGATTTACGTCAGCTGTGAGGATAAACCAACGTTTAAACTCTTTTTGGCACAGCTTTTTAGCTTCGCGGATAAACAAGTGACGTGACTCTTTCTGACTTTTTTGCGGCATCACAACATAAGCAAATAAGCTGTATAACCACATATAAGGAATAATGTGCTTACTCAGGTTTCCTAATTTGATTAAGACTTGAGAGCGAGTGTTAAGTTTAGTAACCGCACCACCAAGCACCATAGAGCGCACTCTGCTCGCAGCCAATTCAGCCACGTTGCGAACGATAATCGTGCCCAAAGACATACCCACGAAGTGCGCAGAGCGGATTTTGAGATGGTCTAACACTTTAAGAATATCAAGCGTCACCGATTTGAACGTATAACGATTCGAAATCAGTTCTTTAAGTATGTTGTCTGATTTACCATGCCCTCTGAGGTCGATGAGAAGCAAATTGAAGTGCTGCTTATACGCTTTGATCTGCTTGAACCAAATGGAGGAACTGCCTCCTGCGCCATGCACAAATACAACCCACTCATCACTCGTAGGGTGAGTAAATGTTTTATGAAATAGTAAACTCTCAGACATACCTATCGCTTTAATTATTGGAGTGGAGCTCTGCCTCATCACGAGGCGATGACCAAGGATATCACGCTATTAAGAACTTTAAGTGATAATAGTGTCAAACCTAACATTAGTCATGTGAATACCTACCCTGCCTTTTCTACATGACTAAAATGAGTTTGCAAGCTTTGTCTTCGCAAACGAGATGTGCTCTGACCAGAAAACAAGAAGGCACTCTGCTATCAGAGTGCCTTCTTCTATTAAGAACTGCAATTGTTCATAAACCAACTTTTTAAGCTAAGTCAGCAAGTTAAAATGCAGAGTGGTACATCACAAGGTATTCTTTTGCCGCATCTTCCCAACTAAAATCTTGCTGCATTGCATAAAGCTGAACACGCTTAATTTCAGATGAATTTTGAGCATAAAGCAGCAATGAACGATGCAATACTGCCAGTAGCGCTTGCGGTGTTGGCTCTTCAAAAGCAAACCCTGTCGCTACCTCAGGATCCTGATCGTAATCATTCACACTGTCTTTTAAGCCGCCTACAGAGCGAACAATAGGCAAAGTACCATAAGCCATACTATAGATTTGATTTAAACCACAAGGTTCAAATTCAGAAGGCATCAAAAAGAAATCAGAGCCAGCTTCAACCAAGTGCGCTAGTTCATTATTGTAGGCCTCTACGAATGAGAACTTGTCTGAGTGAAGTGCTGATAGCTCTTTCAACTGACTCGCCAAAACCGGATCACCTGTACCGACAATCACAATCTGAAGGTCGTTTTTCAAGAACTGATCGATGATAGGCAGTAAGTAGTGAACGCCTTTTTGATTCGTCAGGCGACAAACCATGCCATAAACCGCGCAATCGGCAACGGGTAAACCCACGTCTTGTTGCAGCTTTTGCTTACAAGCTGATTTTCCGCGAGCCATGCTGTGCTTAGTCGCTTTGTATTTACGAGGAAGGAAAGCGTCTGTTTCCGGGTTCCAAGCTCCGTAATCGCAACCATTCAAAATGCCGAACAGATCAGCTGATCTGTGTTGGAATTCTGCAGCCATACCGTGGCTACCTAATTCCGTTTTCAACTCTTCTGCATAGGTAGGACTTACAGCGTTCACTTTATCAGCGCACATCACGCCAGCTCTTAGCATAGTGACATGAGTGTCACTCACTGAAGCTTCTGGCACATGATAACTGTGCATCTCTGGCAGGAATTGTAATTCATCGTATGCGAACACACCTTTGAATACCGCATTGTGAATCGAGATAACACTGCGTGTATTTTCAAAGAAATCGTGTTGTTGGTAACGCGATTTAAGCAAGAAAGGAACGAAACCTGTATGCCAGTCATTTGCATGAATGATATCCGGTTGAAAACCAAGTTTAGGAAGCATATCAAGACAGGCTGCACTAAAGAACGAGAAGCGCTCTCCGTTATCAGCATAAGCTTGATTGTTTTCTGCGTACATTTCCGGGCGGTCGAAATACTTGGCACATTCAATACCAAAAACTGGAACGCCTTCTACGCTCAGTTTTTTCACTTGGTAAGCCGTATGAGGCCAATGATCGAGTTCAGTCGATAAAACAACTTCTGCTGAATCAATGTTTGGAATATTTCTATAGGCGGGGATAGTCACTCGAACGTCCTGTTCGAGTGTTTGCAACGCTTTCGGTAGTGCCTTGGCTACATCAGCCAAGCCACCACTTTTAATCAAGCCTTCAACTTCAGACGCTACAAAAAGTACCGAGAGAGTCTTAGTAACCAACTCGTGCTCCTTTAGAAATCACTACGACACCATCGTCAGATACGTGGTAATGCTTTTTGTCTTCTGTCAGATTTACACCAATCTGTGTACCCGGTGCGATATCTGCATCTTTATCAATGATAACGCGGCGCAGGATACAACCCTCACCCACTTTTACATCACCGAGTAAGATACTTTCGCTAATATCACACGCTGATGCGATATTGCTGCGGAAACCCAGTACACTCTTTTCAATACGCGAACCACGTACGTAACTACCGCTACAAACAAGACTATCAATTATCTGAATTCGACCATTTGCCGAATCAGTAAACGTAGCAGGTGGTAGTGGCGGGTAATAAGTGTGTAGAGGCCATTTACGGTTGTATAGCGAGAATGGCGCATCTTTCTTAAGAAGGTCCATATGCGCTTGCCAGTACGCGTCAATCGTACCTACATCGCGCCAGTAAACTTCTTCTTTCTCACCAGTAATACGATTGGTGCTGAAATCATAAACAAACACATCACCACGTGGGAACATGTTTGGAATAATGTCTTTGCCGAAATCGTGTGTCGAACCTTCTCTATCAGCATCTTCCGTTAGTTCAGCAAAAAGCTCTTTCGCTTCGAACACGTAATTGCCCATTGAAACGAGCGCTGATTCTGGATCGCCCGGGATCGACTTCGGATTTGCAGGTTTCTCTTCAAAGCCAATCATACGGCCATCAGCATCAACCTCAATAACACCGAATTCTGATGCTTCAGCAAGCGGCATGCGCAATGCTGATACTGTTAGAGCCGCTTTCTTCTCTTTATGGAAATCAAGCATCTGTTTGATGTCCATCTTATAGATATGGTCTGAACCAAAAATACAGACTTGATCAGGTTCTTCCAACTCCATAAAGCCCATGTTTTGGTAGATAGCATCTGCTGTGCCTTCATACCAACGCTTTCCTTTACGCATTTGTGCAGGAATTGGGTCGATGAAACGGTCTGTTATACCACTGATATTCCAGCCTTTTTTCATATGGTGGAACAGTGACTGTGACTTAAATTGTGTTAATACGTAGATCTTCATTAGATCAGCATTAACGAAGTTGTTCAAAGCGAAATCAATTAAGCGGTAACTACCACCGAAAGGAACCGAGGGTTTGCTGCGAGATTCAGTTAAAGGTCTTAAGCGAGAGCCTTCACCACCAGCAAGAATCATTCCCAATACACCAGCCATTTTATTCTCCA
Organism: Vibrio sp. T20; assembly: GCF_007858795.1. NCBI lineage: Bacteria > Pseudomonadati > Pseudomonadota > Gammaproteobacteria > Vibrionales > Vibrionaceae > Vibrio > Vibrio sp. T20. Next base: position 119,662 of record NZ_VFEB01000176.1, read on the forward strand.
TATATCTATAGCTTGTCGATGTTAGTACTCGTAGAGGTATCTTCCTCTGGGGGATGAGCACCAACACTTATTTCGGTATTTAGCGAATATCCATTCACATACAGTGACAATATCCTAAGCCAAACGTTGTTATGTGTGCACTATTCTTTGCACTTGGTTTTATATACGTTATCGACTTTTCGGCCGAATTCAATTTTTAATACGCCATTCTGTGGTACGTAAGCTGATTGCTTTCCTAAGACTTAAAGCAGCTCACACTACATCGTCCAGACGAAACATTACATTAACACCCGACACACATCAGGTATACAACTAAACGCTGATCTGTGAGTTACAATATTTTAATTAAGTTACATTCTCGTTAAAGTTGCATAAGAAGATGTGATTAATTTCTGTTATTTATTTTTCAGTGTGAATTTAATAAATTCTCGCAGACGAAACACCAAATCAATAAGTTGCATATTTAGTCATATTGAGATCAAAAAAAGCAGCCTAATGGCTGCTTTTTCATCAATAACGTTCAGTTACTTCTCTTTAGGCTTTTTACGCTTATCCGTAACTTCCCACTTACCGTCGATGTACAACGCAGTCCAACCGGACGGTTTTCCATCTACTTCAGTACGAACGTAGTTTTCTTTGGTCTTACGACTAAAACGAACCACTGTCGGCTTACCATCAGGGTCAGCAACTGGCGCTGATGCTAGGTATTGGAACTTAGGTGAGATACGGTCTTTAAAACGAACCAGCTCTTCCACTAATGGTGCACGCGTTTCACGTGATTTAGGGAAGTTGCTCGCAGCCATAAATAGACCAGAAGCACCATCACGAAGAACAAAGTACGCGTCTGAATTTTCACATGGAAGTTCAGGGAAATGCACCGGGTCTTCTTTCGGTGGCGCAACTTCGCCATTTTTCAGAATCTTACGAGTGTTCTTACAGTCTTCACTCGTACAGTCCATGTATTTACCAAAACGACCGTTCTTCAGAACCATGTCAGAACCACACTTGTCACACTCAACAAGTGGACCATCGTAGCCTTTCACTTTAAATTCGCCGTGCTCAACCACATAACCTTCACAGTTCGGGTTGTTACCACATACGTGCATCTTACGCTTATCATCGATTAGATAAGCATCCATTGCCGTTTCACAAATAGGACAACGCTTTTTAGCTCGAAGTGCTGCTGTTTCAACGTCTTCTTCAAGCACGTTGATAATGCCCTCTTCATCACCAAGGTTAATTGTTGTCTTACAACGCTCTTTTGGTGGAAGTGCATAGCCAGAACAACCAAGGAATACGCCTGTCGAAGCAGTACGAATGCCCATTTTACGGCTACAAGTCGGACACTCAATATCGGTTTCCACGATATGATTTGGCTTCATACCACCAGCGTCTTCGTCTAAGTCTGCTTTTTCCAAATCGCCAGTAAAGTCTTCGAAGAAGTTATCTAACACGCCTTTCCAGCTTGCTTCGCCTTCTGCGATTTGGTCCAACTTCTGCTCCATACGAGCAGTGAAGTCGTAGTTCATTAGGTCATTGAAGCTGCCGTCTAGACGGTCAGTAACAATTTCACCCATCTTCTCAGCATAGAAACGACGTTGTTCAACTTTTACATAACCACGATCTTGAATCGTCGAGATGATTGATGCGTATGTTGAAGGACGACCAATACCACGCTTCTCAAGCTCTTTAACTAGCGCCGCTTCAGTGAAACGAGCAGGTGGCTTAGTGAAGTGCTGTTTAGGGTCCAGAGCGATCAAATCAAGCTTATCGCCGATCTGAACTGCTGGAAGGATCGTATCTTCGTTCTTACCCATTGGACGCTGAACACGAGTCCAACCATCAAATTTAAGAATACGCCCTTTCGCTTTTAACGTGTACTCATCTGCTTTAACGCTTACTGTCGTTGAATCGTATTGAGCTGGTGTCATTTGACACGCAACGAACTGATTCCAAATCAGTGAATAAAGCTTGTGTGCGTCTGCGTCTACGCCGTTTAGATCTTCCGACTTAACATCTACACTTGAAGGACGAATCGCTTCGTGTGCCTCTTGAGCGCCCTCTTTGCTGCCGTATACAAGTGCTTTAGGTGGAAGGTATTGCGCGCCGTACTCAGAACCAATGTATTCACGAGCGGCTTCTACAGCTTCTGAACTCAAGTTGGTTGAGTCAGTACGCATATAAGTGATGTAACCCGCTTCATACAGGCGTTGAGCCAACATCATGGTTTTCTTTACGCCATAACCAAGACGCGTACTCGCCGCTTGCTGCAGCGTCGACGTGATGTAAGGTGCAGACGGCTTACTCTTTGTTGGGCGGTCTTCACGTTTACATACTTCATATTGCGCTTTTTCTAAAACGCTAACAGCAGCTTGTGTTTGCGCTTCATTTTCAGGTTTAAACGCAACACCGTCTTTCTGCGCTACTTGCAGTCTAAAGTCGGTTTTCTCTGCTGTTTTAGTATCAGCATGCACATCCCAGAACTCTTCAGGGATAAAGGCGTTGATCTCGCGCTCACGCTCTACCAGTAGTTTTACCGCTACTGATTGAACACGGCCAGCGGACAGGCCTCGTGCTACTTTTTTCCAAAGCAGAGGTGACACCATAAAGCCAACAACACGGTCCATAAAACGTCGTGCTTGTTGTGCGTTTACGCCATCAATGTTTAACTCACCTGGAGTTTCGAAAGCTTGTTGAATAGCATTCTTGGTGATTTCGTTAAAAACCACTCGCTTGTATCGCGTTTCATCGCCACCGATGATCTCACGAAGGTGCCATGCGATAGCTTCTCCTTCGCGGTCCAAATCGGTTGCGAGATAAACATGGTCTGCGTTCTCAGCCAGTTTTTGCAATTCAGCGACGACTTTCTCTTTACCAGGTAGGATTTGGTAGTTCGCTTCCCACTCTTTATACGGGTTGATACCCATCTTTTTGATAAGAGCTTTGCGATCTTTTTCTTTCTTGATACGAGCTTTATCTTCTGGGCTCATACCCTTGGTTGAAACTGCAGCAGCCTTTTGACCAGTACTTTGACCCGCCGTTGGTAAATCACGTACGTGACCTACACTCGACTTAACGACAAAGTCTTTGCCAAGATATTTATTGATAGTTTTAGCCTTGGCTGGCGACTCCACTATAACGAGCGATTTACCCATATTGACTCTAACGTCCTTAATCACGATGCTTCAGCACCAACAATTTAGCTTGTGGGCTTTTACGCATGATATTCTAAATTCATTGCTTCTTTTTTTACTATTGTGCGAGATTACTAGAAGATCAACCGCTTTTTTCAAAATTGGATCTGATCGCTCGACAATTCGACGACTCACAGATAAAAGGGTCACAATATAAAGAAGCTATAAAGTACTCACGAAGAATACTTGCAAGAGCCTATTCATCAGGCATTACGTCTAAACGGGCTCATACTAAGCTTGTCCACGAATCTAACGCGAGCCCCATTCAATTATTTTTGCCGTAAATCACAAAATAAATTGTGGATGTTTGAAAAGACTCTCTTAATCGGTTGTGAAATCATTGAATTTCTAGTTCGACACCATAAACTCAACGTTATATTCAGTTATCAGAGATAAACTCATGACAAAGAAAGTAATAGCAGAATTTGATTTACTGCTTATCGCAAACCAAATTATCCAATCACATGATGACTACATTGAAGGCATGCGCGCAAACAGCGTAGTAGAAAAAGACGATGTACTCGTCTTCAAAGGTGAATACTTCTTAGACAGCAATGGAATGCCGACCGAGAATACAACCGCGGTATTTAACATGTTTAAATACTTAGCGCACCACCTTTCGAAAGAATTTACAATTCAGCAATAATTAAAAAGCTTGCCATTTAGGCAAGCTTTTTCAGTTCCTGAACCTTTACTGGCTCAGCATTTTCAACTTATCGAAGTAATCAGGGAATGTCTTTGACGTACAACCTGGATCGTTAATCGTCACAGGCGTATCGCTCAAAGCAACCAGTGAGAAACACATCGCCATACGGTGATCATCGTAAGTATCAATCGCCGCGTGAGTCAGTTCTGCTACAGGGTTAACAATGATGTAATCTTCGCCCTCTTCCACTTCAGCACCAACTTTGCGTAGCTCTGTAGCCATTGCAGCCAAGCGGTCTGTCTCTTTCACACGCCAGTTGTAGACATTACGGATTGCCGTTGTACCTTTAGCAAACAACGCGGTCGTCGCGATAGTCATCGCAGCATCTGGAATATGGTTATAGTCCATATCAATGCCTTTCAGCTCACCACAACGAGAAATAACATAGTCGTCACCCCATTCGATTTCGGCACCCATTTTCTCAAGCGCATCAGCGAATTGGATATCACCTTGGATACTGTTTTTACCAATACCAGTAACCTTAATCTCACCACCTTTAATCGCAGCCGCAGCAAGGAAATATGACGCAGATGATGCATCACCTTCAACCAAGAAATCACCCGGTGCCGAGTAAGATTGCCCAGTGGGAATAACAAACTCTTGGTAATCATTATTGATCACGTCCACACCAAATTGCTTCATGATGTGCAGCGTAATATCGATGTAAGGTTTAGAAACTAATTCACCTTCAATTTTAATGGTCACTTCACCTTCAGCTAAGGGCGCAGCCATCAAAAATGCCGTCAAAAACTGGCTAGAGATAGAACCGTCGATAGAAACCGTACCGCTCTTCAAACCTGTACCTGTGATCTTCAATGGTGGGTAGTTTTCGTTTTCTAAGTATTCAACGTCGGCACCAGCAGCTCGCAGTGCAGTTACTAAATGGCCAATTGGGCGCTCTTTCATGCGCGGCTCACCAGTAAGAACGTATTCACCGCGACCTAAACATAGTGCAGCCGCCAGAGGACGCATCGCCGTACCCGCGTTACCTAAAAAAAGCTCTAGGGCTTTATCACTTGAGAATACACCACCAACACCCGTTACTTCACAAACAGTTTTGTCTGCAGACAGCTGATAATTAACACCTAGTTGAGTCAAGGCATTCAACATATGGCGAATGTCATCACTGTCTAGCAAGTTTGTTAGGCGAGTGGTTCCCGTTGAAAGTGCAGCCAAAAGAAGTGCACGGTTGGAAACGCTTTTTGAACCAGGTAGGTTAACTTCCCCGTTCACTTTTTGAATTGGTTGTAACGTAAGGCTTTCCATTAAATCTTATAGTCCTTGTACCACCCGAAGTCACTGGCGCGTATTTATTTTCGGGTGATGAATAATTCTTCGTACTTGCAGACTAACGAACTTTTCCAACGAACTCCAGAGCTAATCCCACTCAATCAGGTGATTAATTAGCCAATCAATCGTATTTATATACTAGTACACTAGATCAACTCGAACACCATCTGAAAAATAGAGAATTCGTACATCATCGCCTCGGTTAAACAGCATCGAGTTATCGACATCTTGGATGATGTTGACCAACTTATCGTCTTTAGTTTTGACCAATAACTCGACCAGTTTGTACTCTACTTTATATTGTGTGTTACCGCGGTTACGAGCAATACCCGCACCTGCTACTGCACCGACAGCTGTCGCTACTTCTTTACCGGTGCCGCCGCCAAACTGGTTACCAATCAAGCCACCAATCGCCGCACCTAACAAGGTTTCCCAACCATTCGCTTTCGATTCAACGATCTCTTGCTGAGTGATGTATCTAACCGTATCAATCTCACCATAAACCACCTCGTTTACTGGTCGAGCTTGGTTTCTGTTGTAAGCTGCATTTGCCAACATGGGCAAAACAAGTAAAATCCAAAGCAACTTCTTCATGGTAAAACTCCTAAAGACCTCTTGGTCAGTGATTAATCTGTAATGCGGTACTTATGACTATATACCTAACCGAACTTGATACTACTAGTATAGAGTTTCCTTCGCCTTTCGACGCGCTTGATGAACCCAACGGTCTGCTCGCCTTCGGTGGTGATTTATCACCAATGCGAATTTTAAACGCTTATAGCCAAGGTATATTTCCATGGTATGGCCCAGGTGAGCCTATACTTTGGTGGAGCCCTGCACCGCGAGCGGTATTTAATCCTAAGACATTCGAATCGTCAAAAAGTCTTAAAAAGTTTCAAAGAAAGCACAATTACCGTGTCAGCATCAACCAAGCGACGGACAGAGTAATTGGGTATTGCTCTTCACTAAGACCCGAAGAAGAAACCTGGCTAAACAGTGACATGCAGTCAGCCTACCGCAAACTCGCTTCATTAGGTTTCTGCCACTCGGTTGAGGTTTGGCAAGATGATGAGCTAATCGGCGGACTTTATGGCTTACAAAGAGGCCAAGTCTTTTGCGGTGAATCGATGTTCAGCCTAAAGAGCAATGCCTCTAAAATTGCGCTGTGGTACTTTTGTGAACACTTTACACAATTCGGCGGACAAATGATTGATTGCCAAGTCATGAACCCTCACTTGGAATCCTTAGGCGCTATCGAGGTTGATAGGGATGAATTCCTAGGTTCCCTGCAATTACTCAAAGAATTCTCCGTTAACGATGCATGCTTTAAAACCCAATGGCTAAAGGAAATGCCTTAATGAATCCAGATTTACAACAAATCAGAATTGGATTAACAGACAATCACGCTTGCAGCTACTTATCTCACCTCGAAGAGAGAGTGGCGGTCACGCTTGATGAACACATGCACACCTCAGATAACTATGAAGTTCTGCTTGCGAATGGATTTCGCCGCAGTGGAGCAACCATTTATAAGCCACATTGCGATAATTGCTCAGCATGCCAAGCGATTCGGCTTTCTATTCCTGAGGTAAAGCTTTCCAAAAGCCAACGACGAATCCTTAACAAGGGAAAATCACTGCGTTGGGAACTGAAAGATGAGATGGATGACAACTGGTTTGATTTATACAGTCGGTATATCACCGCTCGTCACCGTTCGGGAACCATGTATCCACCAAAGAAAGAAGAGTTTCTACAGTTCTCTAAAAATGAGTGGCTTACTACAAAGTTCATGCATATCTATGATGAGAACAAGTTGGTTGCTATCGCCGTAACCGACATCATGACTCACTGTACAAGCGCATTTTATACCTTCTTCGATCCTGATATCGACATTTCGATGGGAACACTTGGCGTTCTATTTCAGATCCAGCATGCCCAGAAAGAACAAAAACAATGGTTATATTTGGGTTATCAAATCGATGAATGCCCTGCGATGAACTATAAAGTACGATTTCAACGTCATCAAAGGCTAGTAAATCAGCGGTGGCAAGGGTAGAATACGCGACAACTTTACATATTTTGATTTTAACGGCACAATCAAGCCGTTGAAAACCGCCAAATTTCGAAAGAGGATTAGATGGCTAAAGAAGACGTAATCGAGATGCAAGGCACTGTCCTTGATACTCTACCAAACACAATGTTCCGTGTTGAGCTTGAAAACGGTCACGTAGTGACAGCACACATCTCTGGTAAAATGCGTAAGAACTACATCCGTATTCTTACTGGTGATAAAGTAACTGTTGAGATGACTCCATACGACCTTTCTAAAGGCCGCATCGTCTTCCGTGCTCGTTAATTTTTAATTATCGACTACGATAAGAAGCGGAGCTTAATGCTCCGTTTTTTATCGCCTAAATTTTTTACCACTCCAACATCTCTCGCATCTCTCGCATCTCTCGCATCTCTCGCAAGCATAAAAAAACGCACAACCGGAGTCATGCGTTCTATATTTAAACTTTTGAGTTATCAATCACTTCGTTAGTGCATAACCTCTTCTTTAGCACCGACATAAACAAAGTCTAGGTCGTCTTTCTTCAGGGATACCTTCACAGTACCTCCGTCGACTAAACTACCAAACAATAACTCATTTGCCAGTGGCTTCTTAAGCTTGTCTTGAATAACACGTCCCATCGGACGAGCACCCATGGTCTTATCGTAACCTTTGTCTGCTAACCAATGGCGAGCATCTTCAGAAACCTCTAAAGATACGCCACGAGCATCCAGTTGAACCTGAAGCTCGACAATAAACTTATCAACAACTTGGCTAATCACAGTTGGATCAAGGCTGTTGAACCAAATGATATTATCGAGACGGTTACGGAACTCAGGAGTAAATACCTTCTTGATTTCGCCCATCGCATCTGGCGCATGATCTTGTTGGATCAGGCCAATCGATTTCTTCTCCGTTTCAGCTACACCAGCGTTAGTCGTCATCACTAAGATCACGTTACGGAAATCCGCTTTACGACCATTGTTATCAGTTAGCGTGCCGTTATCCATAACCTGTAGCAACAAGTTAAAGATATCTGGGTGAGCTTTTTCGATCTCATCAAGTAACACAACAGAGTGCGGGTTCTTGATTACGGCGTCAGTTAGCAGACCACCTTGATCGTAACCAACATAACCAGGAGGAGCACCAATCAAGCGGCTCACAGAGTGGCGCTCACCGTACTCAGACATATCAAAGCGTAGAAGCTCAATGCCCATCAATTTAGACAGTTGAACTGTCACCTCGGTTTTACCTACACCAGTAGGACCAGCAAACAAGAATGAACCAACTGGTTTATTGTCTGCGCCCAATCCGGCACGGGTCAGCTTAATCGCTTCACTCAACACATCGATTGCAGGATCTTGTCCGAATACCAACATTTTCATGCGGTCATCCAGTTTCTGTAGCGTATCTTTGTCTGAAGACGATACTGACTTCTCTGGAATACGAGCCATTTTCGCAACCATTGACTCAATGTCCGCCACGCTAACCGTCTTCTTACGACGGCTTGCTGGTGCCAAACGGCTACGAGCGCCCGCTTCATCGATTACGTCAATGGCCTTATCAGGAAGGTGACGTTCATTAATGTATTTAGCTGACAGTTCGACCGCTGCACGCAACGCTTTGTTGGTATAGCGCACTTCGTGGTGAGCTTCGTATTTTGGCTTCAAGCCAATCAGAATCTTGGTAGTGTCGTCTAGCGATGGTTCAATAATATCGATTTTCTGGAAGCGACGAGCTAGCGCACGCTCTTTCTCAAAAATACTGCTGTACTCTTGGTACGTTGTTGAGCCGATGCAACGTAATTTACCACTGCTTAGTAGTGGTTTAATTAAGTTTGCCGCATCAACCTGACCACCAGAGGCAGCGCCAGCACCAATAATGGTGTGGATCTCATCGATGAACAGAATCGCATCTTCTTCTTTCTCTAGTTGCTTAAGAATCGCTTTAAAACGTTTCTCAAAATCACCACGATACTTCGTTCCTGCTAGCAGCGAACCAATATCCAGAGAATAAATCACGCTGCTCTGAATGATTTCAGGCACTTGCCCTTCAACGATACGCCATGCTAAGCCTTCCGCGATGGCAGTTTTACCTACACCCGCTTCACCCACTAACAGAGGGTTGTTCTTACGACGACGACACAGAACTTGGATAGTACGTTCTAGCTCTTTGTCACGACCGATTAGTGGGTCAATATTGCCCTGCTTCGCTACTTCGTTAAGGTTAGTAGCAAAGTTTTCTAAACGGTCTTCGGAATTCGCTTCTTCAGCATTTTCTGCACCACCAAATGAATCAGATGATGAAGGACTGTCTCCTTCGTTGCTGGCTTTGGTAATACCGTGTGAGATGAAGTTAACAATATCTAAGCGGCTAATGTCATTTTTCTTAAGAAGATATGCCGCGTGAGATTCTTGCTCACTAAAAATAGCCACAAGTACGTTAGCACCTGTTACTTCGCTGCGACCTGAAGATTGAACATGAAAAACAGCACGCTGAAGTACTCGTTGAAAACTCAGCGTAGGCTGGGTTTCGCGAGTCTCGTCGCTTTCAGGGATAAGTGGAGTCGTTTGATCGATAAAAATATCGAGCTCATTGCGAAGAGCATCGAGATCAGCCTGACAAGCTTGGAGCGCTTCCTTGGCCGCATCATTTTCTAATAATGCTAGTAGGAGGTGTTCGACAGTCATGAATTCATGTCGCTTGTCTCGCGCACGAGCAAATGCGCCATTTAAACTCGTCTCTAATTCTTTATTTAGCATAAGTACCTCCTAAGGGAACAACAGTGTTGTTCGAGCAATTTATACTTGCTCCATTGTACATAGTAGCGGATGCTCATTTTCCTTTGAGTACATCGTAACCTGCGCTACCTTTGTTTCCGCTATTTCAGCACTGTACGTACCGCATATAGCTTTACCTTCATAATGAACCTTGAGCATCACTTCCGTTGCTTTTTCGATATCTAGTGAGAAGAATCGCTCTAGGATCTCGATTACAAAGTCCATGGGCGTGTAATCATCGTTATTTAATACAACGTTATACATTGCCGGTGGCTTTACTTTTGTCGCTTCTTTCTCCAGTAAATCTGAGCCTGGAGATGCCCATTCAAAGTTTCTGCTCATATCGCTTTGCTAAGGGTTATTTTTCGGAAGTCGTGAGTGTTTACCTAACTTAAATTTACCACATTCACGCTTTACGGTGTACTAAGAAACTGCACCGAGAAACAGTACCAAAAAATATTCCTCTATACTGAGCCTAATCCACCATTTCCATCGCTGCAAATAAAAGATCTCGATTAACAGGATTAACATATGTGATTGATTAAAAAGACACCATAACTATTGATACTGACGATAAGATCACCGCTAAGTTACTATTTAGTTAATAGTTTGCAGTTAATCTCGAATGTGATTTGTTATTAAAATTGATCAATTTTATACCAATTTGCTATTGACTGTGCTCAATCATTAGCTACATTGGAGCTAAAAGGTTTTTTAATACATTTTTGCAACATGATTTAAAACCAGTAACACGCTTTAAAAATTAACAATAAGGAATAATTACGCAGGGTAGCGTTAATTTCCGTAAGCAATGTATGAGATTCAAGCTATCAGCTGAAATTCTTTAGCTGGTAAGAATGATATCAATTGAACTTACAACTATTGATATAACAACGTTAGTAACAAAATGCATGAGGGATGTATAGCATGGCTACAGGTACAGTAAAATGGTTTAACAATGCCAAAGGGTTTGGCTTTATTTGTCCAGAAGGTGAAGACGGCGATATTTTCGCGCACTACTCCACAATACAAATGGAAGGCTATCGAACCCTAAAGGCTGGTCAGCAGGTCGACTATGAAGTAGAAAGTGGTCCTAAAGGCTCGCACGCTAGCTCCGTTGTTCCTGTAGAAGGCAGCGCCGCAAAATAGGCGAAGCCAACTCATGTTAACCTCCATCAGTCGTCATTAACGGCTGACAGGTAAACAGAATATTGAAACCGCTCATTTAATGCCTGTAATACAGGATTACGTGAGCGGTTTTTTCGTTCCGGGATCTCTAAAGTTGCTCACTGGACAATCAGTTCGAGAATCTATTCTATTAAACTAGGTCTTAGGAAGTATTAGAAAGAAAAAAAGATGCTTTAACGTTATCGTTAAAGCATCTTTCATTTTGACTTTATCTATGACTTAGCTGTTAGGCCAAGTAACTCGTTAGCAAATCACGTTCATGGCTGACTAACGATGAGTCCAATCACTATGCATCAATAAATGCGTTTAGTGTTGAGCTTGGACGCATTAGTGTTGAAACCAGTGCATCATCAAGTAGGTAGTAACCACCTAAGTCGCCAGCGACACCTTGAGCGTTGTTTAGCTCTGCAACAATAGCTTCTTCACTTTCAGCCAGTTGACTTGCCACACCTGCGAACTCAGCAGCAAGATCAGCATCAGCCGTTTGCTCAGCAAGCGCCTTAGCCCAGTATGCCGCTAGGTAGTAGTGGCTACCACGGTTATCAAGCTCTCCTACTCGGCGTGAAGGGGACTTGTTGTTGTCTAGGAATTCACCCGTTGCTTTATCAAGCGCGTCCGCTAGAACTTGTGCCTTAGCGTTACCCGTTACTACGCTCAAGTGCTCTAGAGATGCCGCTAGTGCCAAGAATTCACCTAGAGAATCCCAACGTAGGTGGTTTTCTTTCTCTACTTGTTGTACGTGCTTAGGAGCAGAACCGCCAGCACCTGTCTCAAACAGACCGCCACCGTTCATTAGTGGAACAATCGATAGCATCTTAGCTGATGTACCAAGCTCTAGAATCGGGAACAAGTCTGTTAGGTAATCACGTAATACGTTACCTGTAACCGAAATAGTATCGAGGCCTTCTTTGATACGAACCAGTGAGTATTGAGTCGCTTCAAGTGGAGCAAGGATCTTAATTTCAAGACCATCAGTATCGTATTCAGGAAGGTACTCTTCAACTTTCTTAATAAGCTGAGCATCATGCGCGCGTGACGCATCTAGCCAAAATACCGCAGGGACACCCGATGCACGAGCACGAGTTACCGCAAGCTTAACCCAGTCTTGGATTGGTGCATCTTTAACCTGACACATACGGAAGATGTCGCCTTCCTCTACGTCTTGCTCTAGAAGCACAGAGCCTGAAGCGTCAACAACTTGAACCTGACCAGCAGCTTCAAGGATAAAAGTCTTATCGTGAGAACCGTACTCTTCAGCTTTTTGAGCCATCAAGCCAACGTTTGGTACGCTACCCATCGTTGTTGGATCGAACGCGCCGTTCTCTTTACAGAAATCAATAACCGCTTGGTAAATGCTTGCGTAGCTGCGATCTGGGATCATAGCTTTGGTATCTTTTTGCTTACCTTCTGGATCCCACATTTGACCAGAAGAACGCAGCATTGCAGGCATAGAAGCATCAACAATGATATCGCTTGGAACGTGTAGGTTAGTAATACCACGATCCGAGTCAACCATCGCTAGTGGTGGTTGAGTCTCGTATACCGCTTGTAGATCAGCTTCGATTGCCTGTTTTTGCTCTTGAGGAAGCGATGCAATCTTCGCGTATACATCACCGATGCCGTTGTTAACATCCACACCAAGCTCTTCAAATAGCTGACCGTGTTTAGTGAATACGTCTTTATAGTAAACCTTAACCGCATGACCAAAGATCACAGGGTCAGATACTTTCATCATCGTCGCTTTCATATGAAGAGAAAGCAGTACACCTTGCTCTTTAGCCGACGCTATTTCTTTCTCGAAAAACGCAACCAAAGCGGCCTTGTTCATCACTGACGCATCAATGATCTCTTTATCTTGCAGTGCAAAAGCTGGCTTCAATGTTTTCTTCGCGCCATCTTTGCCAACGAATTCAATGCTAACTTCCGTAGCACCTTCAATGGTTACTGATTTTTCGCTACCGAAGAAGTCTTTGTCGTCCATACTTGAAACGTGCGACTTAGAATCTGCAGACCATGCACCCATTGAATGTGGGTTTTTCTTCGCATAGTTTTTTACTGAAAGTGGAGCGCGGCGATCCGAGTTACCTTCACGTAGTACAGGGTTTACTGCACTGCCTTTGATTTTATCGTAAGTCGCTTTAACGGCTTTCTCTTCGTCGGTGTTTGCTTCTTCTGGGTAGTTTGGAAGTGCGTAGCCTTTTGACTGTAGTTCTTTGATTGTTGCTTGCAACTGAGGCACAGATGCAGAGATGTTTGGAAGCTTGATAATGTTTGCTTCTGGTGTCTTAGCCAATTCACCTAGTTCTGCTAATGCATCACCAATGCGTTGCTCTTCGTTCAAATAATCAGGGAAGTTGGCAATAATGCGCCCTGCAAGTGAAATGTCGCGAGTATCAACGTTAATACCAGAAGAAGCTGTAAAAGATTGAATGATTGGCAGCAGAGAGTAAGTTGCTAGCGCCGGAGCTTCGTCTGTAATGGTATAGATGATCGTTGGTTTTTCAGTAGGCATGAAATTTCCCTATAGTTCTTACAAGCTCACTTAAGTAGTGAGAGTGTTATAAATTGACCAGTAAGCCACTCAAAGAGTGAAAGCTGCTTACTCGATAGTCGTACTCTATCTTATTTTTCATGCAATCTTGATGACAGCATGAACCAAATCCGTGAGTGCGTTGTTATAATAAAACACGAAGGTATAATTAAACAAATCAGGCTTAAGAGTCCATCAACTTGTTCTATTTTGTGTCATTTAGGCGCGCAAATGATAGCTCAATTCCGTTTCAGTGAAAACTTTTCAGCACACTTCGTTTACATTTTTGCAAGGTAGTTAACATGTCTACTCGCTCACGCAGCGCATCTCGTTCAGACAAACCGGCTCGTTCTGGTGCAACATTAAAACAAAGCGGTAATAGACAGAGCCGAAGCAGCGATAAAAATAACACTGGCAGTTCGCACATAAAGCCACACTCCAGTAAGCACCGATATAAAGGTAAATCAACCAACACAAAACCTAAGGTGGCAATCGAAGATCGCAAAGTGATTCTGTTCAATAAGCCTTTTGATACTCTCAGCCAGTTCACTGATGGTGAAGGGAGAAAAACGTTAGCGGACTTTATTCCCGTAAAAGATGTTTACGCGGCGGGTCGACTTGATCGCGACAGCGAAGGTTTAATGGTATTGACCAACGATGGCATCTTCCAAGCCAAATTAACTCAACCAAACTCAAAATCCCCAAAGACTTACTGGGTACAGGTTGAAGGCGCACCTTCTGAGGAAGATTTAGATAAATTGAGAAAAGGCGTTGAGCTAAAAGACGGTATGACGCTGCCAGCAAAGGTGGAGTCAATGGCAGAACCTAAGGTGTGGGATAGAAACCCTCCAGTCCGCTTCAGAGCCGCGATACCGACAACATGGCTAGCTATCACAATCATTGAAGGGCGTAACCGCCAAGTAAGACGAATGACAGCCAATATCGGCTTCCCTACCCTGCGTCTTATCCGCTATTCAATGGGCAACATGAATGTGGGTCAGCTACAGCCTGGTGAATGGAAAGAAATCTAAAATCACACAGCCTACAATATCTAAATTGCCGCTAATAGAGCGGCTTTTTTATATCTACTGATAAATCATAGATACAAAAAAGCCAGTCATAAGACTGGCTTTTACAGCGTTACTTAACTAAAAGTTAAACTATTAGAAGTAGTAGTAAGCAGCTGCGAATACGTGAGTTTCTTCATCAACGTTGTCAAAACCAGAGTCTAGCTCTTGTTTGATATCGATACCCATGTCAACACGCTCGCTAAGAGTGTACATAGCAGCAACGTTCATGTAAGACTGATCAATATCAGATGCAACGTTAGACTCAGTTGTGTTAGTTGCGTAACCAGCAGCTAGAGTAAGTTGCTCAGTTAGAGCGTAACCAGCTGAAGCGTAGAAACCAGTTAGTTTAAGATCTGTAGTGTTCTTTTCTACACCAACTTTACCATCATCAATCCAAGCGTTAAGACCTAGCTTTAGTTTATCTAGAGTTACGTTACCAGATAGAGATGTTACTGTGTAGTCAGAGTCTTCACGAGCTTCGTAGCCAGCGTAAATGTTGAACATTTCTTGTTCTACACCAACGTAACCGTTGTAACCCATTTCGCCTTCGTCACGGTCATCGCTAGTATCGAAAACAGAGATACCGTAAGCAATACCAGAAGTAGCGCCTTGGAACTTAGCTACGTTGAAGCCATCAGAAGCATCGCCAGCTGAAGCACCAAATTCGTAAGTCATGTCGCCAGCACCGTCAACTTTGTCAAGTGCTGTATCGTTTTCCCAACCTAGAGAGATAACACCAGCGTCAGTAGTGAAACCTAACCATGCTTTATCTACGTCTGTTGCTGGGCCAGACTGAATGTCTTTCTTCTGCTCGTCAGAGCTGTAGTTAAGCATTAGGTCAGTTTCAAAGTAACCTACCCAACGGTTGTTTTTGTAGCTAATAGCAAGAGTTAGACCTGTAGCCCAATCATCGTAGAATGCTTTAGTACCTGTATCGTAGTAACCACCAACACCCCAAGCACCAGACACAGAGAACTGGTCTTTGTGCATATCTTCAAATTCGAAAACTGGTTTAGAGTTTTGAGAGCTAGTTTCTACTGCGAATGCAGAAGTTGATACTGCTGCGATAGCTAGCGCTAATAGAGTCTTTTTCATAATAAATCCACTGCCTTTTCTAAGAATGGGAGATCCTTGCCCGGTTCCCTTTTATTTATTGTGACTGGTCATTACCACTCTTTGTTGGTTAATCACCGTCACTAAATTTCGAGGTCTAGATTGCAAAAGATTATCCTGCGTGTCAAATAAACTAAAAACAAACCTAAAAAAAACACAAACCAATCAAAATCAAACACTTACATTTTTTTTCATCATTTTACGAGCAGCTTATCCTTAGTTTTATCAGCAAATATAATAATCCAAAAAATGTAACAAATAGAATTAAACTCCAACAATAACTCAAATAACAGCCCATCAGTAGAATTTAACACCTATAGGTCAGTGTTTTTTAAAATTTATATTTCACAACATAAATAAAAACGTTAAGTTCCTGATGGTTCAGTTTTTTTTTGTGAACAAGATCTACCTTTGATTCAAAAGCAAGCTATTTTGCGGTAAATGTACCGACTAGTGATATGTGCTACTATCCTCGCTCCGTTACGTAGGTCACAGTATGCTAACTACTAAAATTCAAAAATCTATTCGCACCAGTTATCAAAACCTCCAAGATCAGTTGGACAACTTTGTACCTCGACGTGCTCAAAATTACCTTGTTGCAGAAATAGCGAAGACACTTTGTGGTCAATACCACAAAAGTAATCGCATGATTGTTGCAGAGGCAGGAACAGGGATTGGAAAATCGCTGGCTTATTTAATGGCTACTATTCCAGTAGCAGTGCTCAATAACCGAAAAATAGTTATTTCAACAGCAACAGTTGCGCTACAAGAACAGCTCGTTAACAAAGATCTCCCTCTATATAGAAGACTGACTGATAGAGAGTTTTCTTTTATATTAGCTAAGGGCAGACAGCGTTATTGTTGTTCCGAAAAGCTAGCTGCGGCTTGTGGAGTTGATGGTGGTCAAATGGCCATGTTCGAATCTAAGCCAAAAAAGAAAGATATCGACCAACTTCAAACTATGTACCGTAGCTTGACTCAAGGTAAATGGGATGGTGACCGCGATTCGTGGCCAAAACCTATCGACAATATGATTTGGCAGATGATCGTCAGTGATAAGCATAGTTGTAACAACAGCATGCCAACTCACAGAGATTGCCCTTTCCAAAAGGCACGTTCAGAGCTAGATAAAGCAGACGTTATCATCGCTAACCACAGTTTGGTGATGGCAGATGCTGATCTAGGCGGCGGTGTAATACTGCCCGAGTCAGAAAATAGCATCTATATATTCGATGAGGCTCACCACTTACCGCATGTCGCGAGAGATCATTCTTCCGCTGCTGCGAGCTTAAAAGGGGCCGCTTCATGGTTAGAGCGTTTGAATCAATCAATCACTAAGCTTTCAGGCCTAGCAGACGAGAAGCGCGTCCATCGATTTAGAAATGAACTGCAAGACTCAGTGCAACAGCTGATCCCTACTCTGACTCAAATGTGCAAACAGTTTGACGCTAACCACTTTGAGGACGGCCTGTACCGCTTCGAACATGGTGACTTACCTGAGTGGCTAGAGAATGAATCTAAAGATCTCAAGCAACTCACACAAAAGGCGAGCCAAGCCGTTGCGAAGATTGCAGACCTAATTGCAGAGCGAGTTAAAGACGGAGAGCTTTCAGCAAAGCTAGCAGAGCCTGCGCTTGCGGAGATTGGCTTCTATATACAAAGAACAGAAAACCTTGCTCAGGTTTGGCGCTTAATGGCCGAACCTAAGCGCGAGAAAGGGGCTCCTTTGGCTCGTTGGCTTGAACTGAATAAAGAAAGCGAAGGCGATTTCGTTGTTAATGTTTCTCCACTAGAGGTGGGTTGGCAACTGGATCAGCAGATCTGGAGCCGCTGTGTTGGTGCAGTGCTCGTTTCGGCAACAATGAGAGCGCTCAACTCTTTCAGCTTTTTCTGCCATCAAGCTGGTATCAGCCAAAAAGCAGAAGATGGCGTACAATTTTTGGCTTTGGCATCACCGTTTGATTACCAGAAGCAAGCTGAGCTGATAGTGCCGGCAATGAAGTACGAACCACAAGCACCTCAGTTTACCGAATATCTTATTGAAATTTTGCCTAAGGTAATTGAAGACAAAAAAGCCAACCTCGTTCTATTCTCTTCTTACTGGCAAATGAACAAAGTTGCAGAGGCTTTAGCAACAGATTTCGTTAAAAAGTCATGGGCATTGCAGGTTCAAGGTGATACTTCACGAACTGAAATCCTAAAAAAACATAAAAAACTCATAGACCAAGGTAAAACCAGCGTTCTTTTTGGAACAGGCAGCTTTTCTGAAGGTCTTGACCTACCGGGAGAGCTTCTAGAAAACCTGGTTATTACCAAGATTCCTTTTGGGGTTCCTACCTCTCCTGTAGAACAAGCACATTCAGAATATATTGAATCACGTGGTGGTAATCCGTTTATGCAGATTACTGTTCCAGAAGCGAGTAAAAAGCTTATTCAATCTGTGGGTAGACTGCTGCGTAAAGAACGAGATTCTGGTAAAGTCACGATCCTTGATAGACGCATAGTAACGA
Organism: Vibrio sp. T20; assembly: GCF_007858795.1. NCBI lineage: Bacteria > Pseudomonadati > Pseudomonadota > Gammaproteobacteria > Vibrionales > Vibrionaceae > Vibrio > Vibrio sp. T20. The sequence goes on from NZ_VFEB01000176.1 coordinate 138,093, forward strand.
AGCGATATGGAAAGTCCTTACTCGATTCACTACCGCCTTTTAAAAGAACAATAAAATACTAATTTCCCTGCCCTTGAGGTAGTTATGGGCCTGTCATCGCTAGGCCCTTGCATTCACAACCCAACATGACTAATCCATCGATTCTTCATGTGGCTGCCCTATCAGCCGATAACGAGAACACTAGCTATTTATGGAAATGATTGAGCCAACCATGTTGGTCATACTTGCTCTGGTTGCATTTGCAGCAGGCTTTATTGATGCTGTCGCAGGTGGCGGGGGGATGTTAACTGTTCCAGCTTTGCTGTCACTTGGCCTCCCCCCACACATTGCATTAGGCACTAACAAGCTTGCAGCGACTTTCGCTTCATCTACAGCTGCATTCACTTACTACCGTAAGAAGCTGTTCAAACCTGAGTGTTGGATCAATGCATTCATTGCCACATTAATCGGTGCAACCATCGGCACCCTTACTGTTGATGCTATTAGCACGGAGTGGTTAGAGAAGGTATTGCCGTTAGTCATTCTTGCCGCAGCGGTCTATACCATTTTTCATAAGACACCGAATGCCAATCACAACGTGTCACCTAAGCCTTGCCCCGTACTTAAGAGAAAGCAAAAGTATCAAGGGTTCATTCTCGGATTTTATGATGGGGTTGCCGGCCCAGGAACTGGCGCGTTTTGGACGGTAAGCTCTATGGCGCTTTATCGCTTAAATATCTTACTTGCCTCTGGTCTATCCAAAGCCATGAACTTTACCAGTAACTTTACCTCTTTGGTGACCTTTGCAATTCTTGGTCATATTGATTGGGTTCTAGGTTTAACTATGGGTCTTTGTTTGATGGCCGGAGCGTTTGTTGGTGCTCATTCTGCTATTCGTTTTGGTGCTACATTTATACGACCTGTGTTTGTTACTGTAGTAAGCGTACTTGCAATTAAACTGGCATACGAAGCTTGGTTTGTTAACTTATAGGCCGTAGCCAACGGGAAGTGAAATGAATCAATTTTCAAAACTCAAAAGTGTCATTGATACCTTAATTGGCCATTGCTCTCAGGTTGATAAATCCCGAGGTGCTTATCATCAAGCCCTATTCGATAGAGCCTTATTCAAGTGCGGCGCCTCTGTTTTGCTTCCTTATGCACTTGAAACTCAGGCAACGTACCGCACCATTGTACGTGAACAAACCACAAATCAACTGACCGCGTCCAGAGCTAACTACCTGACGGAAAAGCTGACAAATCAGATTGCAGCAATCCAAAGAGAGTTAGCTAACCATGATTTACGCTTAGACCGAAAAAGTAAGTCAGGGAAAACCCTTAACGACCTATACAACGAACTCGCTCAGCACCAAGATTGGCAAAAGCGATTAATCGATTTAGTACGAGTACGAAAGTTAGCGCTTGATTCTGCGCCTCGCCACAGTAAGAAAAAGGCGGAAGAGACTTGGCAGTTAGCAAAAGAACGATTAGAACGCTGTGAAGACTCAATGAAAAATATTGAGAGACTGATTAACTTAGAGAACCCTAAGCGAAATGAACACTGATAACACACCATCACCACTGGATAACGCACCAGAAGAAGTTAAGTTAGCTGTCGACCTGATCTATCTGATCGAAAGTAACGAAATCGATCCAAAAGTCGCGTTAGAAGCAATCAAAATTGTCCAGCAAGATTTACAAGCCAAACTAGCATCTAGCATCTAGCATCTAGCATCTAGCATAAAAATATACAGGATTCACATGTACCAACTTAGCTTTTCTATGCCCGAGTTTCTTGAAAACTACTGGCATAAAAAACCAACCATCTTGAAAGGTGGCTTCCAAAACTTCATCGACCCAATTTCGCCGGAAGAACTTGCTGGTTTATCGATGGAAGAAGAAGTGGATTCTCGCTTTGTCTCTAACCTCGACAATCAGTGGACTGCAGAACACGGTCCATTCTCTGAAGAAAAATTTGGCGAATTAACCGAAACTCACTGGCAGTTGATCGTTCAAGCAGCGAACCACTGGCACCAAGGCGCAAATCAGCTGACTGAGGCGTTCCAAACGTTACCAAACTGGTTATTCGACGATCTCATGATCTGCTACTCAGCACCTGAAGGCGGCGTAGGCCCACATATTGATCAATACGATGTATTCATCATTCAAGGCCAAGGTAAACGTCAATGGAAAGTGGGTGCGAAAGATGTTGGTCAATACAAAGAGACCGTTCAAGCGTCTGCTCTGCGCCAAATAGAAGGCTTTGAGCCAATCATTGATGAAACCTTAGAGCCAGGTGATATCCTTTACATCCCACCAGGTTTCCCACATGAAGGGAACACATTAGAGCCGTCGATGAGCTACTCTATTGGCTACCGTTCCCCTAAAGAACAAGAGCTAATCAGCAACTTTGCCGATTTTGTGCTTGCTCATGATATGGGTGACGTTCATCTGCATGATCCTGAATTCAAAGCGCAAGAAGGCTACGGCAAGATTCGTTCATCGGATTTAAGCAATCTCACTGACATGTTGAAATCTGCACTAGAGCAACCTGAAACCATCAGTGAATTCATGGGTTGTCTGCTAAGCCAATCACGCCACCAGCTTGATATCGTCGCTCCTGAGCCATTATGGACAGAAGAAGAGATTGCTCAACACTTAGAGTCTGAGGGCGAAATCCAACGCGTATCTGGCTTAAAAGCGCTCTACCATGAAAATGAAAGCAACACGGCTTACATTAATGGTGAAGTCGTTAAAGTTGAACAGGCAGATTCATCACTACTCAACATACTTTGCGATGAAACCTTAATTACTTCAGCTACTGCTCTATCTCCTTCGGGCATAACGGTCGTGACTGAATTAGTGAACAAAGGTTACTGGTTCATCGAAGACTAACTTCGCTAATAGGTTTCGTCGGACATAATCAATCCCGAAAATCTAAGAGACTTAGAACTTGAGAAAAATAAAAAAGGACAAATGAAATCTTCATTTGTCCTTTTTTCTATTCAACAGGTAATAAGCTTGAATAACTAAACCTTGAACTGATTAACCAATTTCTGCTGCTGTTGGGATAATTGGTCTATTTCCGTGCCTACTTGTTCAGAAGCGGCAGCTTGCTCTAAGATCCTCGCACTCAAGTCGCGAATGTTAACCACGCTTTGGTTCACTTCACCGGAAACCGATTGTTGCTCTTCGGCTGCTCGAACAATCTGACTGTTCATGTCACTGATCGCCTCAATAGAAGTAAAGATCGAACCCAGATCTTCAACCGCTTTTTGAACATGTAGCGCTGTATCATTGGCAAGAATATTACCTTCTTGGATCGCTTCCACCACGTCTTGCGTACCCGCATGGACCTTATCGATCACCGCTCTGATCTCCCCAACGGATGATTGTGTGCGGCTTGCTAGGTTTCTTACTTCATCAGCAACAACCGCAAAACCTCGACCTTGTTCACCTGCCCTCGCCGCTTCAATCGCCGCGTTCAGTGCCAGTAGATTAGTTTGCTCGGAGATCCCTTCAATAACACTTAAGATTTCAGTGATGTTACCGTTATTTTTAGCCAATTCTTCAACAATAGGTACAGCGCTCGACATACGCTCCACCAGCTTTCTCATTTCACCGGCTGAAAGCTCAATAACTTGTTGCCCTTGCTGAGCTGAACGATTCGCTTCGCACGCTGCATCAACGGCCACTTCTGCATTTTGTACCACTAAGCCCGCAGTTTGAGTCATCTCTTCTGCCGCTGTTGCTACCAGATCGACTTCTTTAAATTGAGACTCACTGCTTTCTCGAGTGCTTGATGCCGATGCTTTAGCCTGGCTTGTCGTACTCGCCACTTGCTCAGTGGTATGAATGACTTCTTTGATCGTGTGTTGTAGCTTATCTAGAAACAGATTAAAGCCTTTCGCTAGCTGGCCGATTTCATCTTGAGATTTCACTTCTAAGCGCTGAGTCAAATCGCCTTCACCAGAAGCGATATCGTTCAGTCGCTCCACTACCTGACGAATCGGTTTCACAATAGACAATGAAGCAAACGCGATAATGGCTAGACCAAAAACGATAAAGACCATACCGGCAATCACTTCTGTTCTGATACCTTCACTTAGCTTGGTGCTAATGATGGAATCCAATTTGTTTGCATCAGCGACGACACTTTCTCTCGGTATCTCAAACAACACACCCCAAGTTTGATTAGCTGCAACAACAGGTGCAAACGCAAGTAACCACTCGCCATTCTCACTCCACTGCGTTGTTACTTCGCCGCCGAAGATAAAATCGGTCATTCGATCGCTATTGGTGTTATCACTTTGGAAGGTAGAACCGACTGCAATACTTGAATCATCAGAAGCGATGACTGAACCATCTAGGCTAACCACATAAACTTTACCAGCACCATCAAATAAGCTCTGATCAGATTGAGTGACCACACTCGTTAAGCCATCGAGTCTTAAGTCAATCCCAAGAAAACCAATTGCAACATCATCAACTAAAATAGGAACTGAAATCGAAGATGTCAGAAGTGCTTTACCACCACTATTAACGACTCTAGGTGTGCTGATACAGGTTTGCCCAGAAGATAAAGGACAGTAAAAGCGTTCGCTATTACTGTTGTCATCCAATGTTGATTCTGAAAGTACGTTCGAAAGTACATTCTCACCATTATCTGCCACCTTCCAGTAAGGTGCGAAACGCCCTCTTTCGTTAGAACCAACATAGTCGGCATCAACATAGTTTGCGTCTTCCCCATCGAGCAAGTCAGGTTTGAAAACTAGATACGCACCTTGAATAGAGTCGAAGTTTAAAACCGAGCGACGGATCATTTCATCCAAGGCAGTACGAAGTTCTTCACTTGGTGTAAAGTTTTCATCCGCATTATTCTTTAAGAACTGAGCGCTAGCCGCAAGCATTTCTGCGCGGTAAATGGCTTCGTCAACATAACGTTGAGTTTCTTGGGCATTAAGCTGAGAAACAGACGCCAACAACTGCTGAGTTTTATTGATAACTGATTCTGAGCTTTGAGATTTGATGACTTGTTGATTGCTCGTCGCGTTGTAGATCGAGAAACCAATAAGAGACAGTGACGTAATGATTAAACAACAACCTGCTAAGAGGGTTATTTTCCACTGTACCGATAGAGAGCGCATTTAATATCCTTATTTAAGCCAAAAGACTTCCATAACCGTAACTATCACACCGACAACAAATTGCTGTACACAATGTAAATGAGTTAGACGAATAGCTTAGCGAATAATTACAGCACAAATCGCTTACATATAAAACGAAAGTTTACATAAATGTTAACAAGCAATGCCTTTTACCTGTTGCTTCTGTGATTTCAAAATAATCTACTCATACAATCATTGCCAATAGGTCTATTGCTCTAACATTTTTGGTATAATCTAGCATCGATATTTCAAAGAAGCTGACTCTCCCTACATCTTTAAAACACAGTAATTTCGAATTACTTTTTCTAATCCAAGTTATAGATTTTTATCTTGATCAACTTCACATTTTTTGATTGCTAAGTCGGCAATCAAGCTCTAATATCTCGCGCCTAGATTCCCTGAATACTTTATTCTTTTGGCACTCCTTAATGGAGCGCTAAGGCTTTTTACGTCTTTAATTTTTGGAGAGATACGCAAATGTCTGCCTCGTTTCCATTAGCGAAACTTACCTTTTTAATCGCTATTCTGACAGCCGTAGGTCAAATGACTCAAACGATGTACGTGCCTTCTATCGGTCATATGGCGGGTGAGTTCTTGGTTTCTGCGTCTTCACTTCAAGCTGTGATGGCGTGCTACTTGATCCCTTATGGTCTGTCGCAATTTGTTTACGGCCCGCTTTCTGATCGCCTAGGTCGTAAACCTATCATCGTTTCAGGTTTGATCATCTACATCATCGGTACTTTGGTGGCATTGTTCGCTCATGAATATCAATGGTTCCTAGTGGGTAGCTTTATCCAAGGTTTAGGCATAGGTTGTGGCGGTGCAATGTCTCGTACATTGACTCGTGACTGTTTTGAAGGAGCAGAGCTGCACCGCGCAAATAGCTTAATCAGCATGTGTGTGATTTTCTCACCACTGATGGCGCCTGTTTTAGGTGGTTACCTAACAGAAGCTTTCGGTTGGCGTTCCAGCTACTTGTTCCTCGCGCTATTTGGTATCGCTGTTGTGATCACCATGATGACGAGCATGATGGAAACTCTGCCAAAAGAGCGACGCAAAAACGAATCAGTTGTAAACAGCTACAAATTCGTTCTGTCTGACAAACGCTTCCAAGGTTTCCTACTAGTACTAGTGGCAACATTCGCGGGCGTCGCAGTATTTGAAGCAGCGGCTGGTGTACTGCTTGGCGGCGTACTTGGATTACCTGCAACCACAGTAAGCTTGTTGTTTGTTTTGCCTATCCCGGGCTACTTAGTGGGTGCAGGCCTGTCTAGCTACATCGCACAACGTCGTTCTGAGCGCCGCGCACTGAATGTAGGCCTGGTGTCGATCTTAGTCGGTTCAGCCGTGGTACTGATACCGGGTCTGTTTGGTCAAACAACAGCACTAACTTTGATTGGCGGTGCAACCATTTACTTCTTGGGTGCTGGTATCTTATTCCCAGCAGCAACAACAGGGGCACTATCGCCATTCCCATACCATGCAGGTACAGGAGGCGCGATCTTAGGTGGTATGCAAAACCTAGGTGCTGGCATCGCAACACTATTGGCATCGTTCTTCCCGGCTCAAGACCAACTGCCACTCGGTTGCCTGATGATTGCTATGTCATTTATCGTGATGCTTGGTTTACGTTGGGTTAATCGCAAGCCTGACCACTCAAACGAAATGCCACTGGTTATCTAAAGTAACACTCGAATCCTACCCAAATACAGAAAAGGGGCATACTGAAAAGTGTGTCCCTTTTTTGTTGCACGCTTTCCCTCACCTCACGTCTACCTCAATTTCATTTAACATTACTTTGATTTTTTGAAAACAATAACAGACACTTACGTTGAAAGTGCATATCCAGAATCCAATTATAAATAATATCACTGGAAGAAAACCAAGATACCTAGGCTCTGATAGAAAAGGATGCTGGCATTAAAACGAGTAAGGTGCACACTAAGGATATACAGATGCGTTTCGCTTTAACCACATTAGCCGTATCGGCCGCGCTTGTCGCCGGATGCAGCAATCAAGGAATAACAACCATGAAACACTACTCTCCATCGCAACTCGTCGCTCAGCAGACACAAGCTCCTGTTGCTAAGAAAGTCCCTCATGCAATGACGATTCATGGTGATACTCGAATCGATAATTACTACTGGATGCGTGATGATGAACGCCAAGATCCAGAGATTTTGCAGCATCTTGAGCAAGAGAACCACTACGCAGAGACCGTGCTGAAGCATACCGAATCAACACAAAGACAGTTATTTGAAGAGATCAAAGGCCGAATCGCGAAGGACGACAATTCGGTACCGGTGCGTAAAGGCAGCTACTACTACTCGAATAAAGTCACAGGTGACAACGAATACCCAGTACACTTGCGAGAAAAAGACTTTTTAGGTATAGACAAGCAAGTCATCTTAGACGTTAATGAACTAGCAAAAGAACATGAATTCTTCAGTATTGGCGGCTTAACGATCAGCCCAGACGAAAACTTGTTGGCCTATGGCGAAGATACCCTGAGTCGCCGCATTTACACCATCAAGATTAAAGACCTCATGACAGGTGAATACCTAAACGACGAAATTGAAGGTGCTTCGAGTGCTATCGCGTGGCAAAACGACAACCAAGCCTTTTACTACATCAAGAAAGATCCACAAACACTGCTAGGTTACCAAGTTTACCGCCACGTTTTAGGCACACCTCAAACAAGCGATGAGTTAATCTACGAAGAAACCGACAGCGCTTACTACACCTCATTGAGTAAAAGCAAAGATGGTGAACAGGTCTATATTTGGCACTCGAGCACAGAAACCAGTGGTGTGTCAGTCATCGATGCCAACAACCCAAAGGCTAAAGCCGAAGCTTTCTACCCAAAAGAGACTGGAATTGAGTACAGCATTGCTAAATTGGGTGATTGGTATTACATCTACACCAACTACCAAGCGGTCAACTTTCGTTTAATGAAAGTCTCAGCTGAAGACATGCATGACCGCTCAAAATGGGTCGATGTCATTGCAGCAGACGATAACACTCAGCTTGTTGATTTCGAGTTGTTTGATGACCATCTTGTTTACGAGCAACGTGCGAATGGCTTGTCGACAGTCAAGGTTCGCCAACTCACAACAGGTAAAGAGTTCCCACTTGAATTTAACGACACCGCTTTCGCCGCTTACCTAACGAGTAACTATGAATTAGATAACTCAAAAGTTCGAGTCTATTACAGCAGCTTAACGACTCCAGGCACTTACTATGATTTTGACCTCAGTACAGGTGAATTCGAAATCATGAAGCAAACGCCTGTATTAGGTGATTTCGACGCGGATAACTACCAATCAGAACGAATCATGATTACGGCTCGCGATGGTAAGCAAGTACCTGTCTCTTTGGTCTATCGCAAAGATTTATTCAAGAAAGACGGCACTAACCCAATTTACCAATACGGCTATGGATCTTACGGTACTACCATTGAGCCGACTTTCAGCTCGACTCGTCTCAGCCTGCTCGATAGAGGCTTCGTTTTTGCGATTACTCACATCCGCGGTTCAGAAATGCAGGGGCGTCCTTGGTATGAAGACGGCAAAAAGCTAACCAAGCAAAACACGTTCAATGACTTTATCGATGTAACTAAGGGCCTAGTTGAAGAAGGCTACGGCGCTAAAGATAAAGTATTCGCGGTGGGCGGTTCAGCTGGTGGTCTACTAATGGGAGCGATCATCAACCAAGCGCCTAATTTGTATAAAGGTATTGGAGCACATGTTCCTTTTGTGGACGTAGTAACAACCATGCTTGACGAGTCGATCCCTCTTACGACTAACGAATACGACGAATGGGGCAACCCTAACAATAAAGCCTACTACGATTACATGCTGAGTTACTCACCGTACGACAACATTAAGGTACAAAACTACCCGAACATGTTGGTGACAACAGGCCTACATGATTCACAAGTACAATACTTTGAACCAATGAAGTGGGTGGCGAAACTGCGTGAAATGAAAACAGATAACAATGTACTGGTGTTCAAAACCGACATGGAAGCTGGTCACGGTGGTGCATCTGGGAGATTTAAACGACTAAAAGAAGACGCACTCGAATACGCGTTCTTTTTAGATTTACTCAAGACTCAATAGATTCAACGTAAGTCGTCACGTCGTTTTATGTCGCCATTTTGTCTCTACAAATGGCGACATACATTATTAAGCATGGTTAAATACGATTAACTATCAAACTCACCAAATCAAATAATCTTTGCTGCACTATAGGCAAAGGTTTACGAGAGGTATAAAAATAAATGAAAGTAATTAGCTTCAACATCAACGGCCTAAGAGCCCGCCTTCACCAACTGCAAGCTATTATCGACAAACACCAACCGGACGTAATTGGTCTGCAAGAGATAAAAGTACACGATGAAGCCTTCCCTATTGCTGATGTTGAGGCGATGGGCTATAAGGTTTACTTTCACGGCCAAAAAGCACACTACGGTGTGGCTATGCTGTGTAAGCAAGAGCCAATCTCTGTTCAGAAAGGTTTTCCAACCGACAATGAAGACCATCAAAAACGTATGATCATGGCAACGTTTGAAGATGAAAACGGTGAAAAGGTTACAGTACTAAATGGTTACTTCCCTCAAGGGGATAACATCAAACATGAAACCAAATACCCTTACAAGCGTGAGTTCTACAAAGACTTGATGACTTACCTAAACGATTACCACAATAAAGATGAACAAGTGATCGTAATGGGCGATATCAATATCAGCCCTATTGATGCTGACATCGGCATTGGTGAACCTAATGCGAAACGTTGGCTGAAAACCGGTAAGTGTTCTTTCCAACCAGAAGAGCGCGAATGGTTGAAAACATTGATGGATTGGGGTTTTGTGGATAGCTTCCGTTTACTGCACCCTGAAGTAAACGATCAATACTCTTGGTTTGATTACCGCTCAAAAGGTTTCGTGGACAACCGTGGCCTTCGTATTGACGTGGTACTAGCAACTCAAAAGCTTGCTGATAAGTGTACTGAAGCAGGCATCGACTACGAACTACGTGGTATCGAAAAACCATCAGACCACGCTCCGATTTGGTCGACGTTTAAATAGTCATTTTTAGGTAACAAAACTTAGCCAGATCAAGTAGCAAGCAAATAGTACTCACAACGCTGATCAGAAGCTAATAACGAAAGAGAGGAGATAATATCACCTCTCTTTTTATTCGTGACTCTATCTGTCATATACCTAGTTAAGCGGCCAAATGGTCGTGCCGTCAACGTCTAACGGCGTCTTAGCAAACTCATCTAAACAATATCCTTGATTAGACGATGCAAAATATGTCAAAGGCATGTTACTTAGACTAAGAGCTGTGACTTGTTGCTTCGCTTTATCACTGAAACTGAATCCCCACATATCTAAGTATTGCGTCATATTCCGTTCTGCAACGTAACTCAATGCGATAAGCAACCAATCATTGTTTGTAATATCTACCGCTTCTTGTCTCGTATAATCTGAAAAACCAATAGAGCCTTTTCGATCGTTCCAAAGTTCATCACCGCCTTTCAAGCGATTAAACTCTCTCTCAATCAAGTGCAAGCGCCCTAATAAATGCCAACCCGAATTCAATACACCCTGCTGCTCTGCAAGCATCATCATTTGAATGTAGATACGAGCTCCCCAACTCCAACCAGTTTGATTTTGAGCCGCCATAAAAGCACTTGGATCAGGTTGAGTCCGACTCTGCTGTAAAAGCTGATACTGCCCTTTAAAATCTAAGCCTTGGCAAGACGATACTTTTCCTGTGTCTTTATAATATTTTGATTTACTAAAATACGAATAGTAGTTCGTTGTAGAGTGCCCATCCCAACCGCTAAACCTAAATCGACCACGCTCTAAGCCATGCCCTAACTCGTGAAGATCACCATGCCCTAATGGATGAAACGACCAGTAGGCATCATACGGGTTTCCTGAACAACCATAGCCACAGTTAGCTTGGTCTGCGTTCATATGCTTTACAATATCAATGGTCGCAATTTCCCAACCTTTTGCCTCTCCGTATTGATGTATTTCAGCAATTTCATCAATACCCGGCCCTTTAAAGCCTGCAAGTGCATGAGGAAAGTTATGTACATAACGCTCTGTGGCGAGAGCCATATCATGAGGCTGAGCCCAGTCAGCAGCACTGATAGATTCCTTCATTTTGTCCAACTTAGAATGAACCTCAAACCCCGGAGTAATGAGCTCAGCCCAATCAAACTTTCCTTCTTCAAGCTGTGCAACAAAGCTTTCGTTGTCTGCTTCACTGCGCCAGACAGGATGCTGAGCGACATTCTCAAAACGCAGCTCCACATCAATATCATTAGTATCAAAATGAACCTGTAATGTCCCACCATAAGCAGACGTGAGATAAATCGTCTCTCCCGGGTTCACAGGATAGGCTACCGAGGTTAAAAACTTTGGTCTAGCATAGCCATCATCGCCCGAAAACTCGTGAGTAGCTCCACTACGTAGCGTATTAAATGCTATCGATGTAGCTACTTCATTGCTGTCCAAACGAGTCACTTTGATCGTCTTACCAGGCAAAGCATACACGCCTGCCGCACGGAAACTTCTCTTAGACTCTAGGGTTATATTTTGGCTTACTAGAGAGGCATCCTCAAAAGTCTTGGTGCTAAAATTACCTAAGTTTGGTTGTGCCGCATTATACAAACGGCTGTTGTATGCGGCGTAATCACTATAGTAAGAACGAAGAAACTCGATTCTCTCCGTTACACCTTTACCCATCGGGTACTGAACATCTTGGCGATAACGATCCGCAAGTAACAGTAACAACTTTTCATATTCGTAATCATCGGTTGCAAACAGGTCTATTTTTTTACTATCAAGAGTCGTTAGGTGTGAACGAATACTGTTCGCCGCAGTATAAAACTCTTCATCCATATTGGAATCGTCAGGGCAAGATTTGTCCTCACACAAATTCAGGTCAACGGTGAAACTGTTGTCTTTCAATCGCTGTAAAAGCGCTTGTTGCTGGACAATATTACCCGGTATTTGATCAATCAGTTGTGTAGAATCCCAGTTCGACAAACCTAGCTTGCGCCAATAGTTATCGCCAACGTACGTCATGTGCATTTCTGCAAATAGTGCGTTACCTAAGTCCGTCATACCGCCATCAAGATGTAGGTATAACACTGGAATATTTTTACTGAACGCCAAGCGTAAACCTGAAATCACATCTTCAATGTCATCGCCATAATTTAACTTTTGAGACAAAACTAGCAAGTCAGGGTTATTGGCTTCAAGACATTGGCTTAATTTACTGCCATCACAAGTATTGTCAGCGTTGATAACCATAGAAGCGTTAACATTGTCGGTTAACCAGTTTCGTGTCGCTTGGTCATCAGGAAAGTAATGAGATTGATCAAGCTGAGCTAACACAACATTTTGTGGCGAGTCATTACTAGAAGCCCACCGAACCAAGTTCTTCAACCAAGTATCCATCTCTTCGTTGACAGAACTTGGAAAGCGCTGCTTAGTTCGAAACGGGTTGCTTGCTAATGCGGCATAGCGGCTGTCGTCTGATGTATAACCCGCAATACCAATGACAAGCTCTTGGTCGGCATAACCATCTTGCATCGCTTTATTGGTTTTCAAGATGATATCGTTAAAACCATAGGTAGGTAAGATAATTGCCGTATCATGTGTTGGATCCCAATGAAGACTACGTAGAGGTTCCCTTTCAGCGTTTAGGGATAAAGCTTGCTTAATATGATTGTAGTCCGAGTTGTATTGAGCGACTAACGCTTGGCTTGCATCAATGAACTCTTTGGAATCAGTCACATAAGAAGCGTCACCTGTGGACAACGCCTTTTGAACAGCAGTTTGTGGAACTGGAGTGATACCAGGCTCACCACTTCCGTCGCCTTCGTTTCCTTCCCCACCAGAACCACCAGAACCACCAGAACCACCAGAACCACCAGAACCACCAGAACCACCAGAACCACCAGAACCACCAGAACCACCAGAACCAGTTTGGGCACTTCCACCGCCGCTGCCACCTCCGCATCCTAAAAGTGATAAGGCAATCGCACAAAGCACCAAATTGGATAGTAACTTACTCTTTTTCATCATTATTCCATACAACAACAAAATTTCGCTGAGTCTATCTATCGCTAAATCTAAAGCAATTAATCTCATGAATATGTGAATGCAATTTGAAGCAAGTTAACTATTTTTAAAAATCCTCAGTTAACGCGCTCTTTCTTCCGCCGAAAAATTAAAGAACAGTAGTTTTGACGATATAAAAAACGGCGCTATGAAAGCGCCGTTTGTTTAACTGAAATTGTTGCTGTGTACTTATTAGCTAAGCGGTCTTAGATAAGCTAGGAAACGTTTCTCTGCGAATTTGAAAATCGCGATGATGATGAACGTTAGCGCCATGTAGAACAGGCCTGCCGTTAAGAAAGACTCAAATGGAGCGTAGTAACGTGAGTTAACCAAACGTGCTGCACCCGTCAGATCCATAATCGTTACGATACCCGCTACCGCTGAACCGTGAAGCATGAAGATGACTTCATTACTGTAAGCTGGTAGTGCGCGACGTAAAGCACTTGGTAAAATGATACGACGGTAAGTCTTCGGTGTACTCATGCCATACGCTTTTGCTGCTTCAACTTCACCTTTCGGTAACCCGTTAATCGCACCGCGAATGATCTCTGCTGTGTATGCTGATGTGTTAAGAATGAATGCCACCAGAGCACAGAACCAAGCGTTTTCCCATAGTGTGTCTTTCACTGGGAAGAATTGATCCATACCGTAATAAATCAGGTACAACTGCACCAATAACGGCGTACCACGGAAGAAATAGATGAACGACCAAGCCGGAGCGTTAATCATCATATTTGGACTGTTACGAGCGATAGCTAATGGTATGGCGACGAATAAGCCAATAATCAAAGCGACGCAAACCATCCAAGCTGTTGTCCATAAACCACCAAGGTAAATCGGCAGGCTTTCAATTATCAATGAAAAGTCCATAACTACCTCGCGTGGATACTGAATTTACGTTCAACCAGCTTAAGTAAGCCTGTCGAAACACTGGTGAAGAATAAGAAGATAAGTGCCACCGTCATATAGAAGGTAAATGGCATTTTGGTTGAACCTGCCGCCAATGCGCTAACACGGACCATGTCTTCTAGGCCGATAATCGAAACCAATGCGGTAGTCTTAAGTAGAACTAACCAGTTGTTACCAAAGCCTGGCAATGCGTGACGAATCATTTGCGGTAATAAAATACGACGGAACGCTAAAACAGGTCCCATGCCATAGGCCTTTGCCGCTTCCATTTCACCGCTATCAACTGCCATGATCGCACCACGGAAGGTTTCAGCCATGTAAGCGCCAAAGATAAAGCCAATGGTTAAGACACCAGCAATAAATGGGCTGACATCAATATAATCAGGTAAGTAAGAGGTCCATTCGTGATTAGGATCACTGGATGAGAACCACTCATTGAGCCACTCATTGATGGAATACAAACTGTTGTTTAAAAGGATTTGTCCACCAAAGAAAATCAGCATCATCAAGACAAGATCAGGAATGCCTCGAATAACAGTTGTATAGAGGGTTGCAATAGCACGAGCCCAGCGATAAGGCGCTAGTTTTGCTAAGGCACCTAGCATACCAAGAACCATAGCTAAAATTAGCGACAGCAAGGCAACTTCGATTGTAAGCACCGCCCCTTTCAGGATCGAAGCTTCATATCCTTGTAAATCAAACATAATGAATTCCAACAGAACTGCGAAAAAGTTGGTAAGACAGGGAGAGGAGAACCTCTCCCTTAAGAAGTGACGCTAGAGATTACTGGCCGTATACGTCGTAGTTAAAGTACTTAGCAGCGATATCTTGGTAGATGCCTTTTTCACGTAGTGAAAGGATTGCAGCATCCAATTGCTTAGTCAGATCTTTATCTTGCTTACGTAGAGCAATACCAAAACCTTCACCGAACCACTTAGGATCTGTTAGTGATGGACCAACAAACTCGTAAGCTTCACCACCAGCTTTGTTTAGTACGCCTTCTTCTAGAGCAGATGCATCACCCAGTACAGCAGCAACACGACCGTTAGCTAGATCAAGGTAAGCTTCATCAAATGAACCGTAACGAACGATCTCTACTGTGTCGCCGTAGTTATCTGTTAGGTACTTATCGTGAGTTGTTGCTCGTTGAACGGCAATTTTTTGACCACTTAGATCATCAAAATTAAGGCCTGCACCTTTTTTAGCGATGAACTTGTTCGGGATAAGTGCGTATTTACCAGTGAAGTCGATCTTTTTCTTACGCTCTTCCGTGATAGACATTGCCGCGATGATCGCATCATATTTACGAGCAAGTAGAGAAGGAATAATGCCATCCCAGTCTTGTGCAACGATCTTACACTTCACCTGCATTTCAGTACAAAGTGCGTTAGCCATATCGACATCGAAGCCTTTCAGTGAACCGTCAGCTTCTGTCCAGCTAAATGGAGGGTAAGCACCTTCAATACCGAAACGTACTGTTTTCCATTCTTTTGCTTGAGCTACGCCCGTTGCAGCAGTTGCAGCAAGTGCCGCGACTAATAACCACTTTTTCATATCCCTACTCCTGTGATTTAGGTTTTTATGTTTTGCTAGTTTTAATATTGTGTTTGTTGTTACTTATTAACTTACTTGTTGTGTTTTATTGTTAACACCGTCACTGTTTACCTTGGCGACGGTATTTCAATTCTGATTAGTAAATCGATGAGATAAATTGCTGTAATCGCTCAGATTCAGGTTCCGTAAACAGTTTAGCTGGATCACCCTGTTCTTCCACTAGACCTTGATGCAAGAACATCACATGGTTAGATACATCACGAGCAAAAGCCATTTCGTGAGTTACCACAAGCATGGTTCTTCCCTCTTCTGCTAGATCGCGCATTACACCAAGCACTTCGCCTACTAACTCAGGGTCTAATGCCGATGTCGGTTCATCAAACAGCATCACTTCAGGATCAACCGCTAGCGCTCGCGCAATCGCAGCACGCTGTTGTTGGCCGCCAGACAAATGACCCGGGTAGTAATCTTTACGCTCATACAGACCTACTTTCTTCAATAGTAGCTCTGCATTTTCAATCGCTTGTGCTTTAGGTACACCTAAGACGTGAACAGGCGCTTCGATAACATTTTCGAGAACGGTCAGGTGAGACCACAGATTGAAACCCTGAAAAACCATCGCCAGACGAGAACGGATTCGCTGTACTTGTTTTTCATTGGCAGGCACAGAAACACCCTGGCGGTTGTTTTTCATTTGAATTAATTCACCATTAACCCAAATCTCGCCTGCGGTAGGTGTCTCTAACAAGTTGATACATCTAAGGAAAGTACTTTTACCCGACCCTGAAGATCCGATAATCGATACTACATCGCCTTTATGCGCAGAAAGTGAAATTCCCTTTAAAACTTCATTTTGACCAAACGTTTTGTGTAGATCCTTTATGTCCAGCGCTGGTACATCTTTCATGCGCTTTCTCTCCCAAGTTTGTGAAAATGCAAGGTACTCCGACCTTTTCATGCGATACAAACTAGCACCACACGGAATAACATGCAACAAATTATTAACCTAATAATTTGGAATAAATAGCGATTCACTCTGACTTATTATGCAAAAGGTAGCGTTTTCACCTCAATTTAATGAATGAGTTCTATCAATAAGCTGTAATTAGCCCCCTTACATTGTTTAAATAAAGTTAATCAAAATGAGATTCTCGTAGCTTGATGTCTCACAAGAAAAACAGGTTTTGTGAACTTAGAAACATTGCAACCGGCAAAACATAGCGCGCACATTCAACACATCACCTCTCTATAAATCACAATTATTTTGAGGTTACTGCATTGTAAGCATTTTAGTCAGAATACAGAGCAAGTGAGTAATAGTGAGATAACTCAGTAAACAAGGAGCATTCAGTTGATGCCAGAGCGGTAAAGGCTCAAAGAAGATAAGAAAACGACAGTTTGTGAAAACTAATTACACGATTCATCAATGGGAAGTTAATGAATCGCTGCGTTTTGTAGCTTTCTTTCACATACACTCATAAAGTGATCAAGATCAATCACCCTAAAGGGTAAGCTTGTTAGACTTCTCAGCAAAGAATAAGGCATTAAAAATGCCAAACATTTCTTTTAACTTAGCTGCATAAAGCACATCAAGACCGTGCAACATAATGTTAATGAGTTATAACTAAGAAATAACGCAATTACGCGAACTTATAGAATTCAATTTTAGAATTACTAACATAAAAATATGAGGAATCTATGTCAGACGTTGTGAACAATGCGAACTCTGAAGTAGAAGAGAAAAGCTATAAAGAGCTACACCGCCCTGCTTCTGAGTTTGAGAGCCGCTCAGATTATCTAGATCATGAGCTTCAGATCATGAAGCCTCGCCGCTTCGGTTTAAACCTTCCTGGTCGTGACTTCCGTTTTGAACTTGAAGACCTTGTTCCTGCACTTGCTGGTACCATTGGTATCATCGCGATGTACTCAGCAGTAATGATGTCTTGGGCTGATGGCCTAACTCAAGCTTGGGATCACGTAAACCTTGGTAAAGAGTTTGCGATTGAAGTCGCTCGTGTAGAAATGCTTATCCCTGCACTGCTGTTCTGTATCCTTGCTTCTGGTTTCTTTAACCCTAAAGCAAACCTTGCCGGTAACCACGGCCCAATGATTCCTCTTATTGGTACCATCGCTCTAGCTGGTGCTCACCCTCTTGCATTGGCAATCCTTATCGGTGTCTTCGGTCTAATCCTAAGTTTCCTAAAAGGCGGCTCCAAGCTGGTTAACCTGACTTCGGAAGGTACCGCTGGTGGCTTGCTTATCTTCTTAGGCCTAACGGGTACCATGAGCCAAATCAACTCGATTCAAACATGGGCGGTTGGTCTTCAATCTTCTACTGTTGAAGCGGGCAGCATGGGTTACGTTGGTTTAATCGTTCTTGCTATTACTATAGCTATCTACGCTTTCCTAGCAAAAGTGAACAAGCGTTGGTTAGCTATCCCAGTTTGTGCATTCACAGGCCTTGCTATTGCATTGGCGTTAGGTGCTGGTTTCGATATCGTGTTCGAAACTGAAATGGGTATTCCGAACCTAAACCCAGTTTACTGGTGGGGTTCTACTTCTGAAGGTTGGATGCTTGGCTTGCCAAACGTTGAACACTTCATCGCTTCTCTACCATTCGCAATTCTTGCAGTAGCAATGTGGTCACCTGACTTCTTAGGTCACCGTATCTTCCAAGAACTGAACTACCCTAAAAAGTCTGAAAAAGTACTTATGGACGTAGATGACACAATGACTATGTGTTCAGTTCGTCAAATGGTTGGTACTGCGGTTGGTGGTGGTAACATCACTTCTTCTTGGGGTACTTACATGATCCCAGCAGCTATCGCGAAACGTCCAATTCCTGGCGGCGCAATCTTGCTTGGCTCTCTATGTATTATTGTTGCGATTCTTGGTTTCCCAATGGACGTTGCAGTATGGCCACCAGTGATGCGTGTTGCGCTACTTGTAGGTGTATCTCTACCTCTACTTGAAGCGGGTATGCAAATGGTTAAGGATTCTAAAGATTCTCAAGCAGCTGGTATCTGTATCTTCGGTTCAGCGGTTGTTAACCCAGTACTAGCATGGGCATTGACTATGCTTCTAGATAACAACGGTCTAATTGGTGATAAAGAGCGTGCTAAGCGTCTATCATTTGTAGACAAGATTGTTATCCCAGTTGGTGTTTTAGTTATCTGTCTAGTAGCAATGCTTGCAGTTGGTATGCTAGAAAGCCAATATGGTCTAAAAGCTTGGCTATAATAGTCCTTACTACACAAAAGTAGTATTAGGATTAAAAAAAAGTTTGGGTGGCAACCCCTGCCACTCAAATTTTTTCAACTTTTTTTGGCATTTATTGATTTAGTTTAAGGTTTGCAGAAATTTTTTAGCGTAGTCTTGAATACATAGAGTAAAGACAACATATAAAAGGTAGTGACAATATATATAACCATATGACGCTTATATGCTCATATATATTGTTATTAATAAGAGTGTACTACCCTTACGAGGGGCGCTGGCTCAACAGTGTTAATGTACGTATTTTTTCTACTAAAAAGGTAGGTATGTCATGGCAGAGCAATTTGCTAAAGCTTGGGAAGATTTTGCTGCAGGTGAGTGGCAAAGCGAAGTAAACGTTCGTGATTTCATTCAAAAGAACTACACGCCGTATGAAGGCGACGAGTCTTTCCTAGTTTCTGAGGGTACTGAAGCAACTAACAAGCTTTGGTCTTCGGTAATGGAAGGTATCAAACAGGAAAACGCAACTAAAGCACCTGTAGATTTCGATACTTCTGTTATCTCTACCATTACTGCTCACGATGCAGGTTACATTGAGAAAGATCTTGAGACTATCGTTGGTCTACAAACTGAGAAGCCACTAAAACGTGCAATCATCCCTAACGGTGGTGTACGTATGGTTGAAGGTTCTTGTAAAGCATACGGTGAAACTCTTGACCCAATGGTTTCAAAAATCTACTCAGAATACCGCAAAACACACAATGCTGGCGTTTTCGATATCTACACTCCTGATATCCTAAAATGTCGTAAGTCTGGTGTTCTGACTGGTCTTCCTGATGCTTACGGCCGTGGTCGTATCATTGGTGACTACCGTCGTGTTGCACTTTACGGTATTGATTTCCTAATGAAAGACAAAGCTGCTCAATTCGCTTCTCTACAAGAGCGTTTCGAGAATGGCGAAGATCTTGCTGCAACAATGCAATTGCGTGAAGAGATCTCTGAGCAACACCGTGCTCTAGGTCAAATCAAGCAAATGGCTGAGAAATACGGTTTCGATATCTCTGAGCCAGCTCAAACTGCTCAAGAAGCTATCCAGTGGACTTACTTTGGCTACCTAGCTGCTGTTAAATCTCAAAACGGTGCTGCAATGTCTCTAGGTCGTACTTCGACTTTCCTAGACATCTACATCGAGCGTGATATCGCTGCTGGCAAAATCACTGAAGAACAAGCACAAGAAATGATCGACCACTTCGTAATGAAGCTGCGTATGGTTCGTTTCCTACGTACTCCTGAGTACGATGAGCTATTCTCTGGCGACCCAATCTGGGCAACAGAATCTATGGGTGGTATGGGTATCGACGGTCGTACGCTAGTAACGCGTTCGAACTTCCGTTTCCTAAACTCTCTATACACTATGGGTCCTTCTCCAGAGCCAAACATCACTGTTCTTTGGTCTGAGCAATTACCTGACGGCTTCAAGCGTTTCTGTGCGAAGGTATCTATCGATACTTCTTCTATCCAGTACGAAAATGATGACCTAATGCGTCCTGACCTTGCGTCTGATGATTACGCTATCGCTTGTTGTGTATCTCCAATGATCGTTGGTAAGCAAATGCAGTTCTTCGGTGCTCGTGCTAACCTTGCGAAAACAATGCTTTACGCAATCAACGGTGGTGTGGACGAAAAACTTAAGATGCAAGTTGGTCCTAAAGAAGCTCCAATGACTGACGCTGTTCTTGATTACGACAAAGTAATGGATCGTCTAGATCACTTCATGGATTGGCTAGCTAAGCAATACGTGACTGCACTAAACAGCATTCACTACATGCACGACAAATACAGCTACGAAGCGTCTCTAATGGCTCTTCATGACCGTGACGTTCGTCGTACTATGGCTTGTGGTATTGCTGGTCTATCTGTTGCTGCTGACTCACTGTCTGCAATCAAATTCGCGACTGTTAAACCAATCCGCGACGAAGATGGCATCGCAACTGACTTCGAAATCGAAGGCGATTACCCTAAATACGGTAACAACGACTCTCGTGTAGATGATATTGCTTGTGAACTAGTTTCTACGTTCATGAACAAAATCCGTAAGCTTAAGACTTACCGTGATTCAATCCCTACACAGTCAGTTCTTACTATCACGTCTAACGTGGTTTACGGTAAGAAAACAGGTAACACTCCAGACGGTCGTCGTGCTGGCGCTCCTTTCGCTCCTGGTGCTAACCCAATGCACGGTCGTGATGAGAAAGGCGCTGTAGCTTCACTAACGTCTGTAGGTAAACTACCGTTTGCTGACGCACAAGATGGTATCTCTTACACGTTCTCTATCGTGCCAAACGCACTAGGTAAAGAACAAGACAGCCAACGTGCTAACCTTGCAGGCCTAATGGATGGTTACTTCCACCACGAAGCTGGCATTGAAGGTGGTCAACACCTTAACGTTAACGTTCTTAACCGTGAAACTCTTGAAGACGCAGTTAAGCACCCTGAGAAATACCCTCAGCTAACAATCCGTGTATCTGGTTACGCTGTTCGCTTTAACTCTCTAACTGCAGAGCAACAAGCTGACGTAATCGCACGTACATTTACTGAGTCTCTATAAGCTCACGCTCAATAGACAGTAAATAATATTAGCCTCGCCAATGTGCGGGGCTTTTTTATATCTGCGGTAAATCACACTGAACTCACCCATCCCGCGAAATGTTAGGTTGAGCAAAAAAGCACCCTATCATTCACTTTTTTTCCACAAAATCACTCAAATTACGGTAATATCGCGGTTCATAATTTAAGAGTAACTGCTCCATGAAATACCTGCGTTGTTTACCCCTGATTCTCCTCTCCTTTTCATCTTTGGCATCTGATCGTTCTACAGTCACTTTTGCTTTAGATAACGATGGTATTTTTGGTGTCGACCAAGACTATACCAACGGCTTATTTCTGGGTTACACATCATCAAGTATTACGCCATATAATTGGGTAAAACCATTGAGTCTTTCCTACTGGGGCGCAAGCTCTCTAGACAAATGGGAAATCACCATTGGCCACAAAATGTATACCCCTTCTGACATAGAGTTAGAAACGCCATCAGCCAATGACCGCCCATATGCCGGTTACCTTCACACTGAATTCAACTACATCAGCTTGAATCCACAACAAGCCCAGCGCTTTAACATAACGTTTGGTACGACTGGTGAGCGTGCACTTTCAGAAGACGCTCAGAAGCTAGTTCACTCGATCACTAAATCGGATGAACCTATGGGTTGGGAATACCAAGTTGATGATGAGTGGGCGGGGAGCGTTGGTTATTTAAGCCATTTCAACCTAATGCGTAATCAAGCTTTAGCGAATACTGACTACGAAATCTCTAACGTTTCTGAAATCAACGTCGGTAACTTTAGAAGTGATATCTCGACTGGTTTTATGTTCCGCTGGGGTACGGACTTGGGTGGTAACTTTGGTGCAGCTAACATCACCACAGAAAACCCATTCAAACCTGGCATGATCGGCGCATCAAACACAGGTTGGTTTACCTATGCAGGCCTTGAAGGTCGCTACCGATTCAACGACCTGACTATCGAAGGCGATCGCTCAGGTGTTGATGAGTACGCTAATAAAAACAACGAAGACCCAGCTATCTACGATGTGACTTTAGAGAACATTCAAGCGACTGCTGTGCTTGGTGTCGCTTGGTATAACCAATACGTTGGTGCCTCTTTCGCATTAACAGCAAAAACACCGGATTACAAAGAAGCAAAAGAGTCAGTGTACACCACTGGCGGTATCACAATGTTTGCTTTCTTCTAGCCACCAGTAAGGGCTGTCGCCCTTTACTTTTCAAGTTTAATAAAGGCAATCATCTTCACAGGTGATTGCCTTTATTTTTAAAGGTCTCGTTACCATTTGACCCTATTTTATGTACCGTTTTTGTAATAAAATAAACGGTATAAATTCCTCTACGAGAATAGCTCATGTCTACAACTGGTCGCATTCACTCATTCGAATCTTGTGGTACTGTCGATGGCCCTGGTATCCGCTTTATTGTGTTTCTTCAAGGCTGCTTAATGCGTTGTATGTACTGTCATAACCGTGATACATGGGATCTTCATGACGGAAAGGAAGTAACGGTCGAAGAGATCATCAACGAAGCAAAATCATACCGTCATTTCATGAAAGCATCAGGCGGTGGTATCACCTGTTCTGGTGGTGAAGCGATGCTACAACCTGAGTTTGTTCGTGATTTTTTCCGCGCAGCTCAAGCCGAAGGCATTCACACTTGTCTTGATACTAATGGCTACATTCGTAAGCACACTGAAGTGGTTGATGAAGTACTAGAAGCCTCTGATCTAGTGATGCTTGATCTTAAGCACATGCGAGATGAGATTCACCACGATTTCATTGGTGTATCAAACAGACGTACTCTGGATTTTGCACGCTACCTACACAAAATCGGTAAGAAGACGTGGATTCGTTATGTAATTGTCCCTGGTTACACGGATACGGCTGAAGATGCTCATCTGCTAGGTGAATTCATCAAAGACATGAATAACATCGAGAAAGTAGAACTGCTTCCATACCATAAGCTTGGTGCACATAAGTGGGAAGCGCTTGGTTTTGACTACCCTCTTGAAGGTACAAACCCACCGAGCAAAGAGAAAATGGACGAGATTGTTGCTGTTCTAAGCCAGTACCATTCAAACGTAAAATACTAATCTAGACTTACGTTCATAGTGATTTCAAACGCCTCAATTTCGATTGGGGCGTTTTCTTTTATGGCCCAAACAATCCTTTCACTTTTCTTTACAACTTTTGTTTATCAATTCAAAAAATCATATTAAATCCGTGTTGAGATCATGTTTCCACTCGTAGAAATGCTGTTACTCTTACTGCAACAAAGAATACAACATTTAGTTTTTTAGTGAGGCTCCTCCCATGGAAATGACCAATGCTCAGCGTCTAATTCTATCAAATCAATACTACCTAATGTCTCAAATGGATCCTGAGAACTCAGCTAAATACCAACGTCTACAAACGATTGTAGAACGAGGTTACGAACTCCAAATGCGTGAGCTTAACAAAGAGTTTGGTTGTTTGACTGAAGCAGAGTGTCGCGAAATTATCGACATCATGGAGATGTACCATGCTATGCAAGAGTCAAACAAAATGCTTGCAGAGCAAGAGCGTGCTGAAGTAGACCAACGTCGTCTGCAGTTCTTAGGTTTTGATATCGCTTCTGAAGCACAGGTCGTACACTACGTGCGTTTCCTTGTTGATTCTGAAGGCCTTTACCCTCAATTCGACAAAGCCGATCACCACTTCAATAGCCAAATGCCAATGCTAGAGAAGTACCGTCGCATGTTAACAACATGGCGCAACTGCCCTCGCCAGTACCACCTATGTGCGACAGAGCTATCTCAAATCTTTAGTGCTTAATGCATGAAAAGATAAGCCTTAGCTTGGCTTAAAAAATTTCAAAAAGGGTTACTCATCACGAGTAACCCTTTTCAATGTCTGCGTATAAAGAAAGAAAACAAGCAACTAGAAACACAAATGATTCCATCAGTTAATCGAGTATTTGACGCCGCATGTAGAGAGTCCACTTTGATAAGTGGGCTTGTTTGTACCTAAGGGCACGTCATTATGTTATCTACGCCTAGAGCTAGTGAGTGATCACCAACAAAAAACGGGAATAATGAAACGATATGGATATGAAGTGGGCTTTACGTACAGAAAATTGGAATAAAACATGACGATAAGATATTAAACATTGAACCGTTTCCCATTAATTTCTCTGATACCGTCCATTGACCAACAAACGTAAATCAAGGATCTATAACCCATTAGATCATTCATCTTTATTAATTTTACTTTGGAGCTTTTAATACAAATTAAAAATCGCCACACCCATTTTGAACGGTGTTTTTTATTTGAAAGAAATCGCTAGAATGCTCACCGAAATTTATTAACCAGAGCGATAAAAATGAGAAAATTCATCCTTGCATCACTAGCTATTCTGTCGACTTCATCTTTCGCAGCTAACGACATGTACGTACTTGGGGGCGTTGGCATTAACCGAGATGACGGAGGTCTACAATTCACTGCTGGCTCACAAATTCTTGATACCCATTTTCATATTGAATCAACAATGAATTACATAGATTCCGACAGCAAAATGGTTACATCGGATGTACACGGTGACCTAACTAAGTACAAAGACAATTTCAAACACTTCAAAATGTCTTTAGCTCCAATGTATAAATATAGCTTCGATGAGTCTTTTGCTATCTACGGAAAAGTTGGTCTTGCTTACTCAAACGTAAATGTTAAATCAACAATTACTAACAAAGATTGGTCAGTGAATAATAAACATTCAAATAGCGAATGGGGCGCAACTTACGGCATCGGTGCTGAGTTTAAGTCTATACAACCAATGTTTGGTAACTCGAAGTTTATGGCTCGTGTTGGTTTCGATTTCTACGACTTCAACTCCGGTAGCATAAGCCTAATCAATGAGGAGACTTTTGGCCTACAAGCCGGTTTCACTTTCTAAGGTATTAAGTAGAAAAGTTTTACAGTCGTTGAACAGATCATCGTAATTACGATTTTTGGTGTCTTGACGTTAACCGCTCTGTACTTCGCATAAATAAAAGGGCTACTCATCACGAGTAACCCTTTTATGTTTTCTTCTTTTTAACTAGAAAACGTAAGCAACACCGACGTTTGCCGCCATATTAATGCCGCTTTCTAAGATTGGACTGTTCTCGATATCGCCCTCTAGGTTGGTGTAACGAACGCCACCAGTTACTCGAACATTCGGCGTTACATGTAAGTAACCACCTAAACCAATAAAGTATTGGCCATCCCAGTCAGCATCGAATTCGTTTAGATTCGTTCTTGCAGCTTCCGCTGAACTCACACCGTACAAGTGGTTATTCAAGCGTTCACTGTTGTAAGCGTAACCAATCGAAGGCGTAAGCGCCCAGCCATTGCGGCGAATAGGTAGGCGCCAAGCCGCTTCAGCGTAAATACCGTTATGCCTAAAACCTAAGTCGGAGCCCGCTGTTGCTTCAAACATACCCACCAGCGTAATCACTTGATAGCTAACGCCACCTAATACCGAAGCTTTACGTTCATCTAGTTTTTGAATGTCCACATTGTCTGAATCACCTGGCTTTAATGTTCTTGGATCATAAACCGCTCGAAACACAATATTCTGAGGTGAGCCGGCTGGTAACAAACGATAGCCTGCGCTAAATCCACGCATGAAAAAGTGTTCGCCTTCGTAACCAATCATAGGAATGACTGCGCGATTTGACGGCGTGTCTTTGTACACCGCAGGAGAATAAGAAGCAGCCACACCCAATGACCATTGTGATATTTTTGCGTGCGTAGCGGTCGCCATGAACATTGTTGTTCCAACAATGGCGATTTTTAACCAAAGACTCTTCACTGTTTCTACCTATTTTTTAAGCGATTTCTGATAACGCCGCGCATTATATGGCACTTCGTACCAAATAATCAATAGAGCTCAGTTATACATCTAATACACATAAATCCAGTGTGAGAATTATTAAGCGACCTAAAATCACAAAACAAACGGCTAGATCTGCTCGAATGTAAAATAATTTGATTCTACACGCCTCAAGTTGCCTATTGCGCTCGCTACGTTTTTCACACGCAAAATTGTAAATAAATACATAATTGTTAAGCAAAATTGTGGAAGCGGGTCTAACCTTAAAATGTAGGGAGAGCCTATTTTTCAATCGCTCGTCAGTTTTAACTGGTTAACAAGGGGAATGTGACTATGAGTATTTTTGACCACTATCAATCACGTTATGAAGCAGCCAAGGAAGAAGAGCTGACATTGCAAGAGTTCTTAGCGCTGTGTAAAGACGATAAAAGTGCTTACGCGAATGCTGCCGAGCGCTTACTACTAGCCATTGGCGAACCGGAGGTCATTGACACTGCTCAAGACCCTCAACTAAGTCGTATTTTCTCTAACCGTGTCATCTCACGCTACAGCGAATTTAAAGATTTCTACGGTATGGAAGATGCGATTGAACAGATTGTTTCTTACTTAAAACATGCTGCGCAAGGTTTAGAAGAACGTAAACAAATCCTTTACTTACTTGGCCCTGTGGGCGGTGGTAAATCATCTCTTGCTGAAAAACTCAAAGCCCTGATGCAGAAATTACCAATCTATGTATTGTCTGCTGACGGCGAACGAAGCCCAGTAAACGATCACCCATTTTGTCTATTCGATGTAAACGAAGACGGCGACTTATTGAAGAACGAATACGGTATTGAGAAACGCTATCTTCGCTCAATTATGTCTCCGTGGGCAGCGAAACGACTGCACGATTTTGGCGGTGATATTTCCAAATTCAAAGTCATCAAACTGCGCCCTTCTATCCTCGATCAAGTTGCGATCGCGAAAACAGAGCCTGGTGATGAAAACAACCAAGATATCTCATCTCTTGTTGGTAAAGTAGATATTCGTAAACTTGAGCACTTCTCTCAAGATGATCCTGATGCCTACAGCTACTCTGGTGCGCTATGTAAAGCTAACCAAGGTGTTATGGAATTCGTGGAGATGTTTAAAGCGCCAATCAAGGTATTACACCCACTACTAACGGCCACACAAGAAGGTAACTTCAACGGTACCGAAGGGCTTTCTGCACTGCCATTTGACGGCATGATTCTGGCTCACTCGAACGAATCCGAGTGGCAGACCTTCCGTAACAACAAAAACAACGAAGCCTTCCTCGACCGTGTGTACATTGTAAAAGTCCCTTACTGTCTGCGCGTCTCTGAAGAAGTTAAGATCTACCAAAAACTGCTTGAGCACAGTGAGCTATCCAAAGCCCCTTGTTCGCCAAGCACACTCGATCTGCTATCGCAATTCAGTATCTTATCTAGACTGAAAGAGCCTGAAAACTCGTCTCTGTTCTCAAAAATGCGGGTTTACGATGGTGAGACTCTAAAAGACACCGATCCAAAAGCGAAGAGCTACCAAGAGTACCGAGATTATGCTGGTGTTGACGAAGGAATGTCTGGGCTATCAACGCGTTTCGCCTTTAAGATTCTGTCTCGAGTATTCAACTTCGACCAAGCCGAAGTGGCCGCAAACCCAGTGCATCTTTTCTACGTGATTGAGCAGCAAATCGAACGAGAGCAATTCCCTCAAGAGACCGCTGAGAAGTACCTAGAGTTCTTGAAAGGATACCTAGTGCCACGCTACGTAGAGTTCATTGGTAAAGAGATTCAGACCGCTTACCTAGAGTCTTACTCTGAGTACGGACAGAATATCTTCGACCGTTACGTAACCTATGCTGATTTCTGGATTCAAGACCAAGAGTACCGCGATCCAGAAACAGGCCAGCTATTTGACCGTGCTTCTCTAAATGGTGAACTCGAGAAAATCGAGAAAACAGCAGGTATCAGTAACCCTAAAGACTTCCGAAATGAGATTGTGAACTTTGTGCTTCGTGCCAAAGCAAACAATAACGGTCAAAATCCAGTTTGGACAAGCTACGAGAAACTGCGCACTGTGATTGAGAAGAAAATGTTCTCTAACACAGAAGAGCTGCTTCCTGTTATTTCGTTCAATGCTAAGACCTCAACGGATGATCAGAAAAAACACGACGACTTCGTTGCTCGTATGATGGAAAAAGGCTACACCGAGAAACAAGTTAGACTGCTATCTGAGTGGTATCTAAGAGTTCGTAAATCCTCATAAACCAAACTGTATTGAGCTGCTCACGTGAGCAGCTCGTACAAACCAATAACTCTTATATCCTAATAACTCTTATACACTAATAAAAAGTAGGATCGTGACATCAGCTGAGAGGGAGTTCTTATGGCACAATTTATCGATCGGAGGCTCAATGGCAAGAATAAGAGTGCTGTAAATAGACAGCGATTCTTACGACGCCATAAAGAGCAAATCAAAGAATCTGTGGCCGATGCAGTCAACCGACGCTCAATCACCAATACTGAAACTGGTGAAGACGTTACTATTCCTCATAAAGACATCAAAGAGCCAAGCTTTCACCAAGGTCAAGGCGGCGTAAGAGAACGTGTTCACCCTGGTAATGATCAGTTCATCACTGGCGACAAAATTGAGCGCCCTAAAGGTGGCGGTCAAGGTGGTGGTTCTGGCCAAGGCGATGCAAGCCCTGATGGCGAAGGCCAAGATGAATTTACCTTCCAAATTTCAAAAGATGAGTATCTTGATATTCTCTTTGAAGATTTAGCTCTGCCTAATCTAGAGAAAAATCAGGTCAACAAAATCACCGAATGGAAAACCCACCGCTCTGGTTACCAAAGTGCGGGGATTCCATCCAACATAGCTATTGTTCGTTCACTGCAGCAATCTCTAGCTCGTAGAACCGCGATGACAGCAGGTAAAAAGCGCGAGCTTAACCTACTGATGGAGCAACTTGACCAAGTTAAAATGACGGAACCGGCACAACCCTTCGAAGAAAGTCGCTTAAAAGAAGAGATTGCCGAGCTACGCAAAAAAATTGAAAACGTGCCATTCATTGATACCTTCGACTTACGTTTTAAAAACTATGAGAAGCGCCCTATTCCATCTAGCCAAGCAGTAATGTTCTGCTTGATGGATGTGTCCGGCTCAATGGACCAAGCTACCAAAGACATCGCAAAACGCTTCTACGTGCTGCTTTACCTGTTCCTAAACCGCACCTACGAAAACGTCGATGTTGTGTTTATTCGTCACCATACTCAAGCCAAAGAAGTCGACGAGCATGAGTTTTTCTACTCCCAAGAAACCGGTGGCACCATCGTTTCTAGTGCATTGAAATTAATGAAAGAGATTGTCGCAGACCGTTACCCTGCAGGTGAGTGGAACATCTATGCGGCACAAGCTTCTGATGGAGATAACTGGGCTGATGACTCTCCTCGTTGTAAAGAGCTGCTGGTGAATACGCTTCTGCCAACTTGCCAATATTACTCTTACATCGAAATAACACGCCGCTCTCATCAAACGCTTTGGCACGAATACGAAAAACTCGAGAGTAGCTTCGACAACTTCGCAATGAAAAACATTAAGACGGTGGATGATATTTTTCCTGTGTTTAGAGAACTGTTCCAGAAAGAGACAGCGTAAGGGGGCTTACCATGACAGCGAAATCAAACGTTGCAGAGAAATCAAACATTGCCGATAGAGACAAGGCTACACAGAAGAAAAACGACAAGATGCTGCCTGATGGTCCAGATTGGACGTTCAACCTATTGGAGAAATATCACGTCGAAATTAAGCGTGTGGCGCAGCATTACCGTTTAGATACTTATCCGAACCAAATTGAAGTGATTACTTCAGAGCAGATGATGGATGCATACTCAAGCATTGGTATGCCTATCAATTACAACCACTGGTCTTTTGGTAAGAAATTCATCCAAACCGAGCAAAACTACAAACACGGCCAAATGGGCTTAGCGTACGAAATCGTGATCAACTCAGATCCGTGTATCGCTTACTTAATGGAAGAGAACACGGTCACCATGCAGGCGCTGGTAATGGCTCACGCTTGTTATGGCCACAACTCTTTCTTTAAAGGCAACTACCTGTTTCAAACCTGGACAGACGCCGGTTCCATCATCGATTACTTGCTGTTCGCTAAGAAGTATATCAGTGGTTGTGAAGAGAAATATGGCGTCGCTGAGGTTGAGCAGCTCCTTGATTCTTGCCATGCATTAATGAATTACGGCGTAGACCGATACAAACGTCCTGAGAAGATTTCCATTGCTGAAGAAACCGCAAGGCAGGAAGAGCGAGAGGCTTACCTACAATCTCAAGTCAATGAGCTGTGGAGAACTGTGCCTAAAAATCAAGACAAGGAAAAAGAGACCAAAATCCGCTTTCCTAGCGAGCCTCAAGAGAACATTCTTTACTTTATCGAGAAGAACGCACCACTGCTTGAACCTTGGCAGCGTGAGTGTGTTCGTATCGTTCGCAAGGTAAGCCAGTACTTCTACCCTCAGAAACAAACTCAAGTCATGAACGAAGGCTGGGCAACCTTCTGGCATTACACCATTCTTAACCATCTTTATGATGAAGGCTTGGTAAGTGATAAGTTCATCTTAGAGTTCCTGCACAGCCATACCAGTGTAGTCGCGCAACCTGCTTACAACAGCCCTTACTTTAGCGGAATAAACCCTTACGCACTTGGCTTCGCGATGTTTAGAGACATTCGACGCATTTGTGAAGAGCCAACAGATGAAGACCGAGAGTGGTTCCCAGAGCTGGCAGGAAGTGATTGGTTAGAAGCAGTGCACTTTGCAATGCACAATTTCAAAGATGAAAGCTTTATTAGCCAATATCTTTCTCCAAAGATCATTCGTGACTTTAAGCTGTTTTCAGTGCTTGATGATGACCGAAAAAACACCATTGAAGTAAGTGCTATACATGATGACCCGGGCTATCGCCTGATTCGTGAGAAGCTTGCGGCGCAATACAACCTAAGTAACCTTGAACCAAACATTCAGGTGTTTAACGTCGATGTTCGTGGTGACCGATCAATGACGCTGCAGTATGTGCCTCATGACCGTATCCCGCTTGATAAAGGCTACGACGAAGTGATGAAGCATCTCTATCGCTTGTGGGGCTTTGATGTAATTTTGGAAGAGCTCAAAGATACGGGTCATAGAGAGATTCTGACGACTTGTCCAAAACGTAATGACTATGGAGCCAAGATTTAATACCCATCGCAGTTCATCGGTGATGGCAATGAAACTCCGCTCCCCCTACACCATAGTGGTCAACCCGCTCGGAAGTGGAGCAATAAAAAAGCGCATAAGTCTGATGACTTATGCGCTTTCTTTTTAAGGCTCAAACGTCTTTAAATAGACGTGAGCCACTAAAGCTAGAGCTAGAGCTAGAGCTAAAACTGAATAAACTTAAACAATTGGCTTTTGGCCGCGTTCAATCAGTTTCATCAGCACGCTGTCTGCAGATTTGCCTGCCACGCCCGCTAGTTTGTCTGAAAGCTTTTTCTTCTGTACGTAGTGAATCGCTAGAACCGTTTTGTTCTTACATGCCGCTACGACTAAATCATCAGAAGTGCAGATCTCATCCACCAGCCCAAGTTCATGTGCTTGCGTGCCAAACCAGTGTTCGCCAGTTGCTACTTTTTCAAGATCTAACGCAGGACGATGGTCACGAATGAAATCTTTGAATAGACCATGTGTCTCTTCTAACTCTTCTTTGAATTTCTCACGAGCTTTATCGCTGTTCTCACCAAACATGGTTAATGTACGTTTGTACTCACCTGCCGTTAGCTGTTCGAACTCGATATCGTGTTTCTTCAGCAGTTTATTGAAGTTTGGCAATTGAGCGATAACGCCAATAGAGCCAACAACAGCAAAAGGTGCAGATACGATTTTGTCTGCGATACATGCCATCATATAACCGCCACTTGCTGCTACTTTGTCTACCGAGATAGTCAGAGGCAAACCTGCTGCTTTGATACGATCAAGTTGAGAAGACGCCAAGCCATAGCCGTGAACCATGCCACCGCCAGATTCAAGTTTCAGCAAGACTTCATCGCCTTCACGAGCCACAGCCAGAACCGCTGTTACCTCTTCACGTAATGAAGCTACTTCTTTTGCATCAATGCTGCCGTTAAAATCAAGAACGAACAGGTGTGGTTCACGCTTGCTATCAAGCTCACCCTCTTTCACTGCTTTCTTCACTTCTTTACCGCGTGATTTTACTTTCTCTTTTTCTGCTTTCTTTTCTGCTTTATCACGGGCTTTGATGAAAGCATCGTCGTGTAGATGGTGCTCTAATTGTTCAATCGTCTGTTTATGGTGTTCAGATAGGTTCGTGATTTCCAGCTCACCTTTAATCGCGCTTGATTTCCCACCCACAGATTTAGCAATCACTAAAATTGCGATGATGGCGATTACAACGGTCGCAATCTTGGCTAAAAACAGGCCGTAGTCCAACAAAAATTCCAATGTCATATCCCCTATTGTATGAATTAGTGTATTGTAACCATCTTGTCACGATTACCAAGAATTTCTCATCATTCCTGCGGTTATCTGTGTGATTAAACATCAATGGAATGACGAACATAATAAAAGAAAGAAGGATAAGCACAGTGGATTACCCAATCTCTACAGATGCCCTCAAAGATAAAGTAATTTTGGTTACAGGTGCCGGTGCTGGCATTGGTCGCCAAGCTGCACTAAGCTTCGCTCAACATGGCGCAACTGTCATTCTGTTAGGCCGCAATGTAAAAAACCTAGAATTCATTTACGATGAAATCGAAAGCGCTGGTTACCCGCAGCCTGCAATTATCCCATTGGATTTAAAAGGCGCGACAAAACAGAACTACGTTGATATGGCTGAAACCATTGAATCGCAGTTCGGTCGTTTAGACGGTCTACTTCATAACGCTGGCGTTTTAGGTACTCTGAGCCCGTTTGAGCAAATTGATGAAGAAACCTTTGATGATGTTATGCAGATCAATCTGAAGTCTGAGTTCTTGATGACTCAAGCACTTTTACCTGCACTTAAGAAAGCGGAAGCGGGTCGTATCGTATTCACCTCTTCTACCGTTGGTCACTCTGGCCGTGCATTCTGGGGCACTTACGCGATTTCTAAGTTTGCTACCGAAGGTATGATGCAGATCTTAGCGGATGAACTTGAAGACACCAACATCCGTGTTAACGCGATCAACCCAGGCGGCACGCAAACACGCATGCGTGCAAAAGCGTACCCAGGTGAAGATGCTAACAAGCTGAAAACGCCACTGGACATTATCCCACTGTACCTACACTTAATGAACCCAAGTGTGACAGACATTAATGGCCAATGTATCGACGCTCAACCTAAGTAGTTGATATTATAACCAATAACAAGAAGCCGCTTTAATCGCGGCTTTTTTTGTATCTAGATCAACCAACTAGCACTGACTCTCATTAATTATCATCATTTTGCTTTGCATCTTTTTCATTGTTAAATATACTGTATAAATATACAGGTATTTAATTATGCATGAACTCATAAAAAACTTACAAGACCGCCAGCTAATCTGGAAAGGGCTACAATCAACAACGCAAGGAACTACCACTTCGACAGGCTATCCGCAATTGGATAAACAGCTTGATGGTGGCTTTCCTACACACGGCGTTATTGAAGTTGAATCACAACAAGGGATTGGCGAACTGCGCCTGCTTACCTCCTATTTAGCTCAGCAAAACTCACAGAAGCTGGCCATATTCATTAACCCGCCAGGGAAGATCTGTGCCGAGTTTTTTAGCAGCCAAGGGATTGAGCTCGATAACATCTTGGTGATCGAGCCTCAACGCGACCTCGATGCATTATGGGCAGCCGAGCAATGCCTCAAGAGTGGTGCTTGTCATTCTGTATTGTTATGGGGAGCCGATCTCGAAATCCACCAAACCAAACGCCTACAAGCCGCAAGTGAAACGGGCAAGTGCCTGCAATTTCACTTTAAAGCCACTAGCCATAATCAATTATCCCTGCCCGTTTCTTTAAGCATGAAGCTCTCTTCTCACGCGCAGGGGTTAAAGGTTGAAGTGACAAAAAGAAAAGGCAGTTGGTCGTATGGCAGCTTTATTCTCGATATGACCCACAATTGGCCGTTACTGACAGAAAAAGTCATCAGCATCGACAGTTCACATCATAATCTGTCAGATAATACTGTGTTGGCCTTCCCTATTGCAAAGCAAGGTTAGCGCATGCTGTGGCTTTATCTGCACTTTCCATCTCTGCAGTTAGATACCTTGTTTAATTCTGAGCTATCTAACTCCGAGAAAGTTCACTCTAATGAAGAGTCACACGAGCAACCTATTATCATCGTGGATGAAAAAGATCACCGTGTGCTGCAAGCTAACCAAGCTGCTCTACAATCGGGAATTTCACTTGGTATGGGGCTAGGGTCTGCGGCGGCGCTTTGCCATAACTTACACGTCCACCCTTACAGTATTGAGCTAGAAAAAAGCAAGCTCAAAGAGATCGCTCAATGGGCGTATTTGGTCACTTCTGACATGGCTTTACTACCACCGAATGGTTTGTTGATTAAAGCTTCTAATATGCTGTCACTTTACGATGGGCTAGATAACTACTGGCATGAGCTCAAAAGTCATTTAGAAACGCTCAATATCCAGTTCAGCTTCGCGACGGGTTACTCGCCACTTTCTGCGATCCTTTTGGGCAAGCAATCCATCAACCAAGTCACTAATAATGTTGAGCAAATGAAAGCATGGGTTAATCAACAAGCATTAAGTTCCAGCGAGCTGCCAACTAAGCAAGTGGAGCGTCTGAACCGCGTCGGCATTAACTTAGTGGATGACCTATTGAAACTGCCTTTGCAAGATGTCGCACGTCGCTTTGATATCGATTTGGTGAATTATGTTGGTCGCCTTAACGGACAGTTCAAGCACCCGATTGATTTCTATCATCCACCGGAGAATTTTCAGCAATATCTCGAGCTATTGTTTGATATTGAAAACATCCTATTTATCGAAAAGCCGCTGCTGAAATTGTTGAATCAACTGGAATGCTTTTTGAAGCTACGTGACCGAGTAGCGTTTGAATTAACGCTGATTCTGCATCTTAGGGATAAAGACGATCATCCTGTCTCTTTCTATTCGGCACAAGGTGATTACCTTGCTGAAAAATGGGCAAGCCTTACCCATCTAACTTTAGAGTCACTAAAGCTCACAGCACCGGTTCAAGGGCTGACTCTCTCTTTGATTCGTCATGGAGAACCGCAAGTCGCCTACCATGATCTTTTCGATGGCAATACAGGAACACTTGCCGCGTTAGATTTGATCTCATTACTGCAAGCTAAATTAGGGCAAGCCTGCATTCAAACACCGAAAATACAGCACGACCCAAGACCAGAGAAGGCCAACCAATATTTACTACCGACACTGGGGAATACGGTAAAAAAGGGACAAATTTCCCAAGATATCGCGCAACAAACTATGACAGCTTCCAACATCAACCAACAGCGACTCAGGCCCAGTATTTTACTACCAGAGCCCGAAGCCTTAACCGAAAGCGTCACCTTATCTCAGGGCCCTGAGCGTATTGTTTCTGGGTGGTGGGATGGCGAAAAAATCATTCGTGACTACTTTATTGCTCACAGTGAAAACGGTCGATGGCTATGGGTCTTTAGAACGCCAGATAAACAGTGGTTTTTGCACGGCTTATTTAGCTAGTCAGCAAGACAATTTAGTTAAGTCGCCCGTTCCACGTACTCTATTTCAACATCCCTTTTCAATCATGTTTACTCGCAATGATTAAGTGAGATTACGTTATGTCTCAGCAATACTCAGAGCTTTTCTGCCAAAGTAATTACTCCTTTCTTGAGGGAGCTTCACACGCGGAAGAGCTGGTTTTACAGGCCGACTTTTTACGTTACAAAGCACTCGCTGTTACTGATGAGTGCTCGGTCGCGGGCATCGTGAAAGTCCACTCTGCAATCAAGCAACATAAACTGTCGCTCAAGCAAATTGTCGGGAGCATGTTTTGGTTAAATGAAGAATGCCAAGTGGTTTTACTATGCCCAAATAGACAAGCCTATGCCGAGCTGTGCCGCATTATTACCAATGCGAGACGTCGTAGCAGCAAAGGGCATTATCAGCTCTCTGAGTGGGATATTATGTCGGCTAAGCACTGCTTCATCCTGTGGCTACCTCAGCAAAAAAATGAAGACGCGCATTGGGGACAATGGCTTTCTCAACATCATTCCGGTCGGTTGTGGATTGGCTTACAACGACACCTCAAACAGACCGACCAACAATACACGGATTACTGCATTGAGCTGTCACAGCATCACCACCTGCCGATTACAGCTTGTGGTGGCGTGTTAATGCACAATGCTAATCGCTTGCCCTTACAGCACTCACTCACCGCGATTAAATATCAAAAACCAGTGACCGAAGTTGGCAGTCACTTACTGGCGAATGCCGAGCGCTGTTTGCGAAGCATCAATAAGCTCTCTCATATCTTCAAAGCGGAGTGGCTAGAAGAGAGCAACCGAATTTCTGAACTGTGCGAATTTGACTTAGGTAGTCTACGTTACGAATACCCAAGTGAGTTGATTCCTCAGGGTGAGACGCCCATGAGCTATCTACGTATGTTGGTTGAAAAAGGAAAACAGGCTCGCTTTCCACAAGGTGTCCCTAATGACATTCAACAAATCATCGATAAAGAGCTGGGGCTGATTGGTGAGCTCGACTACCCTTTCTTTTTTCTCACCATCCACGACATCGTGATGTTTGCCAAAAGCCAAGGTATTCTTTACCAAGGTCGAGGTTCAGCGGCCAATTCCGTGGTCTGTTATTGCTTAGAAATCACCTCTGTCGACCCAAGACAAATCTCGGTACTGTTTGAGCGTTTTATCAGTAAAGAGCGCGATGAGCCGCCTGATATTGATGTCGATTTTGAGCATGAACGCCGAGAAGAGGTTATTCAATATATCTACCAAAAGTACGGTAGAGAACGTGCTGCACTGGCTGCAACGGTCATTTCTTATCGCTTTAAAAGTGCAGTAAGAGATGTCGGTAAAGCATTAGGGCTACAAGAAACTCAGCTCGATTACTTCATCAAAAACACCAATCGCAGAGACAAAAGCTTAGGTTGGCAGGCTCAGTTAACTCAATTAGGACTACAACCTGATTCTTTGAAGGGGCAACAATTTATCCATTTGGTCAATGAGATCATCGGCTTTCCACGCCACCTATCTCAACACGTCGGTGGCTTTGTCATATCCTCAGGACCTCTGTATGAACTGGTTCCCGTCGAGAATGCCGCGATGCACGACCGAACCATTATTCAATGGGATAAGGATGATCTAGAAACCTTAGGCTTGCTGAAAGTTGATGTGCTCGCGCTTGGTATGCTCTCTGCAATTCGTAAATGTTTCGACCTGATCAAACGTATTCATGGGCGATCACTGACAATTGCGGAGATCACTCGCCTTAAGGACGATCCTCAGGTTTATGGCATGATTCAGCGAGCAGACACGGTCGGGATATTCCAAATTGAGTCACGTGCACAAATGAGCATGCTACCAAGGCTTAGGCCAAAGGCTTATTACGACTTGGTGATTCAAATCGCTATCGTACGCCCTGGTCCTATTCAGGGCGATATGGTTCATCCGTTTCTCAAGCGTCGAGATGGCATTGAGCCAATCAGTTATCCATCTAAAGATGTGGAGTCGGTACTGTCGCGCACCTTAGGTGTTCCTATCTTCCAAGAGCAAGTGATCAAACTCGCGATGGTAGCTGCAGGATTTACTGGTGGTGAAGCAGATCAACTCAGACGAGCGATGGCCGCTTGGAAGAAAAATGGCAACGTATTTAAATTTAAGAACAAGCTTATCGAGGGAATGCAAAAGCGCGGTTATGAGACAGAGTTTGCTGAGCAGATCTTTAAACAGATATGCGGCTTTGGCGAGTACGGTTTTCCTGAAAGCCACTCGGCTTCATTTGCGGTATTAGCTTATTGCTCTGCTTGGTTGAAATGTTACCACCCAGAGTGTTTCTACGCTTCTTTGCTCAATAGCCAACCCATGGGCTTTTATAGCCCATCACAATTGGTACAAGACGCACAACGACATAATGTGGTGATACTTCCAGTCTGTGTGAACGCCTCACAAGACAATCATATAGTCGTTGAACATCAGAATGGTTTAGCGATTCGCTTAGGGCTGCGACAAATCAAAGGATTCAGCGAGCATGGAATTCAAAGCGTGCTCGCCAATCGCCCACAATCCGGTTATCGCCACCCTAGTCAGGTAAAACAGTTATCGATGAATAAGAAAGATATCGAGCTACTGGCATCGGCCAATGCGCTACATAACGTCTCGGGAGACCGTTTCCAGACGCGCTGGGCGATAATGGATTCCGCTTCTGACCTACCTCTGTTTAGCCAAGTCTATGACGAGACTAAGGATGGTCATGGCGAACACACACTGCACAAACCCAATGAGATGCAGGATTTACTTGAGGACTTTACCAGTGTCGGTATCTCATTAAATAAGCACCCTATAACCTTACTAGAAGAAGCGGGGCGATTAGGTCGATTCACACATATGAAAGATTTAATACAACAAAGACACAAATCTATGGTCACCGTTGTCGGATTAGTCACAGGCAAACAATCTCCCGGAACCGCGGCAGGTGTCACCTTTGTCACGCTGGAGGATAGTACTGGCAATATTAATGTCGTGGTATGGGGAGCAACCGCGCGCGCTCAACAGCAAGCTTATCTGACAGCCAAAGCGTTAAAGGTACAAGGGATATTAGAAAAAGAAGGAGAAGTCGTGCATGTTATTGCGGGGAAACTTATCGATATTACCGGTGAAATTGTTGGCTTGAAAACCAAATCTCGGGATTTTCATTAGCGAAGTACCAACTGTTCTCAATAGGTCACGGGCTAAGGAGGAACGAGAGAAAGAGCAACGAAAAAGGGAAGCATCCGCTTCCCTTCGATTCCAATTGTTGAGTTATGACTCAACTTCAGCTTCCGTACGTCTTTTCTTAAATTCCCTATACAGTAATAAGCTCAAAGTCATGACAACTTTAGACGTTAACCATATCATTAAGAGGAACTACCTTAGATTGTGTGTGAAAAGTTACGCTAGTAGTTGAGCATATTTCGTTAAGAAAAATATGCTGCGTGAATATTAGCAAACGTTTTCTATAAGGTCACTCAAAACAAACCGTACAACAGCATTAATTATAAAATCTGACGCATTCGCTCTTGAGTCACTTCAACCAAGAGATCCGGCTGGAACTTGGAAATAAAGCGGTTACACCCTACTTTCTCAACCATAGCTTCATTAAAACTTCCACTTAATGAAGTATTTAGCGTAATAAACAGGTCATGCATTCTAGGGTCAGTACGTACTTCGTGTGTCAGCTTATAGCCGTCCATTTCAGGCATTTCAGCATCGGTGATCATCAACAATATTTCTTGATTGATGTCTTTGCCTTCATCACACCAGCCCTTAAGTAAGGTCAGTGCTTCTAAGCCATCACAACACTCAATAATGTTCAAACCCAACTGCGACAAGGTACCTTTGATTTGGTTACGCGCTGTTGAAGAGTCATCAACGATAAGCACATTACGTCCTATCATCTCCTGAGCTAATTGTTCGTCTAAAACGCCTTCAGAGATCGAGACATCGTAATCAATGATCTCAGCCAACACTTTCTCAACATCGATGATCTCAACAATCTTGTGCTGCTCTTCTTCTTGAATATGCGTGATAGCGGTTAGGTAGTTTGCACGGCCTGTTGTCTTTGGCGGCGGTTGAATTTCTGTCCATGTCGTGTTCACGATATTACGAACTTGTCCAACCAAGAAACCTTGTACGGTTCGGTTGTATTCCGTAATAATTAGGTTGCTCTCTTGAGATTCCGCACGAGATGGCGGAAAGCCAATGGCACTTCGCAAATCAATAACAGGCACCGATTCACCACGTAAAGAAGCCACGCCCGTAATATGATGGTGAGAGCCAGGTAAGCGAGTGAGCACTGGCACTTTTAGGACTTCTTTCACTTTAAATACGTTAATCGCAAATAGTTGACGACTGTTTAAGCTGAATAATAAGAGTTCCAGACGATTTTCACCGACCAGTTTGGTTCTCTGATCAACCGAATTTAAAACGCCAGACATACAACACCTTAGTGACAAATAATAACTGTGGCTACAATAGCCTACTTCAATAGGTTAAAGCAAAGCGCCAATGCACAGAATGCTTAAACTAAGTACAACAAATGATGTTATACAAAGCTTAAGTACATGGAAAGGTTCAGGGTAAGGCTACAAGACGAGAAAAGGGGTTAACCTTCAATAACTTTCATTAACAGTTGGCCATCGTATAAGGCCTGCTTGATGAGCGCAGCACCTGGCATGGTTGCCTGCTTATAAAAACGAGATTCCACCAGCTCTAAGTCTTTATGGTAAACCGATAGACTCTGCTCTTCGATGCACTTTTGAATCGCCGGGTATAACACGCTCTTCGCCTGATTGATAACACCACCCACCAAGATTTTCTCTGGGTTGAATAGGTTAATCACAATCGCAATCGCAGAGCCTAGATAACGACCTAACTGTTCAATCACTTCGACAGCTAGCGGATCCCCATCAGCAGCGGCAGCGCAGATCTGTTCAATAGTGACGTCTTCAAACACCGTTAGCGTTGATTCTTCACCATTTGCCAGTCGCTCTTTGACTTGCTCTCGGATTGCCTGAGAACTCGCCACCGTTTCTAAACA
This sequence comes from Vibrio sp. T20, assembly GCF_007858795.1. Taxonomy (NCBI): domain Bacteria; kingdom Pseudomonadati; phylum Pseudomonadota; class Gammaproteobacteria; order Vibrionales; family Vibrionaceae; genus Vibrio; species Vibrio sp. T20. The sequence continues at coordinate 179,355 of NZ_VFEB01000176.1, forward strand.
GCCTCGATTACCACAATGACAAAGCTTGCCTTCTTTATCGATCTGAATATGACCCAACTCACCGATGTTACCGTGACGCCCTTGCAGAACGCGACCATCAAGAATGATCCCGGCACCTAAACCGTGGTGAATCGAGATAAGAACAGAGTTGTCGTTATCTTGTGAGTTACCAAACAGCTTCTCTGCTAATGCCCATGCTCGGGTATCATTGGCAATAAAAACTGGTAGGCCGGTTTCTTTGTAGATCTCCGGCCCCAACGCCAAGTTTTCAACGTTGTAGTGCGGCATCTGCAGCACAATACCTTGCTCTGAATTCACCAGACCTGGCAGCGTGATAGCGATACTCGTCACCCTGTCGAGTTGCTCAGCATAGGTTTGGAAGAACTCATCGATTTCATGGAGAAGACGCGCAAGCACATCATCTTGATCGCGTTCATGGATATCAATTTTGGTATCGATAAGCACGTCACCGCCCAATTCATGGAGCGCGATCGTCAAGTATCCGCGACCAAGACGCATCGACAGAAACTGCCAACCTTCGTTATTGGTTTGCAGACCGACAGCAGGACGCCCACGAGTCGTGGCTTCTTGAACCGTCGTTTCGTGAATCAGGTGAGCTTCAATGAGTTCACGGGTAATTTTAGTAATACTCGCCGGAGCCAACTCACTTTGCTTGGACAAATCGATACGAGAAATAGGACCTTTAAGGTCAATTAGTTTATATACACGACCAGCATTGACCTGTTTGATATGATCAATATGGCCCGGTTGAGCCATGTACATTTTACGCTCCAGAAATCATCAACGAGGTAATTTTTTTACTTTGCGAAGTAATTGTGAAGTCACTTGGTATATCGCCGTGACCAGTATCACGTATATACATGAATCTTTGTGTATCGAGTCAAATAGTTCGAGGAAAATTAACACCCACATCGATAATTTACGACTTAATTTTCAGAATAAAACATCGCGTTTGAGCCCTGAATTCAATAATTAGAGGCAAATCAAGAAATATCCCCCTAGCTCCCAATAAATTATCAATTAATGCATATACTTAATTCAGTCTTTTAAAAGATTACTTGGCCTCACTCTAGGAGTATTCATGACAGCCGAATTAAGAAAAACGAAAATCGTCACAACGCTAGGCCCTTCTACTGATAAAGGTAACGTGCTTGAAGAGATCATCAAAGCCGGTGCCAATATCGTCCGTATGAACTTCTCTCATGGCACCAGCGAAGACCATATCCAACGTGCAGAAAATGTCCGAGCGATAGCCAAAAGACTCGGCACTCAAATCGCCATTCTCGGGGACTTACAGGGTCCCAAGATTCGAGTGTCGACATTCAAAGAAGGTAAGATCCAACTTGCTGTCGGTGATCTATTTACTCTCGACAGTAGCTTAGGTTTAGGTGAAGGCAACCAACAAGCGGTTGGCCTTGATTATAAAGAGCTGCCTAACGACGTATCCTCCGGCGATATCCTGTTGCTTGACGATGGTCGTGTTCAACTGAAAGTAACCAAAGTGGAAGGCTGCCGTGTTCACACCGAAGTTATCATTGGTGGCCCACTCTCAAATAACAAAGGCATCAATAAAAAAGGCGGTGGCCTTTCAGCAGAAGCGCTAACAGAAAAAGACAAGCGCGACATCGTCACCGCAGCACAAATCAAAGTGGATTACCTCGCCGTATCTTTCCCTCGCAATGGCGAAGACATGCACTACGCTCGTCAGCTTGCACGAGAAGCTGGCTTAGAAGCTCACCTCGTCGCAAAAGTGGAACGAGCAGAGACAGTCGCCACTGTTGAGAATATGGATGACATCATAATGGCCTCAGATGTGGTCATGGTGGCTCGTGGTGACCTCGGAGTAGAAATTGGAGACCCAGAGTTGGTCGGTGTACAAAAACAGCTTATACGCCGTGCTAGAGCGCTTAACCGAACGGTGATCACCGCGACTCAAATGATGGAATCAATGATTTCTGCGCCAATGCCAACCCGTGCCGAAGTCATGGACGTTGCCAATGCGGTACTCGATGGCACCGACGCAGTGATGCTTTCAGGTGAAACCGCTGCGGGTGATTACCCAGTCGAAACCGTAAAATCAATGGCAGAAGTCTGTATTGGTGCTGAGAAGATGGCGGGGGTTAACCAATCTAATTACCGTATTGACCGCACCTTCGTTACCGCAGAAGAAACTGTTTCTATGGCGACCATCTACTCAGCAAACCATATGGAAGGCATTAAAGGAGTAGTCACTCTAACTGAATCAGGCCGTACTGCACTGATGATGTCTCGTCTAAGTGCTGACATGCCTATATACGCGCTGTCTCGTAACGAAGGAACACTTAATCGCTGCACCTTGTACCGAGGTGTGACACCTATCTACTTCGAGACAGAAGCCAAAGACAGTTTTGACATTGCCCTATCTACGCTCACCTGCCTAAAAGAGCAAGAGCATCTTAAGTTTGGCGATCTCGTTATCGTCACTCAAGGCGACATTATGGATGTGGCGGGATCAACCAACTGTATGAGAATCTTGCCTGTCACCTAATGTTTGCCCGTAAGGCAAAACGATTTGCCTAATCTCAAGGCAAAAAAGGGTTATTGAACCAAGTTCAATAACCCTTTTTCATTTCAGAACACTGAATCATTAACGATATAAGAGCTAACAGCATGCTAACTCATCAACTTCAAGAATTACTTGCCAGCAGCAATGGTTGCTAACTGTGGAATGTGTGAATTGCGAGCGTTTTCCGTTGATGTGTAGGTTTCTACAAATCGGTAACCGGCTTCTAAGCCCAATTCGTAATCGTGTAACAGATCCTCTTTATCACTCATTAGTGAACTCGATTTCAGCGGCTGACTTGGTGCTATCTGCACTACAAACGCATCATCCGGTGGAGAATTCAAAAAGTCTTGTGTCAGTGAGTAGGTTTGGTAATGCACCATCAGCATGTCAGCCAAGCCTGAATCAAACTTATCACCGATTAAATGACTTAAGCGATAGATATCATCCGCACCAAATAACCATCGGCCACCATTAAGCAGATCCAAATGCCCGCGGTCACGCTTTTGCTCTTTTGAGCGCATAATTTGTTGTTGGAAGAAAGAGGTCCAGTCGGTTTTCCACTGCTCCACTTTCTGTTGCCAGTGGCCTTGAACACTGTCGAAAGATTCACGAAACCATTCCAGCTCTTCGGCGGATATCGGTTTAGGTGCTTTTATTGAAGGTTTATTCACCTGAGAGCCCGCTAAATGTCCATCCCCTTCCTCTACCACGGGCTCAGTACGAATCACGACAATAGAACGAGCTTGTCTGCGCCATGCTTCTTGAACCGGTATACATGCTGATACACCACCGTCCACATAAGCACTGTCACCAATGAAAATTTCGTCATTGTACAAACGAGGAATGGCGCAGGTCGCAATCATCACTTTGTACCAGTCGTCGCCCAATAATGGGAAGTAGTGATCTCGTAAATCTTTAGAGTCCGTCACTGCCGCATAAAAATGGCGATCGCCTAACGTTTGTCGTCCCAAATCCAGATCGAGCTTATAGGGATAAGCCATAATTTGCTCTAAAGCCCATTCGAGGCCTAGATTCTTTCGGTGTCGTATATAAGAAAAAAGATTGAAGAATTCTGGTGAGGTAGTGAGGTCGAGAACAAAAGAACGCCCAAGGCCTTTATCACGGCACAGATAAGCGCATAAGTTGAGGGCACCTGCTGAGGTACCAAAAAATTCGTCGAAGGGGTCAAAATTAGAAAGAAGAAAGGCATCCAGCACTCCCGAAGTAAAAATACTTCTCTGTCCGCCACCTTGAGCGACCAGTGCTGTTTTTCCAGCAATAAACTTAGCGTAATAGTCCAAGTCTATTGCTGTATCAATATTGGTTATAATCCCACTATTCATTATTCCCTGAGCACAAAAACTCAGCCTCGCAATAAATGGTATTAGCTACCAATCGCAATAAAGCCAAATGAAAGAATGATTGTGTAGATAAACGCTGTTATTTGTAGAGCATTTTTCAGATTATGGTCCATAGACACCTCTGGCTTATTATTAATTTGTCGAGTCTCTATTTAAGTACTATCAGGTGTGTGAAGTATCTTCAAGAATCGTTGAAATTAGTCGCACAATATTGATGTAACCATCACAATTAGTAAGTGTATGGACAAGGATATACTCATGAATAACAAAGCAAATATAATGGCACTGGTTACGCTTCTTTCCATTTCAAGCGCGAATGCTTCGCCGGAGATCATCATTACTCCGATGGTGGGTTATACCGGCGGTGGCAGTGTCGAAGACCAGGATGGAAAAACTTATGACATGAAAGGCTCTGAAAACTACACTTTTGCAATTGAAACGCCACTTGAAAAAGGACGCATCGGCTTTTTCTATTCCAATCAGAGCTCTGAGTTAGAAACACTCAACTTAAGTTCCTCCATCCAATACCTGCACTTTCAAAGCAGTATCTACTACCCTGCTTCTCCTGTATTGTCCGGCTATCTAGGGCTAGGTCTTGGGGCGTCTTACGTTGATGTTGACTGGGCGAAAGACAAGTATGGATTCTCCACCTCTATCTTTGGTGGTTTAGAATACAAATTTAGTGACCGCTTAGCTTTAAATACTCAAATACGCTGGCTAGGTACGGTTGTCGATAACGACACATCCGGTGTTTGTAGCGTGCCAAGCACTGGGCAAGACTGCATTATCCGCTTTGATACCGATTGGATGAACCAATTCCAGGCCAATATCGGACTCAGTTTTACTTTCTAAGTCAACGCCTGTTCTCAAGCGAAATGAGTTAGAAGAAAATCTGGATGTCTGATTTAACGACAAAGCCAGCTAAATGCTGGCTTTGTCATTATAAAAACGTTTTTTGGTTCGAGTTAGAACTTGTATGTAATACCCAGAGCACCGCCTACTTGCAACTCAACCCCTTTGTACATGTCGAGCTCAGGGTGAACTTGCGCGTAAGCATTCCAACCTTCATAGAAGTTCACCTTCACACCTAACGGCAAGCGTAAACCAAAGTCATCATTCCATTCAGCCCAAGCACCAGCGCCGACGTACCAGCTCAACGGAGCTTCAGTCTCGAACTGACCGCGCTTCCAGATGTAGTCAAATGCAGCACCATCATTGCCAATCGTAGCACGGTATTTCTGATCAAATTCCACAACGACACTCAGGTCTTGGTCAATGGCGAGTCCAACTTCCAAAGCTGGAGCTTCAGAAGCGTGGGCAAAAGAGGCTCCACTGCAGCACATAAGGCCGATCAAGTAACGATGTTTCATAATATTCTCAGACTGTGTTTAAAAAACGGTAGTTTACTGGAATAACAGCTAAAGGTGTCATCGCTAGGTAAAAGATAAAAGATATGAAAAATTTGAGAACGAACATCAGCGCATCGAGCCGAACGGTAACTCTCTGAGTTAAAAAAGATTAAAGACAGGAAAGTCTTTCATAAAGCAGAAAACAAAAAAGGAGGCCTTTCGGCCTCCTTTCAATTTATTGAATCAGAGAATTAACCGTTGTTACGGATCCACTCATCCATGTCTGTCTTAAGGTTGTCAGACTTAGTACCGAAGATAGCTTGTACGCCACCAGCAACAACAACAACACCTGCAGCGCCTAGTTTCTTCAGTTTGTCTTGGTCAACAAGAGCTGTATCAGCTACAGCAACACGTAGACGAGTAATACAAGCGTCAAGACCAGTGATGTTCGCTTTGCCGCCGAATGCAGCAACTAGCTCACCAGCAAGTTCAGAACCAGTCGCAACTGACTCTTCTTCAGTCTCGTCTTCACGGCCTGGAGTTTTAAGGTCTAGAGCTTTAATCACAGTGCGGAATACGATGTAGTAAATTGCAGCGTAAGCAATACCACATACAACCATTAGGCCCATCTTAGACGCATTGCCAGATAGAACTAGGAAGTCGATTAGACCGTGTGAGAAAGATGTACCGTGTACAAAACCTAGAGTGTTCGCAAGAACGTATGCAGAACCAGCTAGTAGAGCGTGGATTGCGTACAGTACTGGAGCAACGAATAGGAAAGAGAATTCGATTGGTTCAGTGATACCCGTTAGGAATGAAGTCAACGCAGCAGAAGCCATGATGCCCATTACTTTAGCGCGGTTTTCAGGCTTAGCTGAGTGTGCAATCGCGATTGCAGCAGCAGGTAGGCCGAACATCTTGAACATGTAACCACCAGCTAGCTGACCGAAGCCATTGCCCGCTGCACGAGATGCGTCATCAGCAACTAGGTAACAAGTAAGAACACCATTTTGAGTTTCACCAGCAGCGTTTACACAAGTACCAGCTTCAAAGAAGAAAGGTACGTTCCAAACGTGGTGAAGACCAAATGGAATTAGAGAACGCTCAACGATACCGTAGATACCAAACGCCACTTGTGGGTTTTGGTGAGCAGCCCAATCAGAGAACGCAGAGATAGCGCCGCCAACTGGTGGCCATACTACAGATAGTAGGATTGCTAGACCAATCGCAGAGAAACCTGTGATAATTGGCACTGCACGCTTACCAGCGAAGAAGCCAAGGTACTCTGGTAGTTGAATACGGAAGAAACGGTTGAATGCCCAAGCAGCAACACCACCGACTAGGATACCACCTAGTACACCAGTATCGATTTTATCAACGCCCATTACACCAGCCATTACGCCAAGTGTAGCAGTCATGATGCCGTAACCAACGATAGCAGCTAGACCAGCCACACCATCGTTGTTAGTAAAGCCAAGTGCAACACCTACTGCGAACAGTAGTGCCATTTGACCGAATACTGAACCACCAGCTTGTTCCATTAGGTTTGAAACGATTTCTGGAATGAAAGGAAGATCTGCTGCACCGACACCTAGCAAAATACCCGCAACTGGTAAAACTGATACTGGAAGCATCAGAGACTTACCAACTTTCTGCAGGCTAGCAAAAAGGTTCTTAAACATGTTTATGCTCCTGATAAAGATAAAATAATTATATGGGTTCTAACGGCACACCCCCGTAGCCTATATGTTAGCACCCAGTGAAAATGTAACCATGTATTGCATTATATTTTCTGCCGCTAAATATATATTGATGGGGAACTAACTTTCTAGTCACTTACGAAATTTAGTTTCAAAACACGTCTTGGATCACATGTCAAATCTAGAAATGCAATGCTTTACAATTATTTAATTCATTGAAAATAAAGGGCATTTTCAATGAGACCTATTATTTTACTGGGTAAATAAAATAGGAGCTAATGTTATTTTTAGTAACAAAATTACAAATGTTATAAATAGCCATCTCAAGTTCAACATAATTAGTAAACATTAAAAAAAAAAGCATTTTTGGTGATCAAAAACACAAAAAGGGAGCTTTCGCTCCCTTTTATTTGTTTACTTCGTTTTTTATCGCAAAAAAAGTTTTTGATAATTTTTGGTTGTTTGTTCAGCAACCTCTTTCATTGACAAGCCTTTCAATTGTGCAATATAGGCTGCAACTTCTACAACATATGCAGGCTGATTCTGCTTACCACGATATGGAATTGGCGCCAAATATGGAGAATCTGTCTCGATCAATAGCCTATCGAGAGGAAGCTTCCTAACAACTTCTTTGAGTTCTGTTGCTTGTTTGAAGGTCACGATACCTGAAATTGAGATATAAAAACCTAGCTCCATTGCCGCTTCAGCGAACGCTTGATCTTCAGTAAAGCAGTGAATCACGCCACCACACTTCTCAGCTCCGCCATCACGTAAAATAGCCAATGTGTCTTCACGTGCGTTACGAGTATGGATGATCAAAGGTTTATTAAGCTCAACGGCCAATTCAACATGCTGCTTAAATCGTAGCTGTTGTAGCTCTGCAGTCTCTGGTTGGTAGTGATAATCTAAACCTGTCTCACCAATCGCTACAACCTTGGGATTGCTCGCGTACTCACGCATTGTCTCTAGGCAGAAATCACTTTCAACATCGAGAGGATGAACGCCACAGGAGGCTTTGACGTTATCAAACGGCGAGATCATCTCGAGCATGTTTTCAAACGAATCTAGTGTCACACCGACAGAAAGCAATTGGTCTACATTGGCAGCCTTCGCCTTGTTAACCACATCTTCTACGCTGGTGTGTAAATCTTGGTAATCCAGTTTGTCTAAGTGACAGTGGGAATCTACGAACATGTTTCCTCGCAAGTGGCTATTAGCCAATTCATTATGAGTAGCTCCGTATTGAGCCCAGGGTGTTGCTTTAACTGCTCAATCAATATCAGCAGTTTATTCGATGCTGCATAAGCACTTTGGTAAGACATCACCTCACACAGTGCTTTTGCACTCGGAGTGATAGCCTGATTCGCCAAACCAAAATGCAGCTTCTGTACATCCGACAATAAATGCCAAAGCCAGCCAAGTTGAATTAAAGGGTCTTTGCTAAGCTCTGTAGAGAACTTTAGCATGTCAGGTTGAGTGCCTTTTATCACATTCACAAAGCCATCGAGCGCTTTTGTTGATGCTTCAACGCCACCTTGCTCAAACATCGCTTTTGCTTTTAAAGGCGCGTTGTCATTGAGTGCTAAAATATACTGCGGTACCGCTTTGCCCACTTCCCCATCTAACCACGCCGAACCTGCCTCTAACTGCGGGCTAACCACGTTGAATTGCTGACAACGGCTGATAATAGTCGGCATTAAGCGATTACTGTTGCGAGTAGACAGAATGAAAATACACTTGCTTGATGGCTCTTCCAGAGTTTTCAGTAGTGCATTGGAAGCCGATTCGTTCATTGCTTCAGCAGGGTTAAGCAAGATAACGCGCAAACCACCTAACTGAGAAGACTCTTGAGCCCAGCGGTTGCTGGCACGCACTTGATCAACTGTGATCGACTTACCTTCTTTCTCTGGTGAGATCACATGAAAATCAGGATGACTGCCCGACTTCATTAATTCACAGCTGTGGCAAAACCCGCACGACTCGCTTTCATAATTCGTACACATCAATGCGTCGGTAAGTTGGTTAATCAACGCATCAACGCCGAGCCCTTGCGGCGCATTAACAATCACAGAGTTAGGAAAACGCTCCGCATCGAGACTTTTTTTCCACTCACTCCATACCGGTGTGAGCCAAGAATACACTTCAGCCATGACTACCTACTGTTTGTCGAGCCAAGCAGTTAGCGCAACTTTAATATCAGTGGCTACTTGCTCAATTTCTTGCTGCGCATTAATCACAAGTACAGAATCATCTTGTTCTGCAATTTCTAAATAGCGCTCACGCGTGCGGTCGAAAAATGAGATGTCCATTTTTTCAATTCTATCAAGCTCACCACGGCCTCTAGCACGCTCTAGCCCTACTCTAGGGTCTAGGTCCAAATATAGCGTTAGATCGGGCTTAAAGCCGCCTAGCGTGGTTGCTTTCAGTGATTCCATTGTCGTGCGTGCAATCTGACGACCACCACCTTGGTAAGCCTGTGAAGACATATCATGACGATCACCCAAGACCCATTTACCACTGTCGAGTGCGGGCTTGATGACGTTCTCTACTAATTGAACACGTGCTGCGTACATCAGCAGCAATTCAGTCATGTCTTGAAGCTTCTCGCCTTCGTGCTCTTCTTTAACCAATGAGCGCATCTTTTCAGCTAAGACTGTACCACCCGGCTCGCGAGTATTAACAATATCCTCGACACCCGACGCTTTTAATGTCTCAACGATGGCATTGATTGCTGTGCTTTTGCCAGCGCCTTCAAGGCCTTCAACCACGATAAATTTCGACTGATTCATAATTATTTCTTTATCTGTTTTTTCTTAATTGCTTTAAGTAAGCTCGCACTGCACGGTTATGCTCAGTCAAACTCTTTGAAAATACGTGACCACCTGTTCCACTCGCAACGAAATACAAGTAGTTGCTCTTCTCTGGATTCAACGCCGCGTTGATAGAAGCTTTGCCTGCCATAGCGATAGGTGTCGGTGGCAAGCCACTCATTGTATAGGTGTTGTATGGCGTTGGCGTACGTAAGTCTTTCTTACGGATATTGCCATCGTAGCTCTCACCCATTCCATAGATAACCGTAGGATCAGTTTGCAAACGCATACGCTTGTTCAGACGGTTAACGAACACAGAAGAGACACGCTCACGTTCTGACGCAACAGCGGTCTCTTTCTCAATGATAGATGCAAGAATTAACGCTTCGTATGGCGATTTAAGAGGCAGTTTATCCGCTCGATTTTCCCACTCTTCATTCACCACGTTCATTAGGTCTCGATGCGCCCGCTTCAACAAATCTAAATCAGTGGTGCCGTAGGTATAGTGATACGTTTCTGCTAAGAAAAGGCCTTCTAACTTTTCGTTTTCAATACCCAACTTTTCAGCAATCTCTTTTTCAGAAACACCATCCAACGTTTGTTGAATGAATTCGTTGTCCTTTAGCTGCACAAGCCATTCATCAAAGCGGCTGCCTTCAACAAAGGTAATAGTGAATTGATGCTCTTTGCCCTCAACAAGCACTTGTAATGCCTGCTCTAAGGTCAAACCCGGCTCTAGCAGAAATGTACCCGCCTTTACGTCAACAAGCTCAGGATGTAACTTACGGATTAATTTCTCGTAAGGAGAAGCCTCAAATAGCCCCTCATTTATCAACTGTGCCAGAACACGATTAAAACTGCTGCCTGAAGCAACGGTTACGACCTGTGGTTTTTCTAATTGGATGACTTGTTTCAGGTTATCTTGCGCTTGGTTGTAAACATAGAACCCAGCAGCACCAGCTGCGATTAGACACAAGATAAGAAAAATAAATAACTTTTTGATCACGAGTTTAGTTGTCCTTGAAGGCTACGAGTAACGGTTCCAATGTTAAATTGGGTTTCACTAATACGGGTAACTGGGGCAACCCCTAAAATGGAGTTGGTCATGAAAACCTCATCAGCTTGCATGAGTTGAGATAGGCAGTAGTCGCTAATTGTAACGGAAAGTTCAGCTTGATTCAGCGCGATTAACACTTGCTTACGCATAACCCCTGCGACGCCACTTTGCGTCAGTTGAGGTGTATAAATGATCTGCCCTTTTCGCCAAAACAAATTAGCCATGGTGGTTTCGATGACATTGCCTGAGATATCAAGCACCACACCATCGACTTCATTGACCTGATCCATTTCGTCTTTCATCAAGATTTGTTCAAGGCGATTATTGTGCTTATGCCCGGCAAGTAGTGGGATCAAACCTAAAGCTTGTTGGCAGACACCGAGTTCAACACCAGAATCTTGCCACGCTGAATAATGGCTTGGAAAATCAAACGTACTGATGGTGACCGTAGGTTTAGCGATATTCTTGGTGCTATAACCTCTGCCACCAGCACCGCGGCTAACGTGCAGCTTTATCCCTGCTTTTTCATCATGAGGCTTGTTTGTCTCATGGCGGTTCTCTGTTTCATGAAGCGCATTGTTTTGGATGTGTTGAAGTACGCTATCGAGCCAAACATTGACCACATCCCAATCAAGTTCAGAAATGCGTAACGCTTTCAGGCATTCATCGACACGACGCTGATGATCGTGAAAATGTTGAATCTGGCCACCTTGAACAAGCATGGTGGTAAAACAGCCGTCTCCGTATTGAAACGAACGGTCCAAGATATCGACAGTTTGCTGGCTTTCTCCATCAACCCAAAACATGTTTTTCCCCATAAAAAGAAACGGCTCAATGCTAAAGCATCAAGCCGTTTAAAAACAAGTCTAATTGTGACTATCTACGAGTGTTTACGTCTTTAATAAGATGATTAAATCTTTTTGAAGATCAAACAGCCGTTTGTACCACCGAAACCGAATGAGTTACATGCAGCATATTCCATGTTGCTAACTTCACGCGCAGTGTGAGGTACTAAGTCAATATCTAAGCCTTCTTCAGGATCATCTAGGTTGATTGTTGGTGGAACAATTTGGTCAACCAGAGACATTGCCGTGATGATAGCTTCAGCAGAACCTGCAGCACCTAGAAGGTGGCCTGTCATTGATTTCGTAGAAGAAACCAACACTTGCTTGCTGCCTGCTTCGCCAAGAGCACGCTTGATGCCCTTAACTTCCGCTACGTCACCAGCTGGAGTCGAAGTACCGTGTGCGTTCACATAACCGATTTGTTCACCAGTAATGCCAGCATCACGCATAGCCGCTTCCATCGCTAGTGCGCCACCTGAGCCATCTTCACTTGGAGATGTCATGTGGTAAGCGTCACCCGACATACCGAAGCCAACTAGCTCACAGTAAATCTTAGCGCCACGAGCTTTCGCATGTTCGTACTCTTCAAGAACCATCATGCCTGCACCGTCACCAAGAACGAAGCCATCACGGCCTTTGTCCCATGGACGAGAAGCTTTTTGAGGCTCATCGTTACGAGTAGATAGTGCTTTAGCCGCACCAAAACCGCCCATACCTAGTGGAGTTGATGCTTTTTCAGCACCGCCCGCTAGCATTGCGTCAGCATCGCCGTATGCAATCATACGAGCTGCGTGGCCAATGTTATGTAGACCAGTCGTACATGCAGTAGAAATCGCGATGTTTGGACCGCGTAGGCCGCGCATGATAGACATGTGACCAGCAATCATATTCACGATCGTCGACGGTACGAAGAACGGGCTGATCTTACGAGGGCCTTTTTCAGTTAGAGCTTGGTGACCTGCTTCGATCAAACCAAGACCACCAATACCAGAACCGATAGCAACACCCACACGTGGAGCGTTTTCTTCGGTAATAGTTAGGGCTGAGTCATCTAAAGCTTGAATACCTGCTGCGACGCCGTACTGGATGAACAAGTCCATCTTACGAGCATCTTTTTTAGTCATATACTCTTCGCAGTTAAAGTCTTTAACTAGACCTGCAAAACGAGTTGAGAAATTGGTTGCATCAAAATGATCGATATTAACGATACCACTTTGACCAGCTAGCAGGGCTTTCCAAGAAGATTCTACAGTGTTGCCTACCGGTGACAACATACCCATGCCAGTGACAACTACACGACGCTTGGACACGATTTTACACTCCGGGGATTGAGGTGATTTAAGATGAGGATAGATGAGTTAGATAAAACACAGGCGGTCGAGGTGACCGCCTGGGAGAGATTATTACTGAGCGCTAGTTACGTAATCGATAGCTGCTTGAACAGTAGTAATTTTCTCAGCTTCTTCATCTGGGATTTCAGTGTCGAATTCTTCTTCTAGAGCCATTACTAGCTCAACTGTGTCTAGAGAATCTGCACCTAGGTCATCAACGAAAGAAGCTTCGTTTTTAACTTCAGCTTCGTCTACACCTAGCTGTTCAACAATGATTTTCTTTACGCGTTCTTCGAGGTTGCTCATTTTTTCTTTTCCTTTACAGAGTTCGCTTTATGCGATGTTTTCCGTAGTTTATTCAATCTATTGAAAGTTGCAAGGTCAACTTTTCTGGTCAAACCACAATTTTCACGATTTTAACCGAAATTACGTATGATCTTGACTTAAATCATGCACAAATGTTGCACATAATTTACACCATGTACATACCGCCATTGACGTGAAGTGTTTCACCTGTGATATAAGCTGCCGCAGGTGACGCCAAAAATACCACAGCTTCAGCGATTTCGCGAGGGTCACCTAGTCGACCTGCTGGTACATTCGCCAAAGTTGCTGCACGTTGGTCATCATTTAGCGCTTTAGTCATGTCAGTTTCGATGAAACCAGGAGCTACAGTGTTCACTGTAACGCCACGAGATGCAACCTCACGAGCCATTGATTTAGTAAAACCAATTACGCCTGCTTTAGCCGCTGCGTAGTTAGCTTGACCAGCGTTACCCATAGTACCTACTACAGAACCAACGTTTACGATACGACCCTGACGCTTCTTCATCATGCCACGCAGTACAGCTTTAGACATGCGGAAAATCGGCGTTAGGTTAGTGTCGATGATGTCATTCCATTCGTCGTCTTTCATACGCATAAGAAGGTTATCACGAGTGATACCTGCGTTGTTAACTAGAATGTCAATCGCACCGAATTCATCGTTGATGGTTTTCAGTGTAGCAGCAATTGAGTCAGTATCAGTTACATTAAGAGCAAGACCTTTACCGTTCTCACCAAGGTACTCGCTGATTGCAGCAGCGCCGCCTTCAGATGTAGCAGTACCGATAACTTTAGCACCACGCTCAACTAAAAGTTCAGCGATTGCACGACCGATACCACGGCTTGCGCCTGTAACTAGTGCAACTTTGCCTTCTAAATTCATCATAACTTCTCTATTAAGTGGTTATTACTTAGCAGCTTCTAGTGATGCAGTGTCATTAACTGCAGCAGCTGTCATAGTTTTTACGATTCGTTTTGTTAGACCAGTAAGAACCTTACCAGGGCCTAATTCAAGTAGCTTCTCAACGCCTTGCTCATTCATCGCTTGTACACCTTCAGTCCAACGAACTGGGCTGTATAGCTGACGAACAAGTGCATCTTTGATTTTTGCAGGGTCTGTTTCAGCAATAACATCAACGTTATTGATAACAGGCAATGCTGGCGTGTTGAACTCTAGAGCTTCTAGAGCCACCGCTAGCTTGTCTGCTGCTGGCTTCATCAGTGCACAGTGAGACGGCACAGAAACAGGTAACGGAAGTGCACGCTTAGCGCCCGCTTCTTTACAAAGTGCACCAGCACGCTCTACTGCCGCTTTGTTACCCGCGATAACAACTTGGCCAGGAGAGTTAAAGTTAACTGGAGACACAACTTCGTCTTGCGCAGCTTCTTCACACGCCTTAGCAATCGCTTCATCGTCTAGACCGATGATTGCGTACATTGCACCAACACCTGCAGGAACCGCTTCTTGCATCAGTTGACCACGTAGTTCAACCAACTTGATCGCTTCTTTAAAGTCGATAACGCCTGCACATACTAGTGCAGAGTATTCGCCTAGGCTGTGACCTGCTAGATTTACAGGTTGCTCTAGGCCAAGTTCTTGCCATACACGCCAAATAGCAACAGACGCTGTTAATAGAGCCGGTTGAGTGCGGAAAGTTTCATTTAGATTTTCTACTGGACCATCTTGAACCAATGCCCATAGATCGTAACCAAGTGCTTCTGAAGCTTCAGCAAATGTCTGTTTAACAACATCATACTGTTCGCCTAGGTCAGCAAGCATACCGATAGCTTGAGAGCCTTGGCCTGGGAATACGATAGCAAACTTGCTCATTGTAATTATCCTTTAAGCAAAGCAAAAAATTGAATAAGGCACATAAGTTATGTGCCTTGTTTGTTGATTATCGCTTGAGGTTAGAATTTAACTAACGCAGAACCCCAAGTGAAGCCGCCACCAAAGGCTTCAAGAAGAAGCGTTTGACCACGTTTAATTCGCCCGTCGCGAACAGCCTCATCGAGTGCTGTTGGCACGGTAGCTGCTGACGTATTACCGTGCTTATCAAGAGTAATAACTACTTGATCAAGCGACATTGTCAGCTTTTTAGCCGTTGCCGAGATAATACGGTAGTTCGCTTGGTGTGGAACTAACCAATCAAGCTCTGACTTATCCATATTATTCGCAGCTAATGTGTCTTTAACTAGCTTAGAAAGCTGAGTTACCGCCACTTTGAATACTTCGTTGCCTGCCATGTGCAGCCATTTATCAGCATCACCGCCGCGCTCTGGTACTTCTAGGCTTAGAAGCTCACCGTATTTACCATCAGAGTAAATATGAGTAGACAAAATACCTGGCTCTTCGCTTGCGCCTACAACCACCGCGCCTGCTGCATCACCAAATAAGATGATAGTAGAGCGGTCAGTCGGATCACAGGTTTTTGACAGTGCATCAGCACCAATTACCAAAACGTTCTTACACATGCCAGTCTTGATGTGTTGATCAGCAACAGACAGTGCGTAAACAAAACCAGAACACGCTGCAGCCAAATCAAACGCAGGGCAGCCTTTAATTCCAAGCTTACCTTGTACCTGACATGCCGAAGACGGGAATGTGTGGCTACTGCTGGTTGTCGCAACGATGATTAAATCAATATCTTCTTTGTCGATACCTGCCATTTCAATGGCATTCTCAGCAGCGTAAAACGCCATATCAGCAACGGTTTCGTTTTCCGCTGAAATACGACGCTCTTTAATACCTGTTCTAGCAACAATCCACTCATCGCTAGTCTCTACCATTTTCTCTAAGTCTGCGTTTGTACGCACCTGAGATGGCAAGTAGCTGCCAGTACCTAAAATTTTGCTATACATGAAGACTAATAATGCCTCTCGAGTAAAACCGCTTCCAAACGATCGCTAATGCGGCTGGGGACTTGTCGTTTGACCTCGTGTACTGCCTCACCAATCGCGTTGACGACTGCAGACACATCAGCACTTCCATGACTTTTAATGACAATGCCGCGCAATCCTAACAAACTTGCGCCGTTATACTGGTCGGGGTTCAAGGTTTTTAATTCAGTAAATAGCTCAGAAAACAACATTCTGGCTATCCAACCCTTTATTGTTGAAGCCATCATGCGCGTTTTTAGCTTATCAATAAAGAGCTGAGCCGTACCTTCGCACGTTTTTAAGCAGACATTGCCCACAAAACCATCACATACGACGACATCAGCAGCATCTTGAAGTAATTGATTACCTTCAATATAGCCTATGAAATTCACAGACTGAGTATTCGACAACATTTCAGCGCATCGTTTTACAAGGTC
The DNA here is from genome assembly GCF_007858795.1 of Vibrio sp. T20. Taxonomy (NCBI): domain Bacteria; kingdom Pseudomonadati; phylum Pseudomonadota; class Gammaproteobacteria; order Vibrionales; family Vibrionaceae; genus Vibrio; species Vibrio sp. T20. Next base: position 196,015 of record NZ_VFEB01000176.1, read on the forward strand.
ATTGCCTTTAATTTCTTCTGCGCCGATATTCAAGATAGCGACACGTGGCGCGCGACCTAAATGTTGTTCGGCTAATGCACTGCCCATTACGGCAAACTGAAACAGTGAATCTGCGTCACTAGAAACGTTCGCCCCTAAATCAAGCATCCATGTACGGTTGCCAGAAGCAGTAGGCAAAGCGGAAACCAATGCAGGCCTATCAATGCCGGGAAGAAGTTTGAGTCTGAAACGAGATAGCGCCATCAGTGCGCCGGTGTTACCACCACTCACACAAGCATCAGCCTGTGATTCAGCAACCAAATCAATAGCAGCACGCATAGAGCTACCCTGACTGTTACGTAAGGCTAGTGACGGTTTTTCAGAATTGGATATAACTCGATCACAATGCTGGATACTCAAACGAGAATCAGGCATTCGACCTAATGAAGATAATTGAGATGTGATCGCGGCTCGATCACCTATGAGAATGACTTTTAGCTCTGGGAAATACGACAGTGCCTGCACGGCGGCAGGCACTGTTACACGAGGACCGAAGTCCCCGCCCATTGCATCAAGCGCAACGGTTAGATTTTGCAAAGGTCAACCTTACTTGTTGATAACCTTTTTGCCGCGGTAGAAACCTTCGGCAGTCACGTTGTGACGTAGGTGAGTTTCACCTGAAGTTGCGTCTACAGAAAGTGCAGCTGTAGTTAGTGCATCGTGTGAACGACGCATGCCACGCATTGAACGTGATTTCTTGCTCTTTTGTACGGCCATTGACCCTACTCCTATGTAAATTCTTAAAGAAGCAGTTACTTCTTTAAGCTTTTTAAAACATCAAATGGATTCGGCTTTTTATCTTCCTCAATTTCTTCAGGAAGTTCACCAAATACCAAATTATTTGAGTTAACGCTACAGTCCGCATCGTCGTGCATTGCTATTTGTGGCAATCCAAGGATGAACTCGTCTTCAACTAATTGAATCAGGTCTAACTCACCGTACTCGTTCAGATCTACCAAATCGTACTCTTCCGGTGCTTCCTCTTCACTTTTCTCACTGTAAACAGGAGTATAAGTAAATTGGACATCGCACTCATGTGCGAAAACCTCATTACAACGTTGACACTCTAAATCGACTTCGACGTTAGCTTTACCAGAGATAACGACTAATCGTTGTTCATCAAGCCCAAATGACATTGAGACTTGCGCGTCACGTTTTACGCCTTCAGTTGCTTCGGTTAAACGCTTTAAAAGACTGACCTGAATGATACCATTCACATCAAGTCGTTTTTGAGCCGTTCTTGCCGGATCAACTGTACGCGGTATTTTTTCCTTTTGCATAGGGCGCGAATCTTATCTTCCAAATCATGTTTAGTCAAAGGAAATGGCAAAAAAAATGTACTTTCCTACCTTTCCTGTTCAGAGCATTATGAATAGCAGGATAAGTTACGTTATCCTGAACTAAATGCTTACTCGAATTGTAAATTAAAATGAGAAATTACCAACTAGTTTTAGCTTCTACGTCTCCATTTAGGCAAGAGATCCTCAAAAAACTACAGTTAAACTTTGTCACAGCTAAGCCTGACTGCGATGAAACGCCGCTTCCCGAAGAGACACCTCAACAGTTGGTGATGCGCCTTGCTGAGACCAAAGCTAAGTCTTGTGCTGTGGAGCTGCCTAGCTTAGTCATTGGCTCTGATCAGGTTTGTGTGATTGACGGAGAGATCATAGGTAAGCCTCATACTCGAGAAAAAGCGATCGAGCAATTATCTCGCCAAAGCGGCAAGAGTATTACTTTTTATACCGGGCTTTCGGTTTGGAACAGTGAGGCTAACAAAGCTGACACGCGTCTCGACACCTTCGTAGTGCATTTCCGCGATTTAACAGAGCAACAGATCATTAGTTATGTTGAGAAAGAACAGCCTTATTACTGCGCCGGTAGTTTTATGTGTGAAGGGTTAGGCATCGCGTTGTTTAAACAGATGGAAGGCAAAGACCCAAATACTTTGATCGGTTTACCGCTGATCGATCTAGTCGATATGTTAGAAGCGCAAGGAATGAATGTGCTATAATGGATACTCTCTCTTTTGTTAGAGATTCCCTACTCTCTCCTTCGTCAGTCTAGGGAATCACTCAAATCGCTACATTATCCAATCAGCTAATTGATTAACTCGATAGCAACACGGACTGACTTTACTCAGGAAAAATCGTCATCCTCAAGAGCGAGGAGCGAGCGAGTTGAAGGAACTTCTCCAGCAGAAAACAAAAAAGGTTGACGATATTCGCCAACCTTTATGATTCTATGTACACACTCGATTTAAAAAGAATATCTTCTTTTCGTATCTCGTATCTCGTATCTCGTATCTCGTATCTTCTTAGATCTTACGTAATCCAGTGAGGGCTTTCTCTAACCTTCTTTCCATTGGCGCCGAGATATCCATCTTCTCTTCACTACCTGGGTGCGTAAACTTGATGTTCGCGGCATGTAAGAACAGACGATCAAGACCAACCTTGCCCGTGTAAGCGTCAAAACGACGATCACCGTAGCGATCATCCCAAGCAATTGGGTGACCAGTATACTGAGCGTGCACACGGATTTGGTGTGTACGGCCTGTAATTGGACTAGCTTGAATCAACGTCGCCTCTTGGAATTTCTCTAAAACCTTAAAGCGGGTTTCAGAAGCTTTGCCGTTTGGGTTCACGCGAACAATGCTGTTTACTTCATTTTTTAGCAATGGAGCATTTACAACCTTACAGCTGTTCTTCCACTCACCCATCACTAAAGCAAAGTAATACTTCTGTACGGTTTTTTCACGGAACTGTGCTTGAAGGTGTCTTAGCGCCGAGCGCTTCTTAGCAACAAGCAAAATGCCAGACGTATCTCTATCGATACGGTGCACTAATTCAAGAAAGCGAGCATCGGGACGAAGTGCTCTTAACGCTTCAATTGCGCCGAACTTAAGTCCACTACCACCATGAACCGCAGTACCTGATGGTTTATTCAAAATCAGCATGTGATCATCTTCATAGATGATGCACTGTTCCAATTCTGAAACCTTGTTGAGTTTCGTGCTTGGCACGTTCTCTTCAACTTTCTCTTCAATGGTAACTGGCGGAATACGAACTAAATCACCAGCTTTTAGTTTGTACTCAGCCTTGATGCGTTTTTTGTTTACGCGGACTTCGCCTTTACGCACGATTCGGTAAATCATGCTTTTCGGGATGTTTTTTAATTGGTTGCGTAAGAAGTTATCAATACGCTGACCAGCCATATCTTCGTCAATGTCGACGAATTGGACTTGGGTTCTAATTTCGCTCATTGGGCTATTGTATCACTGTCACTTTTGATAATTGAGATTTTCTTAGCTCTATTCCGAACTTATTTATCCTTAATCCCTGCCGATCTATCCTCAAATGCTCGTTGAAGTTCTATATTTCTTTGATTCTTCGAACAAAAAAGCACCAAGATTCCTGCAAATTAAAATATCAATTGATAAATTATTTATAGACAGTGAGTTAGAGCTATCAAAACCCAAACAAAAACTGTTTTTTTTACAGCATTCCGACAAAGCAGATTGCTGTGTTTACCGACCGCTGCTATAGTTCACAGCTGCTATCAGTGGTTTGACTATTATTTAAACAGCTAACCATTCATAAGCAAGTAAATGAGTAGATAACTCAGATTAGACAGTGCTGCAATCGGCGTAAGACACGGTCAACTGGGTTCCTTATCGCTCTACTCACGTACGCTCATGTTGAGTATTCACCGCCACATCGCGGATCATAGGCTAACTCCCTATGATGACTGACGTGCCCCAGAGCATCCCTCTCCAGCCGGGAGGCTGCACCGATAAAGCCATGGGATCTGGCACCATGAGAAACGAAATAAAGCGATAAGAACAATGATGAAAATAAGAAAAGACAATGAGAATTTCTAAATGAAAAGAATGTTAATTAACGCAACTCAAAAAGAAGAGTTGCGTGTCGCTTTGGTTGATGGCCAGCGACTGTTCGATCTAGATATCGAAAGTCCAGGTCACGAGTCAAAGAAAGCGAATATCTACAAAGGACGTATTACCCGTATTGAACCAAGCCTAGAAGCGGCATTCGTTGATTACGGCGCAGAACGTCACGGTTTCCTCCCTCTTAAAGAAATTGCCCGCGAATACTTCCCTGAAGGTTATACATACCAAGGCCGTCCTAGCATTAAAGAAGTGCTAAAAGAAGGCCAAGAAGTAATCGTACAAGTAGAGAAAGAAGAACGTGGTAGCAAAGGTGCTGCACTGACAACTTTCATCTCTTTGGCTGGTAGTTACTTAGTTCTTATGCCTAATAACCCTCGTGCAGGCGGTATTTCTCGTCGTATCGAAGGTGATGAACGCACTCAACTGAAAGCAGCATTAAGCACTCTTGAGCTTCCTCAAGGTATGGGCCTAATCGTGCGTACAGCGGGTGTTGGTAAAAGTGCAGAAGAGCTAGAGTGGGACCTAAACGTACTACTGAATCACTGGGGCGCTATCAAGCAAGCTTCTGATTCAAATGCAGCTCCTTTCTTAATTCACCAAGAGAGTAACGTTATCGTTCGTGCGATTCGTGACTACCTACGTCGTGATATTGGCGAGATTCTAATCGACAGCAATACTATTTTTGAACGTGCACAAGCGCACATTCAATTAATACGCCCAGATTTCATGAATCGCGTTAAGAAATACGATGGTGAAGTGCCACTATTCAGCCATTACCAGATTGAAAGCCAGATTGAATCTGCTTTCCAACGTGAAGTTCGTCTTCCATCTGGTGGTTCTATCGTAATCGACCCAACAGAAGCACTGACTTCTATCGATATCAACTCTGCTCGTGCAACAAAGGGCGGCGATATTGAAGAAACAGCACTTAACACTAACCTAGAAGCAGCTGATGAAATTGCCCGTCAATTACGTCTGCGTGACCTAGGTGGCCTTGTTGTAATCGACTTTATCGATATGACTCCGGTTCGTCACCAACGCGAAGTAGAAAGCCGTCTACGTGATGCCGTTCGTTTAGATCGCGCACGTGTTCAGATTGGTCGTATTTCTCGCTTTGGTCTTCTAGAGATGTCTCGTCAACGTTTGAGCCCATCACTAGCAGAAGCAAGCCACCACATTTGTCCTCGTTGTACAGGTACTGGTGTTGTTCGTGATAACGAATCTCTAGCACTTTCTGTTCTACGTTTGATTGAAGAAGAAGCTCTAAAAGACAACACAGCACAAGTACTTGCTGTTGTACCTGTTCCAATCGCTTCTTACCTTCTGAACGAAAAACGTCGCTCAGTAAACCACATCGAGAAGAACCAAGAAGTTAAGATCACTGTTGTTCCTAACTCAGACATGGAAACGCCGCACTTTGAGGTTATCCGTGTTCGTGAAGGTGAAGAGTTCGATCTACTCTCTTACTTGCTGCCTAACAAGCTAGAAGCTCTAAAAGAAGCGGAAAGCAAAGAGCCAGCTGAACAGACTATTCGTCCTAAGAAGATCGAAGAACCTGCTCTGAAAGGCTTTGCAGCTCCGGCTCAATCGGCACCAACTCCCGCTCCAGCACCTAAAGCTGTAGAAGAGAAAAAAGCTGAGCCATCAGCAACTCAAGAATCAGGTCTAATTGGTCGTTTCTTCAAAGCTATCGGTAGCTTCTTATTTGGCTCTTCAACTCAAGAAGAGAAGAAAGAAGAAGAGAAGCAAGAAGAAAAACCTAAAAACAATCGCAACAACGGCAACCGTCAACGCCGTGATCGTAACGATAACCGTCGTCGTAACCAACGTGGTGAGCGTGGTGACAATCGTAACGAAAACCGTGACAACAAACGTCGTCGTAAGCCTGCACGTGATGAGAAACCTGAAGAGCAGAAAGAGGCAGCTCCACAGCAAAATCGTCAGCCTCGTAAGCCTAAGCAAGACCGTCGCAATAAGCCACGTGATGAGCAGAAGCAACGCGAAGAGCAAGCACCATCTAAATTAGCAGAAGAAGGTCTACAGCTAGCGGCAGAAGCACAAGCTGGAAAACCGGAAGCGCCTAAGGCTAAGCCTGAAGCGAAAGCAGCTAAGATTAAAGAGCGTCGTCAGCGTCGTAAACTGAACAAGCAAGTTCGTGTTAAAGACCAGCAAGCTCAAGCTGAAGATAATGCTTCAAAAGAGCAAGTTGCTGCTAAAGAACTATCTGTTTCAAAAGAACAATCAGTAGCTCAAGAGCAAAAAGTTGCGGAACAAGTAGAAGCAACTCAAGCGAATGCAGAGCAAACTGAACAGGAAGAGCCGAAACAACGTCGTAACCGTCGTTCTCCACGTCACCTACGTGCAAGTGGTCAACGTCGTCGTCGCGGTCGTGATCGTCGCCCTAACCCATTCCGCCTACGTAAAGGTGGTGTAGCTTCTCCAGAGATGGCTATGGGTAAAGTGATGCCTCGCTTCATTCCAAAACCTCACCACAAGCAGACAAAACCTGAAGTGGCTGAAGTTCAAGTAGTAGCTGAAGCTCAAACATCTGTTCAAGAGCAGAGTGTTGCTCTAGAGACGGCACCACAAAGCAACGTAGCAATGGCTGGCGGCTTCGCATGTCCTGAACTAGCTATGGGCAAAGTGATTATCCGTCGCGAAGAAGCTGCTGTTGAAGCTCAAGTAGCTGAGACTCCTGCTGTAGTTGAAGCTCCTGCAGTCGTTGAAGAAGCACCAGTGGTCGTTGAAACTGCGAAAGTTGAAGCTCCAGTGATTGCAGAAGCGACGAAAGTTGAAGCGCCTGTTGTAGCAGAAGCAGCACCAGTTGTTGAAGCTGAAGCTGAAGCGCCTAAAGCTGAAAGTGCAAAAGTTGAAGAAGCACCTGTTGTAAAAACAGAAGCTCCTAAAGCGGCACCAAAGGCAGCAGTTGCTAAGAAACAAGCCGGTTCACCAATGACTAAAGCTCCTGGTCCTCAAGAGATCAAAGAGATTGAAGTGATTGCAGCTCCGTTCCGCACTGAACGTTTTGTATCGAAAGGTGCAGGCAGTCAGGCAGCGTCGAACAAAGCTGGCGCGGCGATGACAAAGCCAAACTACTAGTGATTACTGATAGATAATCGCAAGTAAATAGAATCAAAGGCTGCTTATTAAAGCAGCCTTTTTCATATCTACTAATCGAATAAAAATTAACAGATATATTACTCAAAGTTAGGTTCAACCTTGAACTTAATCACATTTTTGGGTAGCATTCGCGCACTTATCTTTTCGACACTTCGCTATTGCCGCTCTTTTCCATCACTGTTTGGCTACGCAATACACCCGTGTCGGTAAATCCATCTTAAGCATAGCTGAGCAAACATGTTCGAATTCCCACAATTTTCAAAGCACTCTGTAAAGAATGATGTGCTTTCAGGTCTTACAGTAGCCCTAGCTCTGGTACCTGAAGCCGTAGCATTCGCCTTTGTTGCAGGCGTTGACCCAATGGTTGGTCTATACGCAGCATTCATCGTAGGTTTAATTACTTCTGTCTTCGGCGGTCGTCCAGGTATGATTTCTGGTGCAACTGGCGCAATGGCTGTTGTAATGGTGAGCCTAGTGGCAACCCATGGCGTTCAATACCTATTTGCGGCAGTTATGCTAGCCGGCCTTCTGCAAATTGCAGCGGGTGTATTTAAGCTAGGTAAATTTATCCGTATCGTTCCACACCCAGTAATGATTGGTTTCGTGAACGGTTTGGCAATTGTTATCTTCCTAGCTCAGCTTGGTCAATTTAAAGCACCAGACGTAACAGGTGCACTAACTTGGTTACCAAGCGGTCAAATGACACTAATGCTGGGTCTAGTAGCCCTTACAATGGCTATCATCCACTTCCTACCTAAGCTAACAACAGCGGTACCATCTTCATTGGTTGCTATTGTTACAGTAACAGCTTTGGTTGTAGGTCTTGACCTTGAAACTCGAACTGTTGTCGACTTCCTACGTACGATGTCTGGTGACGAAGCTGCAACGCTAGCGGGTTCTCTACCAACGTTCTCTATTCCTGCTGTTCCGTTTTCTTTTGAGACACTACAGATCATCCTGCCTTACGCAATTATTCTTGCGGCTATCGGCCTGATCGAGTCTCTACTGACACTGACAGTACTAGATGAAATGACAAACACTCGTGGTCAATCTAACCGTGAATGTGTTGGTCAAGGTATGGCTAACGTAACGTGTTCAGTATTTGGCGCGATGGGTGGTTGTGCGATGATCGGTCAATCGATGATCAACGTAAACTCAGGCGGTCGTGGTCGCCTTTCAGGTATTGTAGCGGCAGTTGCACTACTCATGTTCATCCTGTTCGGTTCTGCACTGATTGAAATGATTCCTCTAGCAGCACTTGTGGGCGTAATGTTCATGGTTGTTATCGGTACATTTGAGTGGGCAACCTTCAAGCTTGCACGTCGCGTTCCTAAGCAAGACTTCTTCGTTATCGTTCTTGTTACCGTAGTAACAGTACTGACCGACCTTGCTGTCGCAGTAGGTGTGGGTGTTGTAGCTTCAGCGCTGATGTTTGCTTGGCAACATGCTAAACACATCTACGCAGACACGTCTGTAAACGCTGAAGGCTCTAAAGAGTACAAAGTTAACGGTCCAATCTTCTTTGGTTCAACGGCTAACTTCCTAGAGTTGTTTGACGCATATAACGATCCACAAGATGTAGTCGTTGATTTCGCAAACTCACGCGTTACTGACCACTCTGCAATTGAAGCGATCGATACGATTGCTGAACGTTACGCGGCATTAGGTAAAACACTTCACCTTCGCCACCTAAGCCAAGACTGTGTTGCTATGCTGCACAAAGCAGGTAGCTTAGTTGAGGCGAACGTTGCAGAAGACCCAATCTACAAAGTAATGTCTAAGTAATCTTAGCAGTAGCTTTAAGTTAGATTTAGAAAGGCCGGCATTCAATGTCGGCTTTTTTTTATATCTATGTCCCGTCCTAAAATGTGTTTACACATTGAGGACGAATTATGACTACTTCAAATACTACCTACGTTAAGCGTACTCAGCGTGATTACACACTACAATGAACGCAATATCGCTTCGCTAGACTCTTCGATTAAATCCAACACCAATTCAAAGCCATTTCCCTCACCATAATAGGGATCGGGGACCTCTTGATATTGTGACTCTCCAAAGCTTAAAAATAACGCAAGCTTGTATTGGAAGTGAGCTGGACACTGGCTCATTAAGTCGTCTAAATTGGCTCTATCTGCCGCGAGTATCAGGTCAAATTCTTCGAAGTCATTATCAACCACTTTACGAGAAATAATCCCCTTAAAGCTGTAGCCTCGCTTCTCTCCTGCAGATTTCGAACGCGAGTCTGGCGGGTTGCCTTGATGAAAACCAATCGTCCCTGCAGAGTCAACCACAACGTCAATATCCAGTTGTTGCGCTTTCTTCCTTAGTACCGCTTCACCTGTTGGCGAACGGCAAATATTCCCCATACAAACCACAAGTATCTTTTTCATCCCTAATCACCTGTTCTTCCGATGGTTTTTGCTATCGTTAAGTTAGGCTATGATAGGCGCAATCACAACTTAAAAGGATTTGTTATGTCGACTGAAGACAACAAAGAACAACGCCACAAAGCAAGACAACAGAAAGTAAAAGAACAAGTCGATGCTCGTGTCGCTGCAGCACAAGAAGTAAAAGGCCTATTGTTGGTTATTACTGGTAACGGTAAAGGTAAATCAACATCCGGTTTTGGTACGATTACACGTGCAGTCGGCCATGGTAAGAAGTGTGCCGTCGCTCAGTTTGTAAAAGGAACTTGGGATAACGGCGAAAAGAATGTCCTGCAAAAGCTCGATGTAGAGTTTCAAGTGATGGGTACTGGCTTTACTTGGGAAACTCAAAACAAGGCTCAAGATATCGAAGCCGCACAGCGCGTGTGGAAAGAGTGTAAACGCATGCTAGCCGATGAGTCGATTGATGTGATTCTGTTTGATGAACTGACTTACATGGTGAGTTACGGCTACATTGAACTGGATGAAGTGGTAGAAGCACTGAATAACCGTCCGAAAATGCAATCCGTGATCATTACTGGCCGTGGAGCACATCGCACTTTAACGGACATGGCCGATACCGTGTCTGAAGTTCGTAACGTAAAGCACGCTTTCGAGTCTGGAGTTAAAGCTCTGCAAGGCGTTGACTGGTAATCACATTAAACCAGAGATCCCCTTCTCGCTCATTCTTCCCTCTCGAGGATGACGCCCACTAGACTGTCACGCTCTTAACCACCTATCGTCATTCCCTAGAGCGAGTGACGCGTGTCATAGAGAATCTTTCGAAAGTATTATAAGCACCCAAACAAAAGCGCCATTCCTACCGTAGGAATGGCGCTTCTTTTATATACGAGTTAAAAACGTTTAGTTAAAGAAACCTTTCAATAAACCATCAACTGCTTCTTTAGTTTTCTCGTCTTTGATCTTGTCCGTTAGCTTGTTCACACCACGGTCAATTTCTTTCTGTGCTTTCTGCTTCAACACATCATCAAAAACAAGTGCGAATTTCGGGTCAGCCCACTGGCCAGTTACCTTAATTGGGATTGTCACATCTTTCAGATCGTCAATACTCTTACCGCCCTGACCTTCAAGTGAACCCACAATTGATGTACGCACCAGGAAATCGACCGTTTCATTGATGAAGTTTGCTTTACCTTGACCTGTCACGCGTAACAATGGCGACTGTGCTGATAAGTCGGTAGTTGAAACCCAACCTTTATCCACTTTCAGCGTCGCTTTCATTGCACTGAAGTCCGTTTTTTGAGCTTCATTTGTGCTTTCAACTTTCTCGCCCTTGATCTTAGCGTAGTTTTCTCGAATCAGTTGAGCTACGTTGATGCCGTTAACTGCACCATCTTCAAAGTTAATCGCGATAGTACCAACTAGGTTCTTCTTAATACCCGTCGGAGTCAGGCTCTTACCTTTCACATTAACATCGATATTGCCCGTACCTTCCAGCATATCGTTATCCGCAACATCAATCAGTAACGGTTGTACTTTCACGCCTTTGATTTTCTTCTTAGCCGTGTAAGTCGCCGGTGTTTTACGAGCGTCTAGCTTAGCCGTAGCTGAAATAGAACCTTGGTAAAGATTCGATGTGAATGAAGTCAATTCAGCCACACCGCGGTTAACTGAAAATGCCGTTTTAACATTCTGCATTTTCGCGTTGTTCGCCTTGAACTTATCAATCGTGATGTCACCTTTCACGTCTAACGTTTTCAGAGCCGACAGATCAGGTTCCACTTCTTTAGCTGGAGCTGAACTACCAGAGTTTGACGTTGAGCCACCAGCAGAACCAGAAGGAGCAGTGCTCGCTGTTTCTGTTGTATTGCCTAAGCCTAGGAACTCGTCCAAATCAATATTCGGGCTATGAAGAGAGAAACGAACCTTTGGTATTTCAGATAGGGTTACGTCTGCTTTACCATCTAATGCAATAGCGTTAGCTTGTAGCTTCTCTAACACAAAGCTCAGGTGGCTCTTGTTAAGATCGAAGCTTAAGTCAGACAGCATGTCGACTTTCATTGGAGACTGAGGAAGCGTGTCGCCTTTGAATGTTGAGTCTAACGTTAATTTGTTCAGCGTTACTTTTGAAATCGCGCTATCAACAGTAAGTTCACCGCCACCTTTAAGATCAAGGTCAAGGCCAGCCGCGTTACCGATTACAGCGTAAGTCAGTTGGTTTACCTTATCGAACTCAAACGTATTCAAGCCAATTTTTGCTGACTCAATCGACGTCGATGGATCATTGAACTTAGCGTTTAAGTCAATATTACGAAGTGCGTAACTTGCGAAGCCTTCAGCTAACTTGAATTCTGCACTGCCTTGTGCAGAGAATTTCTGTTGATTGTTTTCACCAGAAGCGGCGAAGGTTGCCGTTGTCCATGTATCCACAGCGAACTCAGATAAGTTCAAAGACACATCGTATAACTTAGTGAATGAACCCGCTTGCTTGTCGTCCATTTCAAACAGTGCGTTTGATACAGTGACACCTGCTAGGTTAATCGTCCAACCAGATGCTTCCGTTGCGCTTTGTTCTTGAGGTGCTGGAGCTGATTCAGTATTGGTATCTGCAGCTGGTTCAGACTCTTGAGGCGCTGACGCTTGTGTTAACGCATCAATGTTCTTGCGACCATCTTTAAGCGTTTCTAAATAAAATTCTGCACCGTCTAGAGTGATGTTGCCGATCTCTAGTTGGTTGCTAAATAGCGGAGTAACCGAAACATCAACGCCAACGGTATCAACCTTGAATAGATTTGGTTGAGTGAACCCTTCTGGGTTACGTAATTCAGTTTGACCAAGTTCAAAGCCAATAGATGGGAAGAATTGCCAGCTGATATCGCCCTCGATCACGAGCTCTAGGCCAGTGTGTTTTTGGGCTTGTTCGACAATTAATGGCTTAAATTGGTTGGGATTCACTAACAGCACTAGTGCCAGAATTGCTGCAATGACAACAGACACTGGTACAGCTATGAAAATGAGTAGTTTCTTCATCCGCATATTCCTTGCTTAGATTCCAAAAGAAAGTGGCACTATAAAAGTGCCACTGATTCGGTAAAAAATAAAGCTAAGTGAGTCACTTAGGCAAAATTTTATTCGATTAAGACTTCAACAACTTCGCAATGTGCGCTTTTAGCACATCAATCGCAATACGGTTTTTACCACCACGAGGAACGATGATGTCTGCATGTTGTTTTGAAGGCTCGATAAACTGCATGAACATTGGACGTACTGTTTGTTGGTATTGCTTAAGTACAGTGTCCATTGTACGACCACGCTCTTCTACATCACGCTTAACACGGCGTAGTAGACAGATGTCTAATGGTGTATCCATAAACACACTTGCGTGCATTAGTTTACGAAGACGCGGGTCTGTTAGAAGCAGAATACCCTCTAAAATGATCACTTTCTTAGGAGTAAGTGTAGTCGTTTCAGAAGTACGTGTGTGCTCTGTGTAGCTGTATTCAGGAACTTCTACGGAGTTGCCACTCATTAGCTGCTGTAGATGTTCACATAAAAGATCATGATCTAGTGCATTTGGGTGATCGTAGTTAGTTTTAACACGCTCTTCCATACTCAAGTGGCTTTGGTCGCTGTAATAGCAATCTTCCGTGATAACACCAATTTGATGGTCGCCTACTTTTTCGCGCAATTCATTATAAATTGTACTAGCAATCAGACTTTTTCCTGAAGCTGAAGCGCCAGCGATACCTACGATGACACATTGATTATTATCAGACATTAATTTTGCACCCGATATGGTTTGGTGGTGGGAAGAGATAAACCGCCTGATTATAGGGGCTAAAGCACATAGATTCTAGTCGCGATTTTAGCTAATTGCAGTCGAATTGATGATCTTAATACATTTACTTAAGACAATCGTTTGCTTTCAAATAACTTGCCTACAACTATTTGCACAACCCCAATGGCTATCAGCCTAAATCCAACCGCTGTTTATCTAATCCAACACGATTTACACGACATTAAGAGTGGCTAACTTTATTCAACCATCGAGAAGTTAATCGCTTCTGGTCTCGCCTTGCCGGTCCAGAACATCTTCGCAGCCACATTCTCAGCAAGCTCTAAGTAATGACGTGTATGTTCACTATCTGGACGACGAATCACCGTCGGACAACCTGCATCGATGTCTTCTCGCACATCAATATGAAGAGGGATCTGTGCCAAAATATCGAGGTAAAACTCTTCTGACATGGCTTCAGCACCACCAGCACCAAAGATATGCTCTTTCTCACCACAGTGACTACAAATATGATAGCTCATGTTTTCAACTAAGCCTGCGACTGGCACACTCACCTTATCAAACATCGCTACGCCTTTACGCGCATCCGCTAATGCCAAATCTTGAGGTGTAGTCACCACTACCGCGCCTGTCACTGGGATCTGTTGTGACAATGTCAGTTGAATATCACCCGTACCAGGTGGCATGTCGATAACAAGGTAATCCAACTCTGGCCATACGGTTTCATTAACAAGCTGCCCCAAAGCCTTAGCTGCCATTGGGCCTCGCCAGATTGCCGCATCGTCTTTCGACACAAGATAGCCAATAGAGTGAGTGAAAATGCCATGTGCTTCGATTGGCATCATCCATTTGTTGTTCTGTACTTCTGGTTTTGCGTCTAGCTGGCCGAGCATCATAGGCACTGATGGGCCGTAGATATCCGCATCCAACAAACCCACTTTTGAACCAGACTTAGATAACGCAAGCGCAAGGTTAACTGACGTCGTCGATTTACCCACCCCACCCTTTGCCGACGTCACGGCGATTATATTCTTAACCCCCTTCAATGGCGTCGCGACAGTGGTTTCCAGCGCAGACGGCTTCACTTTTACTTCAAACTGAAAAGCGCTAACAAGTTGTTGTTCAATCTGAGAGTGGATCCACTGTTCCAATTCAACCGCGAGCTGATTAGCAGCAAAAGGTAAGGTGATAACAAATGATCCACGCGGATCAACCGAGACAATATTTTGGTGTAGCGCCCACTCTGGGATGAGGATTGGTGACTCGAACTCATTCAACCATGAACAGAAATCTTGCTTAGAAGTAAAGTTACGCATTGGGGCTCCTTTTTTTATTTATGCTATCACCCACGAGATGAAGACTGAACCCCTAAAAAACTAAGGGAATCCTTTGTCTGATACCTTGGCGTATCACACGTTATAAAGTAGTATTACCTCTCAAATTTATACCTATCAAAAAAGCGAATTATTAAGTATGGCAACTGATCCAAGACAACTTTTGGTAACTTGTGCGCTTCCGTACGCTAACGGCTCTATTCACCTTGGCCATATGCTTGAGCATATCCAAGCTGATATCTGGGTTCGATACCAGCGTCTGCGTGGCAACACTGTAAACTTCATCTGTGCTGACGATGCTCACGGCACGCCAATTATGCTTAAAGCTCAACAGATGGGTATCACGCCAGAAGAGATGATCGCTGCTGTTAGTGAAGAGCACCAAAAAGACTTCGCTGGCTTTGATATCAGCTTTGATAACTACCACAGCACACACAGCGAAGAGAACCGTGAACTGGCTTCACACATCTACCTAGAACTTAAAAAGAACGGCTTCATTTCTAGCCGTACTATTTCTCAGCTTTTCGATCCTGAGAAAGAGATGTTCCTACCAGATCGCTTCGTAAAAGGTACTTGCCCTAAGTGTAAGTCAGAAGACCAGTATGGTGATAACTGTGATAACTGTGGTGAGACATACAGCCCAACTGAACTGATTAACCCTAAATCAGCGGTTTCTGGCGCAACTCCAGTAATGAAAGACTCTGAGCACTTCTTCTTCGACCTACCTCAATTCGAAAGCATGCTTAAAGAGTGGACTCGTTCTGGCTCTCTACAGAATGAAACTGCAAACAAAATGCAGGAATGGTTTGAGTCTGGTCTGCAACAATGGGATATCTCACGTGATGCACCTTACTTTGGCTTTGAAATCCCAGGCGAAAAAGACAAGTTCTTCTACGTATGGCTAGACGCACCTGTTGGCTACATGGCTTCTTTCAAGAACCTATGTGACAAGCGTGACGATCTAAACTTCGATGAATACTGGAAGAAAGACAGCACAACTGAGCTTTACCACTTCATCGGTAAAGACATCGTTTACTTCCACAGCCTATTCTGGCCAGCAATGCTAGACGGCGCAGGTTTCCGTAAACCAAACAACGTATTCGTACACGGCTACGTAACAGTAAACGGCGCGAAGATGTCTAAGTCGAAAGGCACATTCATCAAAGCGAGCACGTACCTAAACCACCTAGACCCTGAGTGTCTGCGTTACTACTACGCTGCGAAACTAAACAGCCGTATCGATGATTTAGACCTTAACCTTGAAGACTTCACTCAACGTGTAAACGCTGACGTAGTAAACAAGATTGTTAACCTAGCTTCTCGTAACGCAGGTTTCATCACTAAGCGCTTCGAAGGCAAGCTAGCTGCTGAATTTGCAGAACCAGAGCTTTACAACGAATTCGTTGCTGCCGCTGAGCGTATCGGTGAGCTATACGAATCTCGTGAATTCAGCCGTGCTATTCGTGAAATCACCGCACTAGCGGATAAAGCTAACCAGTACATCGATGAAAAAGCACCTTGGGTTCTTGCAAAAGAAGAAGGCAAAGAAGCTGAGCTTCAACAAGTGTCTTCTGTAGGTATTAACCTATTCCGCGTACTGATGGCTTACCTGAAACCAGTGATGCCAGAGCTTGCAGCTCGCACTGAAGCTTTCCTAAACGAAGAGCTCACGTGGGAAGCGATTGCGACTCCACTAACTGATCACGAGATCACTAAGTTCAAAGCACTATTCAACCGTATTGATCCTAAGAAAGTGGAAGCAATGGTTGAGTCTTCTAAAGAAGATGCAGCCGCTGAAGCAGCAGCGAAAGAAAAAGCAGAAGCTGAAAAAGAACAAGCAAGTCAAACTGAGCTAGACAAAGAACCAATCGCAGACGAGATTGAGTTCGATGCCTTTGCAGCAGTAGACATGCGTATCGCTCGTATCATCTCTTGTGAAGAAGTACCAAAAGCGAACAAACTACTGAAGTTCCAGCTGGACATCGGTGGTGAGACTCGCCAAGTATTCTCTGGCATCAAGTCAGCATACAAACCTGAAGAGCTAGAAGGCAAGCTAACCGTAATGGTAGCAAACCTAAAACCTCGTAAGATGAAGTTTGGTATGTCGGAAGGCATGATCCTAGCAGCGGGCCCTGGCGGCAGCGACCTATGGATCCTTGAGCCACACGAAGGTGCTCAACCTGGTATGCGTGTAATGTAATTCTGATTTCAGTCAGATAACTAGCACTCATAACTAAATCCCTAATGCACTTTTAACTTGAAAGAGTTAATAAGCATTGGGGATTTTTTATATCTACCGAAAATAAGCGTTCTCTGTTAGAGTCGCCGTCAACTATGCTATGTAGAGTAGAAATTGGTTTGTCGACGATAATGGACTAACCAACACCTCTTTACTCTAAAACCCTTTTTAGGAATCCCCAGTGACTAACAACGAAATCTTGCGTCGTATTCAACACGCACTAAACCTTAAAAATGCACAAATCATCAAAGCAATTGAACAAGCTGATGTAACCGTTGCTCATGACCAAGTGATTAACTGGCTAAAAGACGACAACGACAAGTCATGCTCTAAGATGAAAGATAAAGAGTTAGCAGTATTCCTAAATGGTTTCATCAACCTTAAGCGTGGTAAAAAAGAAGGCGAACAACCTAAACCTGAAGTTGCACTGACTAACAACATGATTTTCATGAAGCTTCGAATTGCATTAAACATGAAAGCGGAAGATGTTTTGGACGTACTAGAAGTGGTTGGCATTAGCTTGAGCAAGTACGAAATCGGTGCTTACTTCCGCAAACCAGAAAACAAAAACTACAAAGTGTGTGAAGACCAACTACTTTGCGATTTTCTAAACGGTGTGCAATTTACCAACCGCCCAGACTCAGAAGAGTTTGCGGGGTAAGTTGCTACTCATAGATAAGTTACTATTTATAGGTAAGTATCTGCCCCACTGGTAAGTTCTAGCAACTATCAATAAAAAGCGGCGAGATAATTGAATTATCTCGCCGCTTTTTCGTTTTCTTTACGCCACCGACTAAACAGGGACTACAATAGTAAACCTGTGACTTAGCTGTCGTCTTCTGTAAAATTCGTTGGCAATGTCGTTTTCATTTCATTCCAAATTTGCGCACTTGCGATACCGTAGTTACGAATCACTAATGGCAAAGTTTCGCGCTCGCCACTTTCGCAGATAATGAACAACTCTTTATAAAAGTCCATCGCTAAACGTCGTGCTTCTGGGTTAGAGAAGTAGTAGCTACCGATACGGTCATACAGTTTACGCACACCGTTAAAGATCAGGCCGTAAATCTGGTTGCCTGAGTGAAATGCCAAACGCTGGAAAAGCATGTAGTCATAGAAGTTGAAAGTCTTCGCGATTAAAATCGTCTGACGTTTCGCTTCATCTTTTTCCGAATCTTCTTTTACCGCTTGTTTGATCTTGTCAGCGTATGGCGATGATTCTAAGAACTCATCCCAAGTCGGTGCCGCAAGTAGCGCTTCACAAGATTCAATCACGTTACTGATCGTACGTTCTGAAGCTTCTTTATTTGCTTTAAATGCATAACGCATAAAGATCGGGCTGATATTCGTGCGCGCAGCAAGCAAGTCTTCTACCATTTTGCTTGCGTTATCAACGTCTAACGTCATTAACGTATCTAGGATATGAAGACCTGAGGTTTCCATAAACTGATTAACTTTAGTTGGCTTGCCGTGTTGGATTGTCAACCAACCGTCGCGAGCAAGACGTTGTAGTACTTCACGAAGCGTAGTACGTGTAACACCAATCAGCTCAGAAAGCTCACGCTCTGCGGGCAAGATAGAACCTGGAGGGAAACGGCCATTCCAAATACTTTCAATGATATACTTTTCTGCAAATCCTGCCGGGCTCTTCGCCTTAATGACCATCTACACTTCAATCCAATTTAATTATTCTGTTCTAATTTACTCATCATACCACTAGTTCACACCTAGCGGAAACACCCACAAAAATTTTACTCACTCAAAATAGCAGTAGAGTTAAAACTCTAAAGTTCAGCACACCTTTGCACCCTAGATTTAGAAAGCAAGCGACTACAAACTACCATTTCAACAAATCATTAACACAACAAATTTTCTTTTAAATCAACGAGATTGGTCATATTTTCAAAGTTATTAATTTGCAATATTAAGTTGTAATAATCATATATAAACCGTCGTTATTCTGTAAATTTCAATCATTTCGCTGAAATATTGATTCTAGTCGGTTTTTATCACATTTTAAGTGGTATGCTTGCGCTACTTTGATCGCGTTTCTCAACAAAAAAGAGGTATTTTTAGGGCTACAGGGCTTTTCCTGTTGACTAAATGTTATCTAAGAGTAGAGTTGCGCTCAAAAATAAGCAGTGCTTGAGTTTCTAAGGGAGTGACTTGGCAAGACCACAGAACATTACATGGAATGTAGTTTTTCTAAGTCACTGTTAGTTATAGTTTTTAACAATTTCTATAGCTCGATTCTCAAAATGTTGTATTGCTTGTCTATTCATAATCAACATAAAAGAGTATTAACATGCCGATGTCTCTCGGAAACGCTTTTATCAAGAACTTCCTTGGTAAAGCTCCTGATTGGTATAAACTTGCCATCATTTCCTTTTTAATCATCAACCCGTTTGTTTTCTTCCTAGTTGACCCATTTGTTGCGGGCTGGCTGTTGGTGGTTGAGTTTATTTTCACTCTAGCTATGGCTCTAAAGTGCTACCCTCTTCAGCCGGGTGGCTTATTGGCAATTCAAGCCGTCGCCATTGGCATGACCAAACCAGAAATGGTTTATCACGAGCTACAAGCAAACCTTCCAGTATTACTCTTACTTGTATTCATGGTTGCTGGTATCTACTTCATGAAAGAACTACTTCTGTTCATTTTCACGAAGATCCTGCTCGGCATCCAATCAAAAATCTTACTCTCTGTCGCTTTCTGTGTCGCTGCAGCGTTTTTGTCTGCCTTCCTAGATGCGCTGACAGTAATCGCTGTAGTTATTAGCGTTGCGGTAGGCTTCTACTCTATCTACCACAAAGTTGCATCGGGCAAAGGCACAACATCTGCGCACGATCATACTCATGATGAAGAGATCTCTGAGCTAACTCGTGAAGACCTAGAAAACTACCGTGCTTTCCTACGCTCACTACTTATGCACGCCGGTGTTGGTACTGCACTGGGTGGCGTAATGACCATGGTAGGTGAACCACAAAACTTAGTAATTGCTAAGCAAGCGGGTTGGGAGTTCGGTGAATTTATCATCCGTATGCTGCCAGTAACACTGCCTGTTTTCTTCTGCGGTATTCTAACTTGTGCACTTGTCGAGAAATTCAAAGTGTTTGGCTACGGTGCAGAACTGCCAAATAACGTTCGCCAAATCTTAGTTGAGTTTGACAACAAAGAACGTGCAAACCGTACAAAGCAAGACGTAGCAAAACTATGGGTTCAGAGTGCAATCGCAGTTTGGCTGATTGTTGGCCTTGCGCTTCACGTCGCTGAAGTAGGTTTGATTGGCCTTTCAGTGATCATCTTGGCAACGGCATTTACTGGCGTTATCGAAGAGCACTCAATGGGTAAAGCCTTTGAAGAAGCACTGCCATTTACCGCACTTCTTGCCGTCTTTTTCGCGGTTGTTGCTGTAATCATCGACCAAGCTCTATTTAAGCCAGTAATCGATGCTGTACTTCACGTTGAAGATAAAGGCGCACAGCTCGCACTCTTCTATGTTGCCAACGGTATCTTGTCGATGGTTTCAGATAACGTATTCGTAGGTACGGTTTACATCAACGAAGTGAAAACTGCACTGGTTGAAGGCATTATCACTCGTGACCAGTTTGACCTACTTGCTGTTGCTATCAACACTGGTACTAACCTACCTTCTGTTGCTACACCAAATGGCCAAGCTGCATTCCTATTCCTATTAACATCAGCACTTGCTCCGTTAATTCGATTGTCTTACGGTCGCATGGTTATCATGGCGCTGCCATACACCATCGTATTGGCACTGGTTGGCCTAGCAGGCATTGTGTTCTTCGTAGAGCCAATGACAGCATGGTTCTACGATGCTGGTTGGATCATTCAACGCACTGGTGAAGTCGTCGCTCCAGTTATCTCTGGTGGTCACTAAGCTAAACACTGTGTCGCAAACCACAATAACTATAACTAACTAATCAAAAATATTAGTTGATTAGGAAACTTATCCAAGATAAAAAGCTCTGAGTAATCAGGGCTTTTTTATTTTATAGACGGGATTAAATTCGTGAACTTTTTTGCAATGCTTAAAGACTTCTCTAAGGGACGTTTATCTTGGCTTTTACTGCTGGCTTTTATTGTCTTTTTTGAGGCATGCGCTCTCTTCTTCCAACACGTGATGATGCTTGGCCCTTGCGTAATGTGCATCTATGAGCGCGTTGCGATGCTTGCTATCGGTGTTGCTGCAATCATTGGTGCTATCGCCCCTCATAACCCAATATCACGTTGGTTAGGCCTTGCTGGCTGGGGGTTTGGCGCATACAAAGGTTTGACGCTGGCTTTAGAACATGTTGACTACCAGTTTAATCCGTCTCCTTTTGCGACTTGTGATCTGTTCGTGACTTTCCCAAGCTGGGCACCTTTAAACCAATGGGCTCCGTGGATGTTTGAGGCTTACGGCGACTGCAGCAAGGTTGTGTGGCAGTTCTTAGAACTTTCGATGCCACAATGGCTTGTGATTATCTTCGCGGGTAACTTAGTTGCTTTCGGTTTTGTAGTGATTTCTCAATTCGTTAAATCAAAGAATGACTAACAATTAGCTCATCATCTTCAAAAACAAAAAAGTCGACCCAAAGGTCGACTTTTTTATTACTTAAATTTTGGGCACTTAAAGAAAGTCTGTTATTCACTCAAGCTAAGTTACTCAACAATCCGAGGTTAGCTGTTTTTACCGCAGCATTGTTTAAACTTCTTACCACTCTCACAAGGGCACAGGTCGTTTCGACCAATATCTTTAAACGGGTTCACGCTCTGGGATTTATTGCCCAGCATCGCTTCATCCGCTGCCATAGCCACTTCTGAAATCATCAGATCGACTTGACCCACTAAATCGGCAAGCGATGGTGGGTTAGTAAGCCCTGCAGCGATCATTTGTTGTTGAGTTTGTTCTTCATCAATCGCCAACATCAACGTTGTTAGGAGCGCTTGCAACATTCGCAAAGTGCCATCCGCAACGGTCACGCTCTGCCACTGCTCTTCCACTGTTGGCCAAACCATCATGAAGCCTTCAGAAAAATCGGCGAACTGCTCGTTAAAGTCACCTTCAGCCAAGACGTCTGTCAGTAAATATTCATTACGCTGAATCAGGTTGTGCTGACGGTTAATCTGTTCTGTAACCGTTGTTACCAGCTCTTTACCCGCTTCGGGCGCTACGATAGCAATCCATTCTTCAGGATCGAGTGGCTTTGTCGCTAAGTTAGACGCAAGGATTGCACCTTCCATAAACTGCGGAGTAATATCTGTGATTGATTCTGGTAGGCTTAATAATTGATATGTCATGAAAGCTCTGGATATTGGGCATTTTCGATATTATAACGCCATACTCACCAAGATGTCGCCAACCACTTTCCTCTGTTTTCTCGCAAACAAACTTACGCAAACCATTGCTATTCAAATATCATCGACATTTTACTTATTTCGCTTTGATAATCAGAATATTGGGTGTAAAACGCCCACTGAAACATTCAGTTACATACAGGCGTATTCATCATGAAATCAAAGTCCCAAGGTTTTACATTACTCGAACTTATTGTGGTGGTCGTTATTTTGGGTGTATTAGCGATAACCGCTGCGCCTCGTTTTCTTGGTGTTCAGCGGGATGCTCATGAAGCATTGGCACAAGGTGCGTTTTCAGCATTTAGAAATAGTATCGATATGTATCACTCGCAATGGCTTGTCGATGGTGAGCCTACTTTTGATCAAGTGGTGAATTATGGTGAAGGTGATGTATATCCGTCAGCAACTGGGTTTCCAATCTCAGTTCTTGATACTCCGCCAGTTGAGACTCCACAAGTTAGCGGTGACCAATGTGTGGCACTTTGGAACTCTTTGATTGATTCTGATTTGGTCGCTCGTTCTCAATACGATACTGGCTTTATTTTGCCTTCTGATGAAGCCATTGTTAGTTGGTATACTGGAACACCCGAATGCTATTACTACTACACTCCAAGCTTTACAAGCTCTGAACGTTTACCCATTCTCTATTATTCACCAATTACCGGAGAAGTAAGAGTAACTCGAGAAATGGCGAACACCGCTCCTTAGTGACAATCTAACTAACACGCCGTACAATCACGCCTCGAATTTTTCGGTTCACTCAGTTTCCGGCCACTCATTTTAGGTAAAGCAACATGCGCGTAATACTTGGCCCTATGGAGGGCGTTCTAGACCATCTAATGCGTGAAATTCTCACAGAGATTAATGATTACGATCTCTGTGTAACAGAATTTGTGCGCGTCGTTGATCAACTTCTTCCTCCACATGTGTTCCACCGTATTTGCCCTGAGCTGCATCAAGGCTCTCAGACCATGGCAGGTGTACCAATCCACCTCCAGCTTCTAGGGCAACACCCAAACTGGATGGCCGAAAATGCCTTTCAAGCAGCCAATTTAGGTGCTAAAGGCATTGATCTTAATTTTGGTTGCCCAGCAAAGGCGGTCAACAAAAGTAATGGTGGAGCTTCACTGCTCAAAGAGCCAGAGCTTATCTATCAAGTGATCAAATCCTGCCGAGAAGCGGTACCCGCGCACATTCCTGTGTCCGCAAAGATTCGATTGGGTTGGGAGCATCCGGAAGAGTGCTTTGAAATTGTCGATGCCATCGAACAAGCTAAAGCTGACGAACTCACCGTGCACGCAAGAACCAAAGTTGGCGGCTATAAAGCCAGCGAAATTAAATGGGATTACATCAATCAAATAAGAAAGAAAACTTCTCTACCGCTGATTGCTAACGGGGAAATCTGGAACTATCAAGATGGTCAAGATTGCATAGAAGCTACAGGCGTCGATTCATTGATGGTCTGCCGTGGTGCTTTCAATATTCCAAACCTTGGTAACGTCGTTAAGCACAACCACCAGAAAATGCCGTGGGATAAAGTCATTGAACTTTTGCTGCGCTATTCAGAGTTTCAAATTAAAGGGGACAAAGGTATGTACTACCCCAATAGAGTGAAGCAGTGGTTTGTTTATTTAAGTAAAGGCTACCCTGAAGCGAACGAACTGTTTAAAGAAATTCGTACTTTCAAGAAAGCGCCACCGATTGTAGAGCGTCTTCAACGTTATCAAGAAGAACGCCGCCAACCTGTTTAAGATGAGGCGCTTAACGATTCAACAGTGTGGCTAAAATTCGAGACGGTCTTTACCCGCCGTCTTAGCCACGTACAGCTTTTCATCAGCGTACTTAAATATCTCATCGAAATTAAGTTTACTCTGCTTTGTTTCCACAATGCAGACGCCTCCAGAAATCGTAAAGCCATTTGGGACGATATCTGATGATTTATTGCAAACTGCAGCTTTCACGCGCTGTAACGTTCTAATCATCGTATCACGGTCATCACCTTTCAGGTAAACAACGAACTCTTCTCCGCCAAACCGTGCTGCAACATCACTGCTTCGTACACTGTTACTTATCTGACGTGACATATAACGAATCACATCATCACCCTTGTCGTGGCCGTAGGTGTCGTTAATTAACTTAAAATCATCGATATCAAATACAGTTAAGGCAAACAGTTGATCGTGCTCTACATTACGCCAGAATGCTTCTAACCCGCGGCGATTCAATAAACCTGTCATAGGGTCTTTGGCTGCGAGATCTTTGAAGTAACCACGTTCTATATTGGAATTGACGTAAAAGAAAATGGTTACAGAGAATAGATACACTATGATGGCAACAATAAGGCTGTCTTTCTCGTAGAGAAAAAAGTGCTCCACTTCTTTGGCAAAATCCAATTCGTAATACATGGCATGATGGGATGCGACACCTTCTAGGTTAATCTCATGGTAGAAAGCCGCACTATCAATCGGCGCAGAGCGAGTAGTATCGATAATATCTATCCGACCAGCCAGATGCCCATTAGAATTCTCAAGCAACCTGCCAGCATTAATATCTACCGACAGCATCCCTTGGTGAACCCCTTTATGGAATACAGGGATGGTCATACTGATCATGCGGTCAAGGGAATCAAAGCGATAACCAGGGCCAGAGAGCGTGAGCTGGTCAGGGTTGTTGGCAGTTTTCTGCCAGTAAGGACGACTCTTTATAGTCGAGAGCAGCTCTTTACTGAGTCCTTTGGCAAAATCTTCCGGCGAAGAGATCACATAGCCACTCGTATCAATAAAGTGCACGCCGTCGTGGTATTCATCAAGCTGAGATAAAAATGAAAGAATAGGAGCTAGAGCTATCTTTTCTGAGGCGCTCTTGTAGCTATCACTGGTTTCGGAACAAAGGGATTCTTGGCCGACCAGCATATAGTCGATATCGACAGAAGGAATGTCTGAAGTTTTACCGTCCGCGAGGAGTAGCACATCAATAGGCCAGATTTGGCAAAGCCCATCCACAACTTGTTTGTTGTGATCGAGAAAGAGAGGGTTTCCGGATTTATAGTAGTTGGAGAAGCTGTAATCTAGAGCAGTCACCACTTTTGTGGTTCTTTTGAACACCTCTTCGATACGATGGAACTCGCTGTCGATGTCTTTTTTAACCAAATCAAAATGGTTCTTTCCGATTAAGCCAAGCAGCATCGTCGCGATCACCGCGGGAAACCCGAAGATAAAGGTAAGGCTAAAGTGCCTATTTACTTTCATATAATTTGCTCTTAGCGCTCAGCTATTTTCATTTACCCCATTAATATTATTACATTAATTGTCATTTCCCACGAGGTAAAAGAGTGTAAATTGATATGAATCGATCTTTCCCATTCACTCAAAACTTTAAAAAACTAGCCCAGACTAAGCAGGACTAGTCTTGAGTGATTTAATCCAGTTTATTGACGACGTCAAAAATCATCGACTGCATCGCTGGAATAACAATATCTGCGGTACCGTTACAGATCAAAACACGCTCTATTCGACCAAGCAAAGCGACCAGCTCACCTCGCTCTTGCCCAAGCATCCACACAGGCAAAGACAACAGCTTTTCATCTTGGGATAAGTTCAGCACAACCAGTGTCTTTTCGCCCTTAAGACAGCGCGTAAACACTAAAGTCTCAGTATCACAATATAACTCTAAGTAGGAGCCACTTTGTAAGCTGTGACGTTCTGTTCTTAGTTTTATCAACGCTTGATGGAATGGAAACCAAGCCGAAGAGTGTTCCTTTCCCCAAGGGAAGCATCTTCGGTTATCCGGGTCTTGCCCGCCTTCCACTCCCACTTCTGTCCCGTAGTATAGACACGGGGTTCCGACATAGGTAAACAGTAAAGTCAGCGCCAACTTTTGTTTAGCCTGGTCGCCACCCAGTAGCGTCAGTAGTCGAGCCGTATCATGACTGTCCAGTTGATTTAACTGTGATAGCTGATTCAGCCATGGAACCTTCGCCCTCGCTTCAGCTAACCAATCAGAGAAATCTAACATATCAATTTCAATCGACTCGTACGCGATGTCTTGCTTAGCCAATAGCGCACGTACTGGGTGAGCAAAACCATAATAGTTCATCGATCCGTCTTCTTGTGCCCCCTGTAACCACGATGTAGCCTCGAAGAAGTGCTCTCCTAATATGTAGGCTTCCGAATTCTCTGCTTTTGCTGAATTTCGAAATGCTTCCACATAATGCGCATTGTTATAAGCGCCCTCACCCTCGCCTAACATGTGAATCACATCGAAGCGCCACCCATCGACATTATAAGGTGCTTTCAACCAGTGCTTTATCACAGAGTCTTGTGACTGGTATATGTAATCTCGCACGGAAGCGTTGGAAAAGTTTAAGACAGGAAGAGAACTAATCCCTTTCCAACCGACATATTGTTGAGGGTTGTCAGGGGCGAAAAAATAGTAGTCGTGAAATGCCGAGCCTGGGTGGTCATAGGCACCCGATCCTGTCACTTTCAGCTTATCGAACCAAGGGTGCTCGACAGAGGTGTGATTAAACACAGCATCCAGAACGATTCTCATATCACGTTTGTGGATGTCATTTGAAAGTGCAGCGAACTCGTCATTGGTTCCGAAATGCGAGTCGATGTTGTAGTAATCCGTCGTATCATATTTATGATTACTAGGGGACTGAAAAATTGGATTGAGATACAGAGCGGTGATACCTAGGTCTTGTAGATAATCTAACTTGCTATGAATGCCTGCGAGATCGCCACCGAAGAACTCCGCAGCACCCGTTCCATTATGTCCTTCAACAGAGTCACCCCACTCTTTCACCACGACATCTAAGGTGTTTTCTTTTAAGCGATATTCCCCAGCTTTAACACTGATACTCGGGTTACCGTTACAAAAACGTTCTGGGAAGATTTGGTAGAAGACCTGCTCCGACACCCATGATGGTGGTCGGTGATGGGCATTAAACTTGAAATGAAACTCACGGCTAGGAACGCGACTATGTATACCCCTAGCATCAAGCCAGTGCTGTCCGTTTGAGTCGACTAACTTGAATACATAATGAGTAATGTCTCTGTCTGAATTAACTGGAAAAGAGACTTGCCACACCGTCAAGCGACCTTCAGTACCGACTTTGATCATATCAAGCAGATACTCTTCGTTATCCGGCTCATGCCTCAAGAGAACTCTATTCCAGTCATCACGTTCAGACATTATTGTTACGGTTAATACGCCATCTTTTTCATGGAAGTAATCAGAAGTTTGGGCATGAAAGATAAATGGTTTCATAGCGTTTCTCGAGCAATGTTCAATTTGCTTAAGATATGAAAAATTTCATTGACCACAATGAGAAAAATAACATCCGTTAAAGTAGATCACGTTTTGTAGATCCACTTTGTTTTCAGTAAGTCGATATCTCTCAAAATGAACAAATGAATTGCTCGTTTTTTATAGGGAGATCTAATTTAGAATTGTTATATCAACGACTAACTATCGCACGATCGATCACAGACTGAGGTACAGTCACGCCAAGCTTACGAGCAGCATCTAGGTTCACCACCAGCTGAGAACTCTGCGCAGTTTTGACACTCAACTTCCCTGGCTTCTGTCCGTTAAGAATTGCAGCCACATAATCCGCAGTTTGAATCCCAACATCATAATAATCTAGGCCTAAACCAGCAATCGCCCCCTTGCCCACATAAGACGTCGCTCCTGCAACCACAGGTGTGCCAGCTTGGTTTGCAGCGTCTATCAGCCCCTCCATACCGCTAGCAACCGTATTGTCGGTCAACGCATAGATAACATCAGATTTCTTCGCGACAGATTCGGCTTTTGCTTCTACATCATCGATAGTCAGCACTTTTTCAGTATGAAGTGTATACCCGAAGTCTCGGGTCGCCTTTCTCAATAACCCAACTAACGCAACGGCATTCGCTTCGGCAGGGTTATAAACGACACCGATTGAACTAGCCTCAGGAAGAAGCTCTTTGATCAAAGATACATGTTGGACGATTGGCGAGAGATCAGAAAGACCCGTGACATTTCGGCCCGGCTTATCTAACTGTTTGACAAGCCTTGCACCGACGGGGTCAGTTACTGCGGTAAACACAATTGGTATCGAGCGAGTTGCTGAAACCAAAGCTTGAGAAGTCGGTGTTGCGATACCAACGAGTACATGTGGGTTTTCACTGACCAACTCTCTGGCAATCTTTGCTGCCTGAGCCGGGTTGCCATCAGCCATTTCATAGGAAAATTCTAAGTTCTTACCGGGTTCAAAGCCTTTAGCTCTTAATCCTTCAAGAAGCCCTAAGCGCGTTGCATTCAAATCTGGATGATCGACAACTTGTGAAACCGATACCTTGGCAATATTTGCTGCCACGCTACTAGCCCACATCAACAGACAACCACTCAACGCAGCCGTTAATACTCTTCTTACAGAACCCATAATACTCCCTTCATCAAGCGCTCGTTGTTATTGCTCGATCTAGAGAGAACACAACATTAAATTCACTATTGATATTATTACCAGTAAGTTTTGATGACTTGAAGTGATATTTAACAAAAACACAACAAAGCTCGAATTATACGTCAAAAGGCTGGTTGGGTTGAATCCGTAGGTAAGAAATGAAGTGAATAACAAGAGGCAAATGAAACGAACAGCAAAGAGTAAGATAAACAAAAAGTGTGATGGGAACGAATCTGAGAACATGCCATCAACTAAATATAGCTGTTCTCAGACGATAGGGCGCCGTGAGGTTTTCTTAGAACCAACGTTCCATTGAAGATTTGTCTAACTGACGGAATGCGCGATTCAAGATAATCGCCAATTCCTTATAACGAGGGCGCGACTTCATCGGTTCTAACGCAAAACCCGTTTCAGTGATCTTTTCATGCAATTCACGGTACCAAGTTACTAGCGCCGGCGGAAGTTGTGTATTTGAGCGATTGCCCAACCACCACATGCCTTGAAGCGGCAAGCTGATTGCAAACAAAGCCATAACCACAGCCTGTGGCATCGCTTGGTAATTATTAAAGACCATTTGTGTAAGAACACTAATAGCGGCAATCGCAGGCATCACTTTCACGCCAAAACGCGTCGCTTTAATAATGCGCTGTTCTGGGAAGATCGCGTTTAACTCTTTTCGGACGGGCCAGAGATCCATGTACTTTTGGCCATCTTTTAAACTACTAGCTAAACCAACTCTATTGCTCATATGAGTCTCCCATTAAAAAAAAGTTGAAACCATCAACTAAAAACACAAAAATTTGACGAAAAATAATATTCTTTCAAATTTTTTTGTTATATTTGCACAATATCGCTATTATTTGCAGACCTCAATCTCATTGTTGCCCTTATTTACAATTTAAGCAACTTTGGGAAGACTTCTGCAAGGAATGCACAAGCCTCTTTTTGATAAAGAGCGCTTTCACTTTATACGGAAATTAACGTTTTTTTGACCAAGGTTAGTACGCAAGCCTATGTGCTTCGACTATTCTTGAGATTAATTTTCATCCTTAACTGATTTCGATCAGAAAAATAAACAGGTAGTCATTAATGTCTAAGCTAGTTTTAGTTTTAAACTGTGGTAGTTCTTCTCTTAAATTCGCTGTTGTTGATGCAGAAACAGGTGCAGAGCACCTAACTGGTCTTGCTGAGTGTCTAGGTCTTCCAGAAGCTCGTATGAAGTGGAAACTTGATGGCAAGCATGAAGCACAACTAGGCGCGGGCGCAGCTCACGTAGAAGCACTATCTTTCATGGTAGAAACTATTCTTGCTTCTAAGCCTGAGCTTAAAGCTAACCTTGGCGCTATCGGTCACCGTATCGTACACGGTGGCGAGCAGTTCACTTCTTCTGCACTTATCACTGATGAAGTTCTTAAGGGTATTCAAGATGCTGCGACTTTCGCACCTCTTCACAACCCAGCTCACCTTATCGGTATCGAAGCAGCTCAACAGAACTTCCCTGGTCTACAAAACGTTGCTGTATTTGACACTGCGTTCCACCAAACTATGCCTTCTGAGTCTTACCTATACGCTCTACCGTACAACCTGTACAAAGAGCACGGCATCCGTCGTTACGGCATGCACGGTACTTCTCACCTATTCATCACTCGTGAAGTTGCAGGCCTACTAAACAAGCCAGTTGAAGAAGTTAACATCATCAACTGTCACCTAGGTAACGGCGCTTCTGTATGTGCTATCAAGAACGGTCAATCTGTAGATACTTCTATGGGTCTTACTCCTCTTGAAGGTCTAGTAATGGGTACTCGTTGTGGTGACCTAGATCCTGCGATCATCTTCCACCTACACGACGCTCTTGGTTACTCTGTTGAAGAAATCAACAACATGCTAACTAAAGAGTCTGGCCTAGCGGGTCTAACTGAAGTGACTTCTGACTGTCGTTTCGTTGAAGACAACTACGGTGAGAAAGAAGAAGCAACTCGTGCAATGGACGTGTTCTGTCACCGTCTAGCTAAGTACGTTGCTGGCTACACTGCAACTCTAGAAGGTCGTCTAGACGCAATCACTTTCACTGGCGGCATCGGCGAGAACTCTGGCCCAATCCGTGAAATGGTTCTTAACCGCCTAGGCATCTTCGGCATCGAAGTTGACGGTGAAGCTAACCTTAAAGCTCGTTTCGGCGGCGAAGGTACTATCACTACAGCTAACAGCCGTATCCCTGCAATGGTTATCTCTACTAACGAAGAGCTAGTAATTGCTGAAGACACTGCGAAACTAGCAGGTCTTTAATTGATTTTCCTGACTAGCTTCACTAGAAGCTAGTCAGTTTTTCATATTAAGAAAATGGGGCTCAACTTCTATTCCTACCCCAATTTAAATATCGGTGGGAATAGCAGTTGAGCTTTTTTTATTTCCAATAGTCAAAGGTGTTCGTCAATGTCACGTACTATTATGCTTATCCCTACAAGCGCTGGTGTTGGTCTTACTAGTGTTAGCATGGGTGTTCTTCGCGCTATGGAGCGTAAAGGCGTAAGTGTTTCTTTCTATAAGCCAATCGCTCAACCTCGTAGCGGTGGTAACCAACCAGATCTAACGTCTACTATCATCAGCGCAAACAGCGACATTAAGATTGGTGAGCCAATCGCAATGACTAAAGCTGAAGCTTTGATCGGTAGCGAGAAAATGGACGTACTTCTTGAGTCTGTTGTTGAGCAATACAACAAAATCAACAAAGACGCAGAAGTAACGCTAATCGAAGGCTTAGTACCTACTCGTAAGCACCCATTTGCAAACCAAGTAAATGCGGAAATCGCAAAAACACTTGGTGCGGAGATCGTATTCGTTGCGACTCCTGGTACTGACAACCCTACGCAACTTAAAGAGCGTATCGAAGTAGCATGTTCTAACTTCGGCGGTACTAAGAACAAGAATATCAAAGGTGTAATCATCAACAAGCTTAACGCTCCTGTTGATGAAGCTGGTCGTACTCGCCCTGACCTATCTGAAATCTTTGACGATGCAGACACAGCTCAGCAAGCGAACCTTGAAGTAATGCAAATCTTCAACTCAAGTCCTATCCGTGTTCTTGGTTGTGTGCCATGGAGCATCGACCTAATCGCAACTCGTGCGATTGATATGGCTAAGCACCTTAATGCTGAAATCGTTAACGAAGGTGAGATTGCTACTCGTCGTATAAAGAGCATCACTTTCTGTGCACGTTCCCTACCGCACATGATTGAGCACTTCAAACCAGGTTCACTGCTAGTAACTTCTGCAGACCGTCCTGACGTTATCGTTGCTGCGGCTCTTGCTGCGAAAAACGGTGTTGAGATTGGCGCAATCCTACTTACTGGCGGTTACGACATTCCAGAAAGCATTGCTAACCTTTGTGCACCAGCATTCGCTTCAGGTCTACCGATCTTCAAGGCTCAAGGTAACACTTGGCAGACGTCTCTTAACCTACAGAGCTTCAACCTAGAAGTTCCTGCAGACGATAAAGAGCGTATCGAGTTCGTTAACGATCACGTTGCAAGCCACATTGACGGTCCTTGGATTGATTCTCTATCTGAAGGTACTCAAGGTATCCGTCGTCTAAGCCCACCAGCATTCCGTTACCAGCTAACTGAATTTGCTCGTAAAGCAGCTAAGCGCATCGTACTTCCTGAAGGTGATGAGCCACGTACAGTTAAAGCTGCGGCTATCTGTGCTGAGCGCGGTATCGCAACGTGTGTACTTCTAGGTAACCCAGAAGAAATCCGTCGTGTTGCTGCACAGCAAGGTGTTGAGCTTGGTGCTGGCGTTGAGATCATCGACTCTGCATCAGTTCGCGAAAACTACGTAGCTCGTCTAGTAGAACTTCGTGGCGCTAAAGGTATGACTGAAGTTGTAGCTCGTGAGAAGCTAGAAGATTCTGTATTCCTCGGTACTATGATGCTTGAAGCTGGCGAAGTTGACGGCCTAGTTTCTGGTGCTGTTCACACTACGGCGAACACTATCGTTCCTCCGTTCCAGATCATCAAGACTGCTCCTGATGCTTCTATCGTATCTTCAATCTTCTTCATGCTTCTGCCTGATCAAGTTCTTGTATACGGTGACTGTGCGATCAACCCAGATCCAACAGCTGAACAGCTTGCTGAAATCGCTATCCAATCTGCAGATTCTGCTGCGGCATTCGGTATCGACCCACGCGTTGCTATGATCTCTTACTCTACAGGTGAATCTGGTAAGGGTGCAGACGTAGATAAAGTACGTGAAGCAACGAAGCTTGCTCAAGAGAAACGTCCTGATCTAGTGATCGACGGTCCTCTACAGTACGATGCTGCTATCATGGAAAACGTTGCTGCTTCTAAAGCACCAAACTCTCCAGTAGCTGGTAAAGCGACTGTATTCGTATTCCCAGACCTAAACACGGGTAACACGACTTACAAAGCTGTACAGCGTTCAGCAGATCTAGTATCTATCGGTCCAATGCTTCAAGGTATGCGCAAGCCAGTAAATGACTTGTCTCGTGGCGCTCTAGTAGACGACATCGTTTACACAGTAGCTCTAACGGCTATCCAAGCAGACCAAGCCGCTCAAGCTGAAGAAAAAGTAATTAACTAATTGCTGTTTCTACTATGCAAAACCCTCGCCACTCGCGAGGGTTTTTTATTTGTACTTATCTATTTTTTCAAATTAGACCTATACCACTTAACTAATATCATCTACTAAAAATACGTATATTAGAGATTTCTTTAAATTTAGTTGCTAGTATTTAGCGACTAATGACTCATCATGTAAATTATGCTGCCATCTATCAGTGCCCAAAAAAATCAAGTTCTTACCGTTGCGTGCGTGACACTCGGTGTTATCTCTCTTGGCTTAGCAGGCCTTAATTACCTTTATATAGGTGCGCATACTTTCGCAGCTATTGAATTGATTTTCTCACTGTTCTGCTTTTATGTACTTGTTGAAAGTAAGAAAAATATAATTAGAAGTTGGCACTACCCAAGCATCGCTGCATTTTTTACATTTATCATCATGTATGGATTGACCGTTACAAAGGTGTCCTCTGCTCTTATTTTGTGGACATTCTGTTTACCACTTTTGTATCACCTTTTTTTCAATCGCTATGTTGGCTCCCTTTTAACCTTGGCAGTTCTGGTTACATGCTTAACTGTCGTGAATCAAAACCACGTCCAAACAAATCCTTTTGCGTTTCTTAATTTTTCTCTGCCTTATATAACGGTATGGATCATTTCATTTGCTTATGAAGAAGTAAGAGAACGGGTTCAACATAACCTCCAAACTCTAGCACTCACGGACTCCCTAACCGAGGCCAAAAATCGGCTGTGCCTATTACACGACGCGAGCCATGAGTTAGCCCACCTACATAACCTCTATTTGTTCCATTTCGACTTAGATCACTTTAAAAAAATAAACGATAGTTACGGACATAGTTGTGGAGATACGGTTCTCAAGTCTACATGTGAGGTGATTCAAGAAACAGCAGGCTCGGATAAACTGTATCGTGTTGGTGGTGAGGAGTTTTGTATTGTATTTGAAGCATCAGATGCAGACAGTGCTTTTCACTTCAGTGAGATGATTCGTAAATCTATTGAAAAGAACATAATTTACGACAACGAACACTCACTAAACGTGACGATTAGTGGAGGGTTAGTTCCTTTATCTCTTTCTGAACATAGCGTTGATACAGCGCTTCAACAAACTGATAAAGCACTATATCAAGCGAAATCAAATGGAAGAAATCAAGTGATATTAGCTTAACTCATCACGTCTATGCGGGGAATCTAAATCCAAGTTAGGCCCAACAGGGACAACTTGAGTTGGATTAATACCTGCGTGGCTGTAATAGTAGTGACGCTTAATATGATAAAAGTCGGTCGTTTCTTTGATGCCTTCGATCTGATACAGCTCTTTTAGGTAGCCCTGGATATTTTCATAGTCCGCAATTCGCTGCTTGTTACACTTGAAGTGACCCACATACACTGCATCGAATCGGACCAAAGTGGTAAACAACCGCCAATCCGCCTCTGTAATCTCATTACCTGCCAGATAACGGTGCTCGCTAAGATGGGCATTCACTTTGTCTAACGCTTCAAATAACGCGTCATACGCTTCTTCATAAGCCTCTTGTGTTGTCGCAAAGCCGGTACGATAAACGCCGTTATTGATGTTCGGATAGATGTAGTCGTTCCATTCGTCAATCTTGCTCGCCAATTCCCATGGGTAGTAATCATCGGTGTTACCTGTTAACTCATTAAATTCTGAATTGAACATGCGGATGATTTCAGACGACTCATTGCTCACGATGGTGTTGGTTTTCTTATCCCATAAAACAGGAACCGTGACTCGACCTGAATAGTCCGGTTTGGCTTGGGTGTAGATTTGGTGCATGCGAGTGTGACCGAACAGAGGCTCAGGCAAACCCATTTGCCACCCTTCACTCATCATATCAGGGCAAACTACTGTCACATCGATGTGATCGGTTAGGTCTTTCAGTTCACGGAAGATCAGCGTGCGATGCGCCCACGGACAAGCTAACGATACGTATAGGTGGTAACGACCACTTTCTGGCTCAAATTGCGCTCCGGCTTTATTTTCAACCCAGTTGCGAAAGCCCGCATCCTCACGAACGAACTTACCACCGCTTTCTTTGGTGTCGTACCACACATCGTGCCAAACACCTTCAACTAACTTGCCCATATCCAAACCTCTGTGATGCTAACTTTTCTCTAGTATAAAAAAAGCCAACTTTTTCAAAACTAGAAGAAGTTGGCTTAGTTGTTCGAATATTTTGATGAAGCTTGTTGAGCGAACCAATAAGCCTAAGACAAAAAAAGCGCGACTCTAATAACTAGTCGCGCTTAAGCCTGTCACAGGCTGAACCGTTTTAAATAGGCTCTAGACTTGTACGTGCAAGCAAGATACTGCGTGAACGTCATCGCCTTGAATCGTTGGCTTAGTTTGCGCACACGCCTCTGTTGCTTGTGGGCAACGAGTACGGAACACACAACCTGATGGCGGGTTGATTGGTGACGGTAGATCACCTTCCAGCATCTGAATGGTTTTGCTGCGCTCTAAGCGTGGGTCTGGAATTGGAACTGCAGACATCAACGCTTTGGTGTATGGGTGCTTAGGATCAGAGAACAATGCATCTGATTCGCCAAGTTCTACCGCGTTGCCCAAGTACATCACCAACACGCGGTCAGAAATGTGTTTAACAACCGACAAATCGTGTGCGATGAATACCAAAGACAAACCTAACTCTTTTTGTAATTCCTTCAAAAGGTTAACTACTTGAGCTTGGATAGATACATCCAATGCCGAAACAGGTTCATCACAGATGATCATCTTAGGTTTTAAGATAAGAGCACGTGCGATACCGATACGCTGACACTGACCACCAGAGAACTCGTGTGGGTAACGGTTGATTACGTTTGGTAGTAGACCAACCTTTGCCATCATCTCTTTAACTCGGTCCTTCACTTCCTGTTTAGAAAGTTCTGGGTAAAAAGTCTCTAAAGGCTCGGCAATGATGTCACCAACAGACATACGCGGGTTAAGCGATGCCAGTGGGTCTTGGAAGATCATCTGAATCTCTTTACGAGTTTCACGACGCTGCACTTCCTGCATTTTAGTTAGGTCTTGGCCTAACCACATGACTTCGCCGTCTGTCGCTTCAACCAAACCAATGATTGCACGAGCAAATGTCGATTTACCACAACCAGACTCACCTACTACACCCAGCGTTTCTCCTTCGTAAAGGTGAATATCAACGCCATCAACAGCTTTCAGGTTTGACGGTTTTGCCCAAGGCCACGCTGATTTAGCTGCGATGCTAAAGTGAACTTTCAGGTCTTTAATATCTAATAATAACTGCTTATCTACACTCATTTTGTCCAAGTCTCCCAGTCAGAAAAACAAGCACGCTGACGGTCATTACCAAATGGCGTCAAAATAGGTGCTTCTTGCTTACAACGGTCCATTACACGGTGACAACGGTCTTGGTAAGGACAGCCTGTTGGCAGGCGAAGTAAGTTTGGTGGATTACCTGGAATAGTCGGTAGAATTTCACCTTCTGTATCCAAACGAGGAATCGCTTTCAGCAGGCCTTCAGCGTATGGGTGGCTTGGCTCGTAGAAGATTTCATCAACCGTGCCGTACTCCATTGTACGACCAGCGTACATCACAAGTACCTTGTCACATGAACCTGCAACCACACCCAAATCGTGGGTGATCATGATGATTGCCGTGTTGAACTCATCTTTCAATTCGTTCAGCAATTCCATAATTTGCGCTTGAATAGTTACATCCAAAGCGGTTGTTGGTTCATCAGCAATAAGCAATTTAGGACGACACAATAGTGCCATTGCGATCATCACACGCTGACGCATACCGCCAGAAAATTCGTGTGGGTACATGGTGATACGCTTGCGTGCTTCAGGGATTTTAACCGCTTCAAGCATGCGTACTGATTCTTCAAACGCCTCTGCTTTACCCATGCCTTTGTGCAGCATAAGTACTTCCATCAACTGATCACTTACTTTCATGTAAGGGTTCAGTGATGTCATCGGATCTTGGAAGATCATCGCGATCTGTTCAGCTCGAACTTTGTTGAGCTCTTTCTCTGGAAGGTTAAGAATCTCTTTACCTTCAAACTTCGCGCTACCCGAGATGATACCGTTCTTAGCTAGCAGACCCATGATAGAGAATACAGTTTGTGATTTACCTGAACCTGACTCACCCACGATACCCAGCGTTTCGCCTTGATTGAGTGAGAAGTTCAGATCGTTTACTGCGGTTACGATACCATCTTGCGTGGTAAATTCGACGCGCAGATCTTTGACATCTAATAAGCTCATTATTGCTTCCTTAATCTTTTATAGCTTTTAATTGCTATTTCTTTATCTGTCTTTTGGATCAAGCGCGTCGCGCAGACCATCACCTACGTAGTTAAAGCAGAACAGCGTAACTACCATGAATGCCGCAGGGAACGTCAATTGCCAGATAGCAACTTCCATTGTTTGCGAACCTTCTTGAAGCAATGCGCCCCAGCTTGTCATAGGCTCTTGAACACCAAGACCAAGGAAAGATAAGAATGATTCTGTAAGGATCATGCTTGGAATAAGCAGCGTAGAGTAAACCGCTACGATACCCAGTACGTTTGGTACGATGTGACGTGTAATGATCTTCCATTTGCTCACACCACATACGTGTGCTGCTTCAATGAACTCTTTACTACGTAAGCTCAGCGTTTGACCACGTACAATACGCGCCATATCGAGCCAAGCAATCGCACCAATAGCAACGAAGATAAGGATGATGTTACGACCAAAGAATGTTACTAGAACGATAACTAGGAACATGAATGGAACCGCGTACAAGATCTCTAGGATACGCATCATCACTCGGTCAGTACGACCACCGATGAAGCCAGAAGCTGCACCGTAAAGCGTACCAATAAGTACCGCTACGAATGCCCCCATCACACCAACCATTAGTGAGATACGGCCACCGATAAGCGTACGAACGTACAAGTCACGGCCTAAACTATCAGTACCAAACCAATGATCCGCGTTTGGACCCACGTGCATTGCGTACCAGTCAGTATCATCATAAGTGTACTGAGCTAGCATCGGTAAGAAGATAACTGCCAGTACCATAATAGTAAGGATGAACAGGCTGACCATCGCAGCTTTGTTACGCATGAAACGAATGCGTGCATCCTGCCACAAACTACGACCTTCAATCTCTAAACTCTCAGAGAACTTTTCGATCGCTTCTAAATTTTCTTTTTTCTTCAACATAACCAGTCCCTGTTAGTAGCGAATTTTCGGGTCAATCAGCGCTAGCAAAATATCAACAATTGCGTTGAACAAGATGAATAGGAAACCAATCAAGATGGTTACACCCATTACTAGCGAGTAGTCACGGTTAAACGCGGCGTTAACAAACAGCTTACCGATACCTGGTAGGCCGAAGATGGTTTCAACAACAACTGAACCTGTGATGATACCTACGAACGCAGGGCCCATGTAAGAAACAACAGGCAGCATTGCCGGCTTAAGTGCATGTTTTAGAATGATGTAACGGTAGCTTAAGCCTTTTGCACGTGCAGTTCGGATAAAGTTACTGTTCAATGTTTCAATCATGCTACCGCGAGTAATACGAGCGAAGGTTGCTACGTAAAGAAGAGACATCGCGATAACAGGTAGCACGATGTACATGAATGTACCGCCATGCCAGCCACCTGCTGGAAATATGTTCCAGTGCAGGGAGAAAAGGTAAATAAGCGCTGGTGCCAACACGAAGGATGGCATCACCACCCCGAGCATGGCGGTCGACATTATGGTGTAGTCGACCCAGGTATTGTGCTTCAAGGCCGCAATCGTCCCGACGGTGACCCCCATCAATAGTGTGAAAATAAAGGCAACGAAACCTACCTTCGCAGATACTGGAAGTGCAACCGCGATCAGCTCATTTACTGTGTAATCTTGGTATTTAAACGAGGGACCGAAGTCACCTTGTAAGATATTTGTCAAATACGTGGTGTATTGTTCAAATACTGGTTTATCTAAGCCGTATTTAGCTTCGATGTTAGCCATGACTTCTGGCGGTAATGGACGTTCGCTTGAAAACGGGTTACCCGGTGCGAAACGCATGAGAAAGAAAGATATAGTGATCAACACCAACATGGTTGGAATCGCTTCAAATATCCTTTTCATAATGAATTTAAGCATAAACTCACTCTTTCAGTCTGTGACAATTAAAATTAGAAAGACGCTACATGCGCGCCCTGCGCATGTAGTGTCTGTATCGTTATAGTTATATTAACTTTTTAGAATCGAAGCTTATTATTGAGCTTTGATGTATAGGTCTTTCGAGAAGAT
Source organism: Vibrio sp. T20 (assembly GCF_007858795.1). Taxonomy (NCBI): domain Bacteria; kingdom Pseudomonadati; phylum Pseudomonadota; class Gammaproteobacteria; order Vibrionales; family Vibrionaceae; genus Vibrio; species Vibrio sp. T20. The sequence continues at coordinate 235,532 of NZ_VFEB01000176.1, forward strand.
CTTGTCTTCCGCGTTGTTGATTGGGAAACCACCAACATGCGGGTTAAGTAGACGAGATTTAACGTATTGGTAGATAGGAGCGATTGGCATGTCGTTTGCCATTAGCGCCTCAGCTTCTAAGTAAAGTGCTTTACGCTCTTCTTCTGAAGTTGAGTTAAGTGCTTTATCGATGATTTGGTCGTAAGCCGCGCTGTCGTAGTGAACACCACCGGTAGTGTTGTTACTCTTCATTAGCGTTAGGAACGAAGACGCTTCGTTGTAGTCACCACACCAACCAGCACGTGCTACTTCGAAGTCACCAGAATCTTTAGAAGATAGGTACGTTTTCCACTCTTGGTTCTCAAGTGTTACAGAAAGACCCAGTGTTTTCTTCCACATAGAACCTAGCGCTACAGCAATCTTCTTGTGGTTCTCTGAAGTGTTGTAAAGTAGGTTGAATTTAAGTGGGTTGTCTTTACCGTAGCCCGCTTCTTCAAGAAGACGTTCCGCTTCAGCGTTACGCTCTTTCTGAGACATCTTGCCGTAAGCAGGTAGCTCAGGATCGAAGCCAGCTGTGATTTCAGGCGTTAGGAAATACGCAGGTTTTTGACCTTGCGCTAGGATCGCACCTGTTACGATATCACGGTCGATTGCGTAAGAGATTGCTTGACGAACTCGAACATCATCAAATGGTGCTTTCTTCGTGTTGAAGATGTAGTAGTAAGTACATAGGTTACCCGCTACAGATACATCTTCCGCGTATTCTTTTTGAAGGCGCTTGAAGTGCTCAGTTGGAAGTTCGTTTGTGAAGTCGATTTCACCAGATAGGAAGCGGTTCATTTCCGCTACTTGGTTTTCGATTGGCAAGAAGGTTACTTTGTTTAGAACCGTCTTATCGTTGTTCCAGTATTGGTCGTTACGTTTTAGAACTAAACGCTCATTAACAACCCATTTATCAACAGAGAATGCTCCGTTGCCAACAAAGTTTTCAGGCTTAGTCCACTGATCGCCGTATTTTTCAACAGTCGCTTGGTGTACTGGCTTCATTGTTGTGTGGCCCATCATCATTACGAAGTATGGTACCGCTGTTTCTAATTCAACAACAAGAGTGTTTGCATCTACAGCTTTAACGCCTAGCTCGCTCTTGTCTTTCTTGCCCGCTACGATGTCCTTCGCATTCGCCATCTTGGTATATTCCATGTACCAAGCGTATGGAGAAGCCGTTGCAGGATCCACTGCACGTTGCCAGCTGTATACGAAATCTTCAGCTGTTACAGGATCGCCGTTAGACCATTTTGCATCTTTACGTAGGTGGAAAGTGAATGTTTTGTTGTCTGTCGTTTCCCAGCTTTCAGCAACACCAGGGATAGTATTACCGTCGCCGTCTTGGTTCACTAGACCTTCTAGAAGATCACGAATTACGTGAGATTCTGGTACACCTTGAGATTTGTGTGGGTCGATAGTCGCAACTTCAGTACCGTTACCGCGAACAAGTTCTTGAACTTTTGCTAGTTCTGTACCTGCTGGAACTTCAGCAGCGATAGAAAGAGTAGACGTGGCAGCCACTGCCAAACCAGCACCTAGAAGAAGGGCCTGAGTGATTTTATTCTTGTACATTTAATAAACTCCAAGTTTTCCGTATTGCATCCATGACTTCTTTGCTAGGTTCACTGAACGGCAGTGATTTAGATTTATTTAGCTCAAAATTTAAGCATAAAAATCTAAAACCTTACAAAGATTGAGGCACACACTATCAACCATTGAAGTAATTTGCCATAAACAAGTCGCAAAAAATCGGATAATTCTCCGAATTACTTAAGGTAATAGTGTAAATCTCTAATAAAAACCTAATGAATAGTGAGTTACACATAAGGATTAATTAAAAAACAGCCTTTAGTGTTGATGTATCTGTATTGATACTTTTTTTTAGCATCTTATGCTAGAACACCGCCAGCAAATTAACATTAATGCCACATGAAATCTAATTGCACATCACATATCCCCTAAATAGACTCCACTATTTGTGAGGGTTATCACTTTATACAAAACAGCATAATGCACTGCACCAAAACGGAAAATTCGATGCACTAATTCAGACAAAACTGATGGTTGAATTTATATGCAACAGCAGTGATTAACAATTTATTGAGGCGCTGGATGTTTATAAATTAATTGGTGGCGGGTACAAAAAAACCGACCTAAGTGGTCGGCTTTTGACTGTCTCATATATAAATGAGTAAATGTTGAAGCAACATCACTTTAAGAGAAATTACTTCTCCCAGCGCTCTGCTGCTTTTGCATCTGAATCGCGAGAATCGACCCAACGAGTCGCCTCGGTGGTACGTTCTTTTTTCCAAAACGGCGCTTTGGTTTTCAGGAAGTCCATAACAAACTCACAAGCTTCAAAGGCAGCACCTCGGTGCGCACTTGATACACCAACGTAAACAATCTGGTCACCGATATCTAAGTCACCAACTCGGTGAATCACTCGCATCTTCTGGATAGGCCAGCGCGCTTCAGCTTGATCACAAATCTCGCTCAACGACTTTTCTGTCATACCCGGGTAGTGCTCAAGAGACAAACCAATCACGTTATCGCCGAGGTTCATGTCGCGAACTTTACCTACGAACGTCACAATCGCTCCGGCAGCTGTACCTTGAGCCAAGTAGCCGTATTCGTCGCCTACAGAGAAATCCTCTGCTGTCACTAATACTCTTGGATCCATGCTTAGCCTCCAGTGACAGGTGGGAAGAAAGCCACTTCGTCGCCGTCTTTCACTTCAGTCGTCAAAGGTACGATTGATTGGTTAAGCGCAGCTAGAAGCTTGCCCTCTTCCAAAGCGATATCCCATTTGCCTTCTTGTGCTACAAGGTGGCTGCGAATCGCTTCAATCGTCTTGAACTGTGCATCAACTTCAACGCTGTCCACACCAACAAGTTCACGAGTTTGAGCAAAGAAAAGAACTGTAATCATGATTCCACCTTAAAGTGACCAGATTTACCACCCGTCTTCTCTAACAGGCGTACATTCTCGATAACAATGTCTTTCTGAACAGCTTTACACATATCGTAAATCGTTAACGCAGCAACAGAAGCAGCCGTTAGCGCTTCCATTTCTACGCCAGTCTTACCAGCAAGCTTACAAACAGATTCGATGCGAACCTTGTTTTCAGACTCGATAGCTTCAAGCTGCACTTCTACTTTGGTTAATAGTAGAGGGTGACACAGTGGAATCAGATCCCACGTCTTTTTAGCCGCTTGAATACCAGCAATACGTGCCGTTGCGAAAACATCACCTTTATGGTGGCTACCAGAAACAATCAGCTCTAGTGTTTCAGCAGACATTTTTACGAAAGCTTCCGCTCTCGCTTCACGTACTGTCTCAGCTTTAGCCGATACATCGACCATGTTTGCTTCACCAGACGCGTTAATGTGTGTAAATTGGCTCATGCTCAAACCGCCTTATACAGAAAGATGTGGCATGAAGTTGCAAGGACGGTGGCTAGCATCCATCTGTTGCTTGATGATCTTAGTCCAACCCGTGCGGCAAGCACCTGTAGAGCCTGGCATCGCAAAGATTACTGTGTGGTTAGCAAAGCCCGCAATCGCACGAGATTGAATGGTCGATGTACCGATCTCTTCGTAAGATACTTGACGGAATAGCTCACCAAAGCCTTCTACTTCTTTGTCGAATAGTGGCTTAAGCGCTTCAGGCGTGCTGTCACGAGAAGTGAAGCCCGTACCGCCAGTGATCATGATCGCTTGTACACTTTCATCAGCGATCCACTTAGATACGATCGCACGGATCTTGTACATGTCGTCGATAACGATTTGCTTATCAACAACGTTGTGACCCGCTTCTTTAGCATGTTCAGCTAGGTAACCACCTGACGTGTCATTTTCTTCTGTACGCGTATCTGAAACCGTTAGTACTGCGATGTTTGCTGCTTGGAATTTGCTTTCTGCGTGACCCATTTGTTCACCTATATAAATTTTTCAATTATTAGACTGATTCGCCCAGCCTAATGAAGCTGAGCGATAAAATGCTTTAGAGTGTATAGCGGGTTAACCGCCGATTGACGCCAAGTTTGGAGTCATGCCGCTGTTGCCATCATGTAAGAAGTGGCTAACAGACTTGGTTTGAAGCTGAGCCTGAATTCGATCAATGAGATCTTGCTCTTGTTGATCTTCTTGAATCAGATCTCTCAGTTCAACACCGTGGTCGCCAAACAGACATAGGTGAAGTTTACCTGTCGCAGACACGCGCAGGCGGTTACAACTCTCACAAAAGTCTTTCTCGTAAGGCATGATCAAACCAATTTCACCCTTGTAGTCTGGGTGGACAAACACTTGTGCAGGGCCATCATTAGCGGCTTTGACTTTTAGTAGCCAACCGTTAGCAATAAGCTGATTGCGAATCGCAACGCCCGATACATGGTGTTTATCAAACAACTCGTCCATCTCGCCGGTTTTCATCAGCTCGATAAAACGTAATTGAATAGGTTTGTCTTTGATCCAATTAAGGAAGGCTGGTAATTCCTGACTGTTGAGGTCTTTCATCAATACAACGTTGACTTTGACTTGTTCATAGCCAACCTCAAACGCTTTATCAATACCTCGCATAACCTCGGTAAACTTATTCTCACCAGTGATCTGATGGAACATACGTGAATCTAAGCTATCCACGCTGACGTTTATATGGGTTAAACCAGCATCACGCCACTGCCCTACTTGTTTCTCCATGCGATAGCCGTTCGTTGTCGTGGCTACTTTTTCGATGCCTGGAGTAGAAGCAACGGTATGTATGATTTCAGGAAAGTCTTTACGCAGACTCGGCTCTCCGCCTGTAATGCGGATCTTTGAGGTACCACAATCTGCAAACGCTTTTACAACGCGTTTGATCTCTGGAACACTTAAAAAAGACGAGTTTTTTTGCCCTGACGGTTTATAACCATCCGGCAAGCAGTAAGTACATTTAAAGTTACAGACGTCTGTAACCGACAAGCGCAAGTAATAAAACTTGCGATGGAATCTATCTTCGAATTGTTGCGCCACGGAACACCTTTCCAAACACGGGAGGCATAATCATTTCCAATTAAGCCCTTGTGACAACATGTCACTGGCTCTTGATGCGTATCGGTACAGCAAATACCACTGTGCGACTTAGCATGCGAGAGCTCGGAGTTATGGCAACCGCACGTTATATTCACACGTGCAGTAGCTGAGTAATAAAATACTTAATATTTGTACGTGAATCTAGCTCTGATGGTAAAAAACGGGTCACATCGGCAAAAAAAACGTATCAAACGCTCAAAATAACTCTTGTTGAGTATATAGCGAGAAGCATTTAACCTAAATTATAGTTGGTAATAATCTAACAAGAACAAAAAATGAATATTTACTCTTCAAAGAAAGTCGTAGCAATCGGTGGAGGCCATGGCTTAGGTCGTATGCTTGCTGCATTAAAAGACTTTGGTAACAACGCAACCGGCATTGTTGCAACAACGGATAATGGCGGTTCAACCGGACGAATTCGAGACTGCCAAGGTGGTATCGCTTGGGGAGATACACGCAACTGTATCAACCAATTGATCACTGAACCTTCAATCAGTTCGATGATGTTTGAATACCGCTTTCGCGGCCAAGGCGAACTCGATGGTCATAACCTAGGTAACCTGATGCTCACTGCGTTAGACAACCTCTCGGTTCGTCCATTGGAAGCAATTAACCTAATTCGAAATATGCTTAAGGTCGACGTTAATATCGTGCCGATGACCGAGCACCCTTCAGACCTGACCGCTCTTTCAATGGACGGCCGTTGGGTCACTGGAGAGACCAACGTTGATGACATGACAGAAAAGCTGCGCATGATGGACTTATCGCCGGAGGTGCCCGCAACTAGAGAAGCAGTAACAGCCGTTGAACAAGCAGACTGTATCGTTCTTGGGCCTGGAAGCTTTCTAACCAGTGTTATGCCTCCGCTCTTATTACCAGAGATCGGCAAAGCAATTGCTGAAAACAGGAACGCCAAGGTTATTTTCGTGGAAAACCTTTCGCCAGAACATGGTCCAGCAGGCAAGATGACACTTCAGGAACAATTGGAATGGTGCGAACGGACCTGTAAGGCAAGAAAGATAGACATTGTGTTAGGCAATGTGCCACACCCTGAACTTGAAGGGTTATGGAATTGCGTGACCACTGATCTTGCCTCACCGAATCGAGATTGGCGACACGACCGCGTAAAACTCCAACAAGCGATTAGGGAGCAGTTGGTTTAACTTGATTAGCTGAATCTGATTTCCACCCCCCAACAAACACAAAAAGGAGCCTCATGCTCCTTTTTTAATATATGTAATACCCTACCGCTTTAGATATCTGCCATCAACTGCTGGTATTCTTGGTAGGTGGATAACAGCAGTTTCTGCATATCTTGAAAGTCAACCTCAGTGACAGGCAGCGCTTGCTTCACTTTCGTATCCAAGCAAATCGCAAAACTACACAAAGAGTCCGCGCCAAAACTCGCGGCGCTGCTCTTAAGTGCATGACTGATATCAGCCAAGTACTTAGAAGTATCCGACTCCTTATTTATCTCTAGGTGTTCGTAGTAGCCTTTCAACTCACCTAAAAAGATCTCCAGTAAAACAGGAACATTCTCTTGCCCTATTTCGCCGGCAAGCTCATCAACTTTTTGCTGATTTAATACTTTCGTCATTATGATTTTCTTATTGTTTGGTGATTACTGCTTCGCATTCCACGTTTGTAACTTGCGGTATATGGTCGAAGGACTCACATCTAAGAAACCTGCTGCTCGTGGAATGTTACCGTCACACGCTTTAATGGCCTGTTCGATAGCCGTCTTCTCAGTGATCCACAATGGGAAAATATCTTTTACCGTGATGTCTTCGTTCTGCTTCTCTTTCAAGCGCAGACTGTTCTCAATCGGCTGGTTCAATGGTGGCGGAAGCATGCTAAGAGTAATCTCTTTGCCATTATTCAATACCACCACGTTCCGTAATACGTTTTGTAGTTGGCGCACATTCCCAGGCCACTCATATTGATTAAAGCGATCAAGAACTTCCTGAGCAAAACGAACAAACGCCTTCCCCTCCTCAACCGACATATAGCCTAGTAACGAGTAAGCAATCTCGATAACATCTTCACCACGCTCGCGCAATGGCGGCAAGTGCAGTGGAATCACGTATAAACGATAGTATAAATCTTCTCTAAAGCGACCTTCTTGTACTTCTTTCCAAGGATCACGGTTGGTCGCACAAACAAAACGAACGTCCACACTCTTCATCTTCGAAGAGCCTACTTTTTGGAAAGTACCAGTTTGGATAAAACGCAGCAGCTTAGTTTGCAGTTCAAGGTCCATTTCACACAGTTCATCGAGAAACAGTGTTCCACCATCAGCAAGCTCAGCAGCCCCTTGGCGATCAGTTGCCGCGCCCGTAAAGGCACCTTTCACATGGCCAAACAGCTCACTTTCAATCAGATCTTTAGGGATAGCGGCACAGTTAATCGCGATAAACGGCTTATCTCCACGCTTACTCGCAGCGTGAATAGCTTCTGCACATACCTCTTTACCCGTACCACTTTCACCCGTAATGAAAATACTCGCCTTACTTGATGCAGCAGAATCGATAGTTCGATAAACCTGCTGCATGGTCTGGCTGCTGCCGATGAAGCCTTGGTAATTTTGGTTTCCCGGGTGTTCCGAGCTGTTTTTAAGCTTGGTAGCTTTGCGGATCGCATTGTTCACCGTAATACGGAGTCGGTCTGCTTCACACGGTTTGATAAGGAAATCTTGAGAACCATGACGCATAGCTTCTACGGCAGTATCGATAGAGCCATGAGCCGTCATGAAGATAACCGGAACTTCAGGATACTTTTGTTTTACAGCAAAGAGCACGTCCATACCCGTCATATCAGGCAGACGTAGATCTAATAAAATAAGGTCTGGGATTCGATGATTCAAACTCTCGATTGCATCGCGGCCAGTGCCGACAATGTTGATATCAATTTCGAGCGGTGTAAGATACGAGCGATATAAAGCTGCTACCGAAGCGGTATCCTCTACCATCAACAAATACTTCGATTTGTTATCTAGCGTTTTTGATTGCATATCCTAGCCATTTATATTTTGCATTTCTTATTATAGTCGCATTCCGCTTTGCATTATGCAAATTAGCCACAATATTTGTAGTGTGTTTTTTTACTTACTTCAAACAATCAATGTTTTATCTATATGGCACGAACGATGCAGTAGTGTAAATGACCTTCGGGTCACCTAGCCAACTGACGTTGTTAGTGAACCGAGTGTTCACAAACGTAAGCCAGTAGAACATTTACTACTGGCTGTTTTTTTGTCTGAAACACTCTCAGTTTTTGTCTTGAGGGGATCAACTTCTTGAGCAAAACGCGAGATTAGCTATTAGTAATAAATTGCTTTCTTAGCTGCTCAATTTCATCACGTTTCTGTGCCGCTAATTCAAATTCCAGGTTCTGAGCATGCTGATACATCGCTGCTTCTAGCTTACTGATCTCTTTATCAAGCTGTTGCGGCGTAAGCACGGCATAACTTTCTGAAGACTCAGCCACTTTAGATAGTGGGACTTGCTTAGATTGACGCTGCTGTTTCGACTTGGTGATATCACCCAGCTCCATAATGTCTTTGATATTACGTTTCAGCGCTTGCGGCGTGATGCCTTGCTCTTGGTTGTAGGCCTGCTGTTTCTCACGACGACGATCTGTTTCATCAATCGCTTTTCTCATCGACTTAGTAATCGAGTCACCATATAAGATCGCCTTACCTTCAAGGTTACGCGCGGCACGACCAATGGTTTGGATCAGAGAGCGCTCAGAACGCAAGAAGCCCTCTTTGTCTGCATCAAGAATCGCCACCAGCGACACTTCCGGCATATCCAAGCCTTCGCGAAGTAAGTTAATGCCCACTAACACGTCGAACTCGCCCAAACGTAGGTCTCGAATGATCTCGACACGCTCAACGGTATCAATATCCGAGTGCAAGTAACGCACTTTAACGCCGTGCTCACTTAGATATTCGGTTAAGTCTTCCGCCATTCTCTTAGTCAATGTTGTGACCAACACGCGTTCTTCTTTCACTGAACGGATTCTGATCTCAGACAGCAAGTCATCAACCTGAGTCGCGACGGGTCTTACTTCAATGATCGGGTCTAACAGGCCAGTAGGACGAACGACTTGATCAGCAATCTCGCCATCTGATTTTTCAATCTCGTAATTACCCGGCGTTGCCGACACAAAAATCGTTTGTGGAGCTATAGACTCGAACTCTTCAAACTTCATTGGGCGGTTATCTAACGCTGAAGGCAGTCTAAAGCCAAATTCGACCAAGGTTTCTTTACGAGAGCGGTCACCTTTATACATAGCGCCTATTTGCGGCACAGTCACGTGTGACTCATCGATAATCAGCAGACCATCATCAGGTAAGTAATCAAATAATGTCGGAGGCGCTTCACCTTCCGCACGGCCACTCAAATATCGTGAATAGTTTTCGATACCAGAGCAGAAACCAAGCTCCGTCATCATCTCGATATCAAACTGAGTTCTCTGAGAAATACGTTGCTCTTCCAAAAGCTTGTTGTTGTCTTTTAAGTATTGAGCACGATCGCGCAGTTCATCCTTGATATTCTCAATCGCCTCAAGGATTTTCTCTCTTGGCGTTACATAGTGAGTTTTCGGATAAACGGTAAAGCGCGGCAAGTCTCTTTGCTTCACCGCACCAGTCAAGGGATCAAAAATACTGATGCAATCTACTTCGTCATCGAACATTTCAATTCGAACTGCATCTTGGTCAGATTCAGCAGGAAAAATATCAATCACTTCACCACGAACACGAAACTGACCACGTTCAAACGCGACGTCATTTCTCGAATATTGTAGCTCAGCCAAGCGGCGTAAGATGTCTCGCTGATCCATCACCTCGCCACGGCTTAAATGAAGCATCATCTTCAAATAAGATTTAGGATCACCAAGACCGTAGATAGCAGATACCGAAGCCACAATGATGGCATCTTTTCGTTCTAGTAAGGCCTTGGTTGCCGAAAGCCTCATCTGTTCAATATGAGCGTTCACAGACGCATCTTTCTCGATGAATGTGTCTGTGGTCGGAACGTAAGCTTCTGGTTGGTAGTAATCGTAGTAAGAAACGAAGTACTCGACGGCATTATTTGGAAAAAAAGATTTCATCTCGCCATAAAGCTGAGCAGCCAACGTCTTGTTCGGCGCTAACAGAATGGCAGGTCTTTGCGATTGGGAAATGACATTAGCGAGAGTAAAGGTTTTACCTGAGCCCGTTACCCCTAATAGAGTTTGATGTGCCAAACCAGAATCTAATCCATCTAGTAATCTGGTTATCGCTGTCGGCTGGTCACCGGACGGGCTGTAGTCCGATACCAAATCAAAGAGTTTGCTCATAGGTTGCCATTTCCATACTGTGTTTTTAATCAGGTCATTGTCACTCTATGAGCCATCTCGTTGCAACTATTATCTAGAGAAATGCGCCTTAAGATTGAATATCAGTGATAGCTTTTATTTTTAGAACTTGGTATTATCCGTGCCCCTGCAAAGTTTCCTCAGCTAAATTACTCGAATTTTAATCCACTACTTTTCCCCAAAAAATCTAAAAATACCTCTTGTTTTACTGTTCGCTTTATAATCTACAAAAGTTATACAACCGTGATATTTTGGTACTATTCTTTTAAATACATCACGTTAGCTATAATTTTTGCATTTTCAGATTTACCTCAATTATTGTTGTTAAAGTTTCGCACACACACTTATCCACAATTTTGGTGGATAACTAAAGCAAAGCTAAATCCGATAAGGCGTTCAAGAAAGTAAAGTTTTTTATCTTACTTTTTTCTGATATTTTTTATTGACAGAAATCCGGACAATTATTAAAATTCGCGTCGCTAACAAGCAATTCCCCTTTAGTTCAGTTGGTAGAACGGCGGACTGTTAATCCGTATGTCGCAAGTTCAAGTCTTGCAAGGGGAGCCAAATTCAGAAAAAAGCCCAATCGAAAGATTGGGCTTTTTTCGTATGTAACTGCGACTAACTTGTTCCAAGTTAATGTCACACCCGAATCGTCGGACCGTCCCACCCGCCCGGGTCAAGTCTCGACAAGGGGGCCAAATTTTAAGAAGCTGCATCACTTGATGCGGCTTTTTGCGTTTTGAAGCGACTGGTTTGTACCAAACCTATGTCTCAGCCGAAGCATTGGCCTGCACTAAGCTCTGTGTTCTAGGGCGATCAAAAAAGCCACGAACGAATCCGTGGCTCACTTAACTTTTGAGACTACAAACTACCCGAGAAGTAATGGGTTATCCCGTAAAATCCATTTATATTGCATTACAGGTGACGAGCGATAGTGTCCATCAGCACTGCAGCTACCTTATCATTGCCAGCTTTGTCGCCTTTGCTGTAGGTATTGATTTGACGCTTCGATGAGTCGTGGATATTGGTTATAGCCACTACTTCTCTCTCGATACCAAACCCAACTAACTCGATCATCAACTCTTTATTTTTAAATGAGTCGCCAACGATCACGATAGAGTTAAAATCTTTCAGTAGCTCTTTAGTCAGATCTTCAACTTGAACATCATTACTATTAATAAAAAAGATATCCGCAGACTTCCCAGAGCTTCGCTCTCCAGCAGACTTCAGTTGGATTTGCTGCATCTCATTGAACACACCATTATCTTGCGTTCCAATGGTAGATAGGCTCGCAGCATTAGAAGCCAAAGACAATAGCAGTGTACTAGCAAAAATAGTACTTTTAACAAAATTCATTCTCTTTACCCTCTAATAACTAAAGAATTGTTTCTTTCATGATGCGGAACGTTTGACCTTTATCGTCAATAGTGCAATCGGTATCGATCGTAATGCCGTAGTTAGAATCTCTTTGGTATAAAGTTGACTCATTCTCATTAATTGACCAACTACTGCCATACATATTGAGATAGGCGCGCGAAACCGTCACCGCATTACCGAATACCAGTTTTTGATCACGACAAGTATTCCAATCAGCAGTGTAGTTTTCTTGCCACGTCTCATAGCTCTTTAGATCGTAAACTCGGTACAGGTCTTCACCCCAAATTTCAGCAGCATTCTTTACATGCCAAAATTCTGCAGATGGAGCATCTCTGTAATACCCAGCTTCTCCCACAGCTTTTGTATTAATAGTCTGGACAACCGAGTGGCCGATATCATTGCCTTCATCAACCGAGGTGTAATTCAACATACTGTGTGTCTGACTCGATTCTTTGGTTTGGCTAAAACCAAAACCCACTCCGAGACCAGCAGACGGACCATCTGATTTGCTCGCTTCAAAAGAGCCAGTAATATCAAAGCTATAAGACGTACTTTCAGCTAACGAAATCTCTTTGTTCACATTACTCGAACTTGGAAAGCTTTGCTGGTTCACAAACAGATTTCCATATCGGCTTTGAGGGAGACAATAATCGTTGTTTTTATCGTTTTCACATTCTTCAGACAAGTATTTCCAAGTCAGCCTTGATTGCTCTTCCGCATTATTGGGCGCCTCATTAACGGCTTTCTTGTGAGCCCAATTGTAGACATTTTCACCTGACATGAAATTAAATTGAGAATTTCCATGGAAGATCTGACCTAAGTATCCTTCTTGGTAATAAAAGTGCGGAGCAACTTTCTCATCTTCCCACTCGAAAAAATAGCCTCCGTCGGCAAGGGTTTGACGCGTTACATTCATACTGCCGTCAACCGCCATAATATAGTTAGTCTTATTTGACTGAGAAAACATCAACAAATCGATGGTACGTGCGACATCAACCTGTTCATGAATTTTGTACTTCTCCTTACCATAGCTATAAGCACCATTCTGAGAAGTGATAATAAATTGCTCTTCAATTTGGCCATCTTCTATTCTTGCATGCTGACAGAGGTTCGCAATTTTTCCAGGTAAACCCTGCTGATCTAGATGATTATTAATGTATTCTACTTTGGCATTAAAGATATCACAGGCTGTTGCCGGATCATCGTACGCAACATACTCATCAGCCCCTGTGAAGTAGGCATCATCAATCCCAGGGATAGGAGATGCATTAGCATAGCCAGATAACATAGAGACTGTTATCAAGCTTAAACTGAAGCGTTTTAATTTCATCACTCGTTCCTTTTAACTACATTTGCACCAATATCGATGCCTTTTAAAATTAGCGAGTCAAAAGAATATATTCACAATTAAATTGTGATAAAAAAATCTATTTTATTGTTGAATATTCCTGAGTAATAATTAATTTGTTATTGAATACTTTATATCTCACAGGAAGAGTTAAAATCAGTAATTCCATATTCTTTGTCATTAAACCTTCGATAGCAATGGGAAATAAGCCGACCTTGTTCTGTCCGAAATGAAAGACCGGAGTGTCCTATGTTAATTCTCTTTCGCCATACTAGTAGGTCTTCTAGCGAATCGATCTTCTCTATTTGAATTTGTATTTTTTCAAAGTATCCATCAAAGTTCATAATTAAATATCTTACTAAAGCCAAAACCTTTCCAACTAGTCTCTATAATTCAAGTCTTTATGAAAACCAATTTTCAACACACTATGATTCTCGAAAATTCAATCAATCATTAACTGACCAATCGATAATTAAGTACATTGTTTTTATATTGTAAAAAGCCACATTAATGTGGCTTTTATTTTAACGATAGTGGCAGCAGAAGAGCAGAGCCGACTAACCGCACTACCCTCCACCATCGCTGAACACACTCTAATGTTTGACTATTTACAATAAACCAAACAAGTCAAATAGTACTGAAAATCAAGTAATTTCAAGAAAAATCAATATTTAGAATATGTTCATTTATGAGTTATATTCGATTCCCAGTCAGAGAATTCAAAGTTATCCATCTCAATAATGAACAGCCCATTTTCGCTAACTGGCAGCTCCTTAGTCGCTTTGATGTACGTATTTATAGGCTCAAGATATTTGTCCGCTGATGTCCACAAATGATGCGCATGATCATAAATATATACGACATCACCATTCTGGATGCAGCTTTCGGATTCTGTTAGGCGGCTTATCTTCATGAAGTCAGAAGAGTCGTGATCTTCGGTGTAATACGTATTACTACTATAGGTCCAGTAGTAATCTTTATAATCATCTTTTCTTGAGATCTGTACATAGTCATGGTCGTGAATACAAGTACCATTATATGGATGCCAGTTGTCTAACTTAAACTTAGCGTTGGATTGCTCTCCATCGCGACCGTATGTAAGCCAGCCATTAGGCACATTTGGATCCGCGTAAACATATTCACCAGTCGATCGATGCTTTAGCCTGATTGAGTTGTATGGCTTATTGATTGGACGCACACTATGAATTAGCGTGCTTTCATCTGCATACTCAAACGCAGCGACAGGGAAATGGTCTGAATACTCATAAAAGTAATACGGCTCCTGTGTGCCAGGTAGAACAACTCTATCCGATACTATATCTAACACTTGGTTGTGCCAGTTCTTGGGTTGCTTGTGACTACGCTCGACCAGAACATAGTCAAGTAATTGCCCTTTTAGATCAGAATAGTTTGCGTGTGCTAAACCATTTACTGCAGGGTCCCATGAGTATGGCGCACCAGCGTAATTGGTTGGCTCTGATACATTTAAGGTCTCGAGCATTGAAGAAAACTCTTGTGAGTCTTTTGCTACATTTAAATCACCAGCAATAAAAAACATTTCGTCAGCTGAGCGGTTTGACCCGAAAATATAGTTCTCTATTTGTGCAAACTGGTCTTGTCTAACCACAGAAGGAGGAGTGTTGCAGGTGTCATCATCAGCTTGAACGTGGGTGCCGATAATATTGTACCTCTCTCCACTTTTATTAATGACAGTGTGTATAAAACCTTTTTGAGATGCCCAGTCTGCACCGCACCCATCTCTGAAGATCACTTGTGACTTGTACTCAATTGGATATTTACTAAATACAATCACGCCGCCATCATCAAGAGATGTCGATCGCCAACCTTCAGTGTGATCCCAGCCATTTTTTGTACGGCCCAAAACAGGAGTTAGATATCCAAACTTCTGAGCTAGTGTATCGATAAGTATTTGGCTTGCTTGGTTGTCGAACACTTCGTTAAATATAACCACGTCGGTATCATCAAAAACCGAAGAGTTCGCCAACAACTGTGCTCGTTTATTTGGATTAGTCCCACCAACGAAAATTCCGAGACGATGATCCAGCATATAAACGTTATAATTCATTATCTTGGGGGGTGAGCTGATCTCCTCAGCTCGCAAAGTAAGAGTGATCAGTATGAGCAAGACTGATATTAGATATTTAGTCATGGTTAGTGCATCTCCTATTAAACTGAGGTGCATCCTCCCATAATGATACAATTGATAATAATGAAATAGACCTAAAAAAAATATCAAACCATAGTTAAAATATTAATAGTCATCATAAAAGTCTTCAATTGGTAAAGGCTCAATCTTTACAGCAACCATTTTCTTTACCGGACTATTTGAAATGATAAGCATATATTGGTTCGGCAACTCTTCAACAACTTGAACTGATTTAAAAAACGATAGCTTTTTTCGCGCTTCAATATATTTATCATAAACGAGCATGTCGTCATCATGTTCAAAATCAATGTCTCCATGCTCAACGCGTTCTTCACGCAAGCTTACATTAAATAGCCCATTACTCTTGCGAATGAATTTTCCTTTTGTGTAAATATCTAAGGTGTTATTGAGTCCTGCTTCTTTTATAACCGTAACCGCCTCAAAATTTTCATCACTGATCACGACGTCCATGTGCTCCGTGGCCATATAGTCACCATCTATTGTCATATATAGGGTCGTAGAGTTGACCAAAACATTTTTTTTCGAACGTAGACTATATGCAATGGAAACCAGCATTAAACAAAGACAAAACAGAAGAAAATAAACGCTTTTATTTTTAGTGAACATAGCGACTAAGCTCCGCTTTAACCATACCAACCAGATCATCCGTTGATTGAGGAGATTCAAACAAAACCACTAAATTGACAGGCGGTGCCAATGGCTTGAGTATTACAATAGATAAGCTTTCTTGAGAATGAGCAAGGATCAATCGGCTTAACCTACCTTGTTTAGCTTCTTGAGAAACCAAAAGCTTAACGCCTTTTGCAACCAAGTTGGCCTCTTCTTCATTATCACAATAGACAGTTAAAGCTTCGCTAGAAAACATTTTAGTCAGTGGCAGCCAGCTCGTTAACTTAGGGGCTTTTGCAGTGAACACTAATGGAAACAGTGCCGCAATCGCTATGAATACGCAGCCTAGAACAATATAGATTTGATTACGTCCAAATGTGAATCGTGTTTTTTTTTCGGAACTCTCTTCAAAGCTCTCAGTCTTACCGCTTGGTTCCCCAGCGAATAAGTTCTCTTGGTTATCTGATTTATCATCATCGTCTTCTAGCCACGATACTGCCTCACTTTCTAGTTTATAACCAACCTTGGCGACCGTTTTTAGATACTTTTGTTGCTTACCATTATCCTCAAGCAAAGTGCGTATCGCGCTGATCGATTGTGTCAGTGAGCCTTCAGAGACATGTTTTCCTGGCCAAGCTCTTTTCAACAAATCTTCTTTAGTATTAATTTTTCCAGCGTTTTCACACAACATTAGAATCACAAGATGATCGTGATAGCCGATGCGCTTTTCTTCATTTTTGAGTAAATCAGTCACTAACGGGTGGTCTAAGTGAATTAACCAATTATTTACTTTGTACATAAATTAGCCTTAAAAAATGAATAACCATAATATTTATACAAATATAATTTTCATGGATAAATATTGGGGTTATTTAAAATAATTTTTATCTGTCACTTGATTCATTCAACCATTTACCACTAACCGAACGTTAACGGGATTAATTAAATGGTTATTTAAAAAGGCAAAATAAGTAACTTTTTTGTAAACGCAACTATATATAAAAAAAGCGTCGCCATGAAACAAAAAAAACTAAAATACATATATTTCAAACTTGATAACTATTTCATAAAAAAAAGAGTGTGGATTTCACTCAATTATTAAAGAATATTACAATTTAACTCAAAAATTGACTTACAATTACAGGAAATGTAAGTCTTTTTTTGTTCTTACAAAAAAAACCTCTAGCTACACGTTCGCTCAAAACTTCATTTACAACAAACTAATCTCCGCGGATTAAGTTTTTGCTTATGTCAGACTCATTTTGGGTAAATGATTTTGCTCTTTCCCCCCTCAATCCTCAATGATGAAACGGTTTTCTAAAACTGATACGTACAATTGCTCAACAAGAGGGCGCCTCCTAGGCCTGTTACAAGAAAAGTTTGACAGTACCCTCGTTAAAATCGTCAATTCTATGCTTAAGAAAACCACGTATAAGAGCCCAAACACGTCCATAATATGTGTATCATTCTTACGCTTTAGAACAACTGATTTGTTGCAATGAGATCTGCTATCCTCTTATTAAGCGTATAAATTTCCATCAGACATACAAAACCACACCGTTCACTGGTTGTTATTAGGTGAGCAAAGCAGGATAATATCGGGATCGGAATCTCAAGAATTAATCCATTATGACCGAATACCTTTTGTTGTTGGTTGGCACAGTGCTGGTCAATAACTTTGTGCTAGTGAAGTTTTTAGGGCTATGTCCTTTCATGGGAGTCTCCAAGAAACTGGAGACTGCGATTGGCATGGGCCTCGCGACGACTTTCGTTTTGACGTTAGCGTCAGTATCTGCATACCTAGTAGAAACCTACATCCTTACCCCTCTGGGTATTGAATACCTGCGTACCATGAGCTTTATCTTGGTTATCGCGGTGGTTGTTCAATTTACGGAAATGGTCGTCCACAAAACCAGCCCAACGCTATATCGCCTATTGGGTATCTTTCTGCCTCTTATCACCACTAACTGTGCGGTATTAGGTGTGGCACTTCTGAACATTAATGAAAACCACAACTTCATTCAGTCGATCATCTATGGTTTCGGCGCAGCGGTTGGTTTCTCTCTTGTATTGATCCTATTTGCTGCGATGCGTGAGCGTATTGCGGTTGCTGATGTTCCAATGCCCTTCAAAGGCGCATCGATTGCGATGATCACAGCAGGCCTAATGTCTCTGGCATTTATGGGCTTTACTGGGTTGGTGAAATAAGCATGAGTACCATTTTAATTGCGATCATTGCGCTAGCCGTTTTAGCCGCTGTTTTTGGCGCTATTTTGGGCTTTGCTTCTATCCGCTTTAAAGTAGAAGCCGATCCTATCGTTGATCAAATCGACACCATTTTACCGCAAACTCAATGTGGCCAGTGTGGCTACCCTGGTTGTCGCCCATACGCAGAGGCGATCGCTAACGGAGACAAGATCAACAAATGTCCTCCGGGCGGCCAAGCAACCATTGAGAAGTTAGCAGATTTAATGGGCGTAGAAGTTGAAGACTCCGCTCATGACTTAGATAACAAAGTAAAAACCGTTGCCTTCATTCACGAAGATATGTGTATCGGCTGTACCAAGTGTATTCAAGCCTGCCCTGTTGACGCCATTGTTGGTGGCACCAAGGCGCTGCACACCGTCATCAAAGATGAATGTACTGGCTGTGATCTATGTGTTGCACCATGCCCTACTGACTGTATCGAAATGATTCCAGTGGCAACAACGACTGAAAATTGGAAATGGCAGATGAACATCATTCCTGTTACTGATATCACTAACCAAGCGACTGATGCGACCGCGTCAGAGCCTAAGGCGTAGGGTTAGTATGATCTCTTTAATTGAACAAATTCGCGCGGGCTCTATTTGGAACTTCCCGGGCGGTGTGCACCCTGCTGAAAACAAGAAACAGTCGAATACTACTGATATCGTGCATGCAAGGCTTCCTGAAGAAATCGTTCTTCCGGTAAAACAGCACATCGGTAAGCCTGGTAACTTGTTGGTTGCTGTTGGTGACACTGTACTAAAAGGCCAACAACTGACGGCCTTAGAGACTGGTTTTACTTTGCCGGTACATGCACCAACATCGGGTGTGATTACCGCTATCGAACCAAGAACTACCGCTCACCCTTCGGGCTTAAGCGAAGTCAGTGT
Organism: Vibrio sp. T20; assembly: GCF_007858795.1. NCBI lineage: Bacteria > Pseudomonadati > Pseudomonadota > Gammaproteobacteria > Vibrionales > Vibrionaceae > Vibrio > Vibrio sp. T20. The sequence goes on from NZ_VFEB01000176.1 coordinate 254,648, forward strand.
GGTTATTAAACCTGACGGTTTAGACACTTGGATTGAAAAACACCCAGTTGAAGACTTTTCAACAAAGACCTCAGACGAACTGCTTGATGTGATTCGCCAAGCTGGTATTTCAGGCATGGGCGGTGCAGGCTTCCCTACCGCGAAAAAGCTGCAGTCAGGACTTGGTCGTACTGACATTTTGATCGTCAACGCTGCTGAGTGTGAACCTTACATCACCTCTGATGACAAGTTGCTTCAAGAACATGCCGAAGAAGTACTAAAAGGCATCGAAGTGGTTGAACACATTCTTCAACCAAAGCTGACGGTTATCGGCATTGAAGACAACAAGCCAGACGCGATAAAAGCACTTGAGATTGCAGCGAAAGACAAAGACATCGTCATTCGTGTTATCCCAACCAAATACCCTTCAGGTGGTGAGAAACAGCTCATCAAGATCCTCACCAATAAAGAGGTTCCAGCTGGCGGTATCCCTGCCGATATTGGCGTTTTGGTTCAAAACGTCGGCTCTCTTTATTCGATCAAGAGAGCAGTAATCGACGGCGAACCTGTCGTAAACCGCGTTGTGACTTTAACCGGCAAGACCTTTAATCAACCTCGTAACGTTTGGGCGCTTCTAGGCACGCCAGTACATGAGTTGCTTGAAGAGTTTGGCTACAAAGCCGATAAAAAGCTGCCGCGTTTGATTTTGGGCGGCCCTATGATGGGCTTCACCTTGCCACATGCCAATGTGCCAATCACTAAAACGTCGAACTGTATTTTAGCGCCAACGCGTCGTGAGATTTCTCCAAGCACTTACGAAATGGAATGTATTCGATGCAGTGCTTGTGCCGAAGCTTGCCCTGCCTCTCTGCTGCCTCAACAGCTGCAATGGCACGCGAAAGCCAACGAACTGGACAAGTGCGAAGAGCTAAATATTAAAGACTGTATTGAATGTGGTGCTTGTGCGTTTGTGTGCCCAAGTGAAATTCCTCTTGTTCAGTACTATCGCCAAGCGAAAGCCGAAATCAAAACAAGAAAAGACGAAGCAACGGCCGCAGAGCGCGCCAAGGTTCGTTTCGAAGAGAAAAACGCTCGTATGGAGCGTGACAAAGCAGAACGCGAAAACCGCTTCAAGAAAGCCGCGGATAACCGTCGCAAAGACATGAAAGCGGCAGACGGTGACGATGCAATTGCTGCTGCGATTGCACGTGTTAAAGCACAAAAAGCCGCAGCTGAGCAGACTCCAAGTGAAGAGCCAACAGTGAAACCTGCGGTAGCCGCTGCAATTGCTAAGGCAAAAGCGAAACAAGCTGCGGCTCAGAAAGCAGACAGTGCTGAACCAGACAACTCTGAAATGTCGAAGCTACGTGAAGAGCGTAAGCGTCAAGCTCGAGAACGCAAGGCGCAACAAGCAGCTGCTGACACTCCAGCTGAAAGCTCTGGCGACGCTAAGAAAGACGCAGTTGCTGCCGCTATCGCTCGTGCTAAAGCCAAGAAAGCTCAACAAGCGGAATCAGCTTCTGATGCTCCAGCTGAAAGCTCTGGCGATGCTAAGAAAGATGCCGTTGCTGCCGCTATTGCCCGTGCTAAAGCGAAGAAAGCACAACAAGCAGAATCAGCTTCTGGTGCTCCAGCTGAAAGTACTGGTGATGCCAAGAAAGACGCCGTTGCTGCCGCAATAGCTCGCGCTAAAGCGAAAAAAGCACAGCAAGCGGGAGCAGCTTCTGAAGCTCCAGTTGCAAGTACTGGCGATGCTAAGAAAGATGCCGTTGCTGCAGCTATTGCCCGTGCTAAAGCCAAGAAAGCACAACAAGCAGAATCAGCTTCTGACGCTCCTGCTGAAAGTACTGGTGATGCCAAGAAAGACGCCGTTGCTGCCGCAATAGCTCGCGCTAAAGCGAAGAAAGCACAGCAAGTGAAACAGGCTGAGACAGTAGAAACCCCTGAGCCAGTAATTGAAGTTGAAGCTGAAACTCAACAAGAGTCAGTCGATCCTAAGAAAGCCGCGGTTGCTGCTGCGATTGCCCGTGCTAAGGCGAAGAAAGCTCAGCAAGCGAAACAGACTGAGACAGCAGAAACGCCTGAGCCAGTAATTGAAGTGGTAGCTGAAACTCAACCAGAAGCTGTCGATCCTAAGAAAGCTGCTGTTGCTGCCGCTATCGCACGCGCTAAAGCGAAGAAAGCACAGCAAGCTAAGCCGGTCGAAGCTGAAGAAATCGCTCTCAAACCTGTAGCTGAACCTTTAGTTGAATCTGAGGCTCAATCAGAACCCGTCGATCCTAAGAAAGCAGCCGTTGCTGCCGCAATTGCTCGTGCTAAAGCAAGAAAAGCGCAGCAAGAGCAAGATAAAAAGAACAATGAGGAGAAAGAGTAGTGGCCTTCTTTATCGCCAGCTCACCGCACGCACACAATCGTAGAAGCACCCCAGATCTCATGAAATGGGTGGCTATTTGTGCATTGCCAGGTCTACTAGCTCAAACCTACTTCTTTGGATGGGGTACGCTCATCCAGTTAGTATTTGCTATCGCACTTGCTGTTACCTTTGAAGCAGCCGTAATGCTGTTGAGAAAACGTCCGCCAGTGATGGCGCTGCGTGATTACAGTGCGGTTGTGACCGCTTGGCTACTCAGTGTCGCTATTCCTCCGCACTCACCGTGGTGGATTCTAGTGATAGGTATGTTCTTCGCGATTATTATTGCGAAGCACCTATATGGCGGGCTTGGGCAAAACCCATTTAACCCAGCGATGGTGGCTTACGTTGTTTTGCTGATTTCTTTCCCAGTTCAGATGACCAGTTGGAATGCGCCAGCCAGCTTAACCGCTGAAGCAACAAGCTTTGTTGACTCTTTCTTGATGATCTTTACGGGTTTCAATAACGAAGGTTTGTCTCTTCAACAAGCACGCCTTGGTATTGATGGCACCACAATGGCAACGCCGCTTGATGCATTCAAAACCGCATTAACGGCAGGCAACACAGCGTCTGAAGCTCTGTCTCAACCGCAATTCAGCTGGCTAGCTGGCGTAGGTTGGGAATGGGTGAACCTTGCTTACCTCGTTGGTGGCTTGGTACTTATCAAGCAACGCGTGATTCAATGGCATATTCCTGTGGCGTTCATCGGCAGCCTTGCTCTATTTAGCCTGGTGTTCTTAATCCTAACGCCAGGTGAAACCGCTTCTCCAACTATTCACCTATTGTCTGGCGCAACCATGCTTGGTGCATTCTTTATTGCAACCGATCCGGTTTCAGCTTCAACGACAATAAAAGGTCGCTTGGTATTTGGTGCCTTGATTGGCGCGTTAGTGTTTATTATCCGCAGTTGGGGTGGTTTCCCTGATGGCGTGGCGTTTGCTGTATTGTTAGCCAACATGTGTGTTCCACTGATTGACTACTACACCAAACCTCGTACATACGGTCACTAAGGAGCGGATACCATGCTAAATGCTATTAAGAAAAACGGCCTTGTACTCGCGATTTTTGCGTGTGCTTCAACAGGTTTGGTGGCGGTAACACACTACCTAACCAAAGATCAGATCAAACAGCAAGAACAGGCTCAACTGCTGTCTGTTCTTAACCAAGTGATCCCGCACGATCTTCACGACAACGAACTGTTTTCATCTTGTACCTTGGTTCAAGCCGAAGAACTGGGTACTGAACAAGCGATGCCAGCTTACATCGCTAAACTTAATGGTGAGCCAAGCGCGATTGCGATCGAAGCGATTGCACCCGATGGCTACAACGGGGCGATTAAGGTCATTGTTGGAATGAAAATCAACGGTACGATTTTAGGTACTCGCGTGCTTTCACACCAAGAAACTCCGGGCTTGGGTGATAAGATTGACCTACGTGTGAGTGATTGGATTCTTTCGTTTGCAGGTAAGCAAGTGACGGATTCTAATCTAGACCGTTGGAAGGTTCGTAAAGACGGTGGTGACTTCGACCAGTTTACTGGCGCTACTATCACTCCGAGAGCGGTTGTGAAGTCAGTTAAACAAGCGGTTCAGTACGTTAACCAAAACAACCAAGCATTGCTTGCTCAACCTCTAAATTGTGGTGGTGAATAATGAGTGACCATAAAACACTAATCAAAAATGGCATGTGGGCTAACAACCCTGCCCTAGTTCAACTTCTTGGCTTATGTCCGCTGTTGGCTGTGTCTTCAACGGTGACCAACGCTCTTGGACTGGGTATTGCGACTCTGCTTGTACTGGTCGGTTCGAACATTGCTGTTTCTCTGGTTCGTAACCACGTACCAAAAGAAGTGCGTATTCCAGTATTCGTAATGATCATTGCGTCACTGGTAACCTGTGTTCAACTTCTGATGAATGCTTACGCGTATGGCCTTTACCTATCTTTGGGTATCTTCATCCCGCTGATCGTAACCAACTGTATCATTATTGGCCGAGCTGAAGCCTTCGCTTCTAAAAACGAAGTGCTACCTGCTGCTCAAGATGGTTTCTGGATGGGCCTTGGCATGACATCGGTACTGGTTGTACTGGGTGCAATGCGTGAGGTTATTGGTAACGGCACCTTGTTTGATGGTGCAGACCTGCTTCTTGGTGATTGGGCTTCTGTATTACGAATCCAGATATTCCAATTTGATAACAGCTTCTTGTTAGCCCTGCTTCCACCAGGTGCCTTTATTGGTGTTGGTTTCTTGATTGCGTTGAAAAACATCATCGACAACCAAGCAAAATCTAGACAGCCTAAACAAGAAAAGCCTGTCATTGAACGCGCTCGCGTTACCAATGCTTAATAAGTTACAGTAGCTTAAACCCTGCTGAGTAGCTCAACCGCTCAGCAGGTAATTAGATTGACCAAGTACACATAATAATGACGCTCATAAGAGCGCGTAACCGATGATAAAGCCTGAGCATTGAGAGTTTATTGAATACCAACTCCGGAACTCAAGCCCTAACTATTTGAAAGTAATGTCGCTATGAACAATGTAAAACGAGTAGAAATACTTGAGCGTTTAAGAGAAAACAATCCAAAACCAGAGACTGAGCTTAACTGGAACAGCCCTTTCGAGTTGCTGATCGCGGTACTTTTATCAGCACAAGCAACCGATGTCAGTGTCAACAAAGCAACGGATAAGCTTTACCCAGTAGCTAATACTCCCCAAGCCATTTTCGACCTAGGTGTTGACGGCTTAAAAGAGTACATCAAGACAATCGGCCTGTTTAATTCAAAAGCAGAAAACACCATTAAAACGTGTCGAATGCTGCTTGACCTACACAACGGTGAAGTACCGGAAGATCGTGCGGCATTAGAAGCCCTTCCTGGCGTTGGTCGTAAGACTGCCAACGTAGTATTGAACACCGCTTTCGGTTGGCCAACCATTGCCGTTGATACTCACATATACCGTGTATCAAATCGTACTAAGCTAGCAATGGGTAAAACGGTCGACGATGTTGAGGCTAAGCTTCTCAAAGTCATTCCAAAAGAATTCAAACTGGATGTCCACCATTGGCTCATTCTTCATGGACGTTACACCTGTGTCGCGCGTAAACCACGCTGTGGCAGTTGTATCATTGAAGACCTATGTGAGTTCAAAGAGAAGACGGACGTCTAGGCTCATAAGCTGTTAGCCCTAAGCGAAAGAAGCTAACAGGCCCAATGGCTAAAAAGCACCGCGTTTTTCTCGCGGTAGAAAGCAGAATTACAAAAACGTATACATAGTTAAAGCTAGGAGCAAATCATGTCAAACGGTCGTATTTTACACACCATGCTACGCGTGGGTGATCTAGACAAGTCTATCGAGTTCTACACCAATGTAATGGGCATGCAGCTATTACGTAAGAACGAAAACAAAGAGTACGAATACACACTGGCTTTCGTTGGCTTTGGCGACGAATCTCAAGGCGCTGTGATTGAACTAACGTACAACTGGGGCACCACGGAATACGATCTTGGCTCTGCTTTTGGCCACGTTGCTATCGGTGTTGATGACATCTACACAACGTGTGACGCGATTAAAGCAGCAGGCGGTAACGTGACTCGTGAAGCCGGCCCAGTAAAAGGCGGCTCTACGCACATCGCATTCGTTAAAGATCCTGACGGCTACATGATTGAGCTGATTCAAAACAAACAAGCAAGCGCTGGTCTAGAGGGTTAATCCCTAAATACCTTTGCAAGATTAGGCTAGAACGCCTGATGAAATGAACAAAGAAGCGAGCATAGTGCTCGCTTCTTTTTTATCACTCTCCCCATTATCGATATTCTTTACCAATTATTATTAACAATCTCACTGATGAAACTTTAAATGATAATAATTATCATTTAAATTAACCACCTATTGATTAGTGAGGTAATACAATGATTAGCGAATGGGAAAAACACACGTTACTCGCCGATACGGCATTGCAGCTCGATGATCCTGTACGAAGTATTCTTCACTATCAGCAAGCGTTGAACTTAAGCGAAGAAATTACAGAACGTACCGATATTCAGGCCGATGAACGCCTACTGATTTCAGTGATTTCTTGTCACAATCTTGCGCAATTCTGGCGCTGGGCCGGTGATACTGAGTACGAACTTAAGTATCTTCAACTGGCTTCAGAAAAAGTGCTGACTCTTATCCCTCAATGCCCTAACACGCAATGTTCTAGCTTTATTGATTCAATTGGTTGCTGTAAGAAAGCGCTGATCGATTTCATGAAACGCCATCCCAACCCTAAAATTGCTTCTATGGTCGAAAAGATCGATACCGCGACCAACTGTGAAATGATTGCTCGTTTCCGTCTTAACTAGGAAAGCTCCTTTCGCAGACGCAACGTTTAGTTCATTGATTCAAATACAAAAAGCCCGTCATGACGACGGGCATTTTAATTTGAGCTTTAGATTTTATTGGCGCTAAACCTGCGTTCTACCCAATGAGATAACAACGCGTCGGTTCTTGTCTTTACCAATTGGCGAGTTGTTGTCGGCAATTGGACGACGCTTACCATAGCCTTGTACTTGAATACGGTCTTCTGGCAAACCGAGAGACTTAAAGTACTCTCTTAACGACTCAGCTCTGCGCTCTGAAAGGTTTTGGCTAATGCCTTTGCTGTCGACAGAATCGGTGTACGTTGCCACCAGCACAAGATCAATATCTTGGTTGTAGCGAACATAATCAGCAATCTGGCTCAACCTTTTACGTGACGACTTATTCAGCTGATCGCTATTACGGTCGTAATGCAAAATAGTGAAAGAGATGTCTTCAAAGCTGTAAGGCAATAAGTTGGCAACACAGTCGCTGAACACATTGTATTTTTCTTGGAACAACACCGACGACAACGACACTTCGATACGTTGATCTCGGCTTTGCCACTCTTGGTAACTGAATGTCGGGTAACGCCCTTTCTCCAGCTCACTCAAAATACCCCAAGCCGTTTGTCCGCCTACGTAGCCATCAAATTGTTGGAAGAACTTAATGGTTGTCATGCGATCAGCACTTTCGCCCGGACGCCAAGGTGGTGGCATTGAAATCAAGCTAACATTGCGAGTCGCACCCATTGGGCGGCGCATTTTAAGCTCAAAGTCCAAAATGATTTTTTTACTCGCACGAGATGAAAACTCAGCGTCACCAAAATTTGGGATTGGATGAACTAAGCGACATTCTAGTGGCGTGTTAGCCACCATCTCCCACGTTGACTGTTGAGGAGATGCTCCGTAACGCTTTTCTTGTGCCATTACCGATGACGACATAAGAAGCGAAAATAGCATTGAACCTGTTATGAGTTGTTTCTTCATAAAGTGGAGTATCTCTTAAGCAATTCGTTTAACAATGCAGCCAATTGCCGCATTTTTCTCTCGCGTTTAAATATGCAATTATCAAGCCGAAATGGGTTAGGTAATTTGTGATTTATTGCCCTTCCCTAGTTTTTATCACTGCTATTATCTGCAATAATGCAGCCTTAATCACACTTATTTGGGCTAACATGACTGTAGAAAACGAAGCTCTGACCCTAAAAAAACGCTTTCGTGGCTATTTTCCAGTGGTCATCGACGTGGAAACCGCAGGGTTTAACGCTGAAACCGATGCATTATTAGAAATCTGTGCCATTACATTAAAAATGGATGAGAACGGAGATCTGCACCCTGCATCAACGCTTCATTTTCACATTGAGCCTTTTGAAGGCGCAAATATAGAGCAGGCAGCATTAGACTTTAACGGAATTAAAGACCCATTTAGCCCATTACGTGGTGCTGTGTCGGAACAAGAAGCCCTTAAAGAAATCTACAAGCTAGTGAGAAAAGAACAAAAAGCTTCAGATTGCAGTCGCGCAATCATGGTTGCTCACAACGCTACATTCGATTTGAACTTCGTTAATGCGGCAAGTGAGCGCTGTAAGCTTAAACGCGTCCCTTTCCATCCATTTGCTACTTTTGACACTGCAGCTCTTAGTGGTCTTGCCTACGGTCAAACCGTTTTGGCTAAAGCTTGCCGCACTGCAGGGATGGAATTTGACAACAAAGAAGCACACTCTGCTTTGTATGATACGCAAAAAACCACAGAGTTATTTTGCGGCATTGTAAACAAATGGAAAGCCCTTGGTGGTTGGCCTCTTGTTGACGAAGAATAAAAAATAGAGTTGGTAAACGTTCACTCGTATTGCCTTCATAAAAAACACAACATCCCGAGAATAATATGAATCCTGTTGTAATTTCAGTTTGCATCATGCTTGTTTTAGCTTTGATGCGCGTAAACGTAGTCGTTGCTCTCACGTTCAGCGCAATTATCGGTGGCGTAGCCTCTGGTATGGGCTTGAACGATGCAGTCGCGGCTTTCGAAAGTGGATTAGGTGGCGGTGCAACTATCGCACTTAGCTACGCTATGCTTGGTACATTCGCTGTTGCTATCTCACGTTCTGGTATCACAGATCTCCTTGCTCAAAGTGTTATCAAACGCATTCACGGCAAAGAGAACAGTGCAGCATCGACTGGTCTTAAATACGGCATCCTTGCGTCGTTGATCTTAGTAACCATGTCTTCGCAAAACGTGATTCCTGTACATATCGCCTTCATCCCAATCTTAATCCCACCTCTACTAGGCGTATTCGCAAAAATGAACCTAGACCGTCGTCTAGTTGCGTGTGTGCTTACTTTTGGTCTGATTACGCCTTACATGGTGTTACCGATTGGTTTTGGCGGCATCTTCCTAAACAACATCCTGCTTAAAAACCTTCACGACAATGGTCTTGAAAACGTTGTAGCAAGCCAAGTACCTATGGCAATGTTGTTACCAGCAGCAGGCATGATCTTCGGCCTTCTTACCGCAGTATTCTTTACTTACCGTAAGCCACGTCAATACAAAGAAACTTCTCACACTGTTGTTTCAACAGAAGTGAAAGAGATCAATAAGAAGCACATCCTAGTTGCAGCGGCTGGTATCGTAGCTGCGCTAACAGTTCAACTGTCGACGGGTTCTATGATCATCGGTGCTCTAGCGGGCTTCATGGTATTTACCTTCGGTGGCGTCATTGCTTGGAAAGAGACACAAGATGTTTTCACCAAGGGCGTTCATATGATGGCAATGATCGGTTTCATCATGATTGCAGCGGCAGGTTTCGCGGCAGTTATGAAGCAAACGGGTGGCGTTGAATCTCTGGTTGAAGCGCTTTCAACCAGCATCGGTGACAATAAACCTCTAGCTGCGCTACTTATGCTAGTGGTTGGTCTACTCGTAACGATGGGCATTGGTTCTTCGTTCTCTACGATTCCAATCCTTGCGACTATCTACGTTCCACTAGCGGCAGCATTTGGTTTCTCACCAATGGCAACGATCGCTCTAGTAGGTACAGCAGCAGCACTTGGTGATGCGGGCTCTCCGGCTTCTGACTCAACATTAGGTCCAACGTCTGGTCTAAATGCTGATGGTCAACACGAGCACGTTTGGGAAACTGTAGTACCAACATTCTTGCACTACAACATCCCACTGATCGTATTCGGTTGGATTGCAGCCATGGTTCTGTAATTAGGTTCTGTAGTAAAACAGTCCTACCCTGACTTTTATAAAGACCGCCTCGTGCGGTCTTTTTTGTATTTAGCCTCTTTTCACTCTTTCTTTATAACTTTAGAAATAAGCTAACCTTCTGAACCAACGTCACTTTCTATACATTATTCCGTTCGCATTAATATGCAACTTATGGCTATTAATTAAATTCACTTCTACACTTAAGTGTTTAATAAATAAGCCGCTAATTCATAGAAGACAAAGTGGCAAGGCTCAATACGTCAGAAGGCTACTATATGGATATACTCGCCCGATCGCGCTACCTCATCATTGATGACAGCAGCGTCATTCAAAGTGCGACACGCGCACTGCTTATCAAACTCGGTGTTCCGAACAACAATGTAATCAGCGCCTCCAATGCCCAAAATGCAATTGAGGCTTGCCGCGCACATCGATTCGATATCTTACTGATTGACCATGATTTAGGCTCAGGTAGTAATGGCTTACAACTGCTTGAGCTTTTGCAGCAGAAAGAGTTAATCAAACCACAAACCCTTGTGTTTATAGTGACGGGTAATGATAGCCAAGACATCTTCTTTGGCTATGCTCACTTCGAACCTGATGGCTACCTGATCAAGCCAATAAGAGCCGATGACATCATAAAACGAGTGACATCAGCCCTGTGTCGACAGCAATACTTTTCGACATTAGAGCAAGCCTATCTTAAGAACGGGCTCAACGCGGTAAAGCCACTCTTTGGTAAAGCCCCCGACCCATCGACATTGAAAGACGCCATAATCTACATGGCAAACATTCTGATTAAGAATCACCACCTCGATGAGGCACAAGCCATGTTAAATGGTTTGCTGCAGCTCCATGATTACTTGCCTGCCAAGGTTAAGCTGGTTGAAATCCATATCGCTAAACAGAATTATCACGACGCGCTCAGTCAGATAGATAGCTTGATAGAAAACAATCCACGCAACATCAAATTGCAGCAACTTAAGGTCAAGATCTGCCTCAATACCAGTGACTTCGAATCGGCTAACCAGCTAATCGACCAAGTGCTCACCGTAAACGGCAGTAATATTGAGCTGACCAACACCATGGTTTGGCTACAACTGTTAGATAAAAACGTTGAACAAGCGACCCTACACCTCAAGTCGCTTGCTCAACTCATTCCCCACTCGATTTGGGATTCTGCTGGTAAGCGAGCACTGATCTTATGGGCAGACAGTTTAACCCTCACTCAAAAAGAGCTAGCACTTTGGAAGCCTGAAGGGGCTTGGCAAAGGCTCTCTCATTCTGAAAAGTCGTACGCACTCAGTAAGCCGTTGTTGAAGCTTTGTCGAACCTTACAGCTCATTCAACTCGAACAGCATGAGGTGGCAAAAGAGCGTATTGAGAGTATTTCAATGAACGAGTTCTCAGACAATGATGTCGAAGCTTTCTTCTTATTAGCACTGTGTTATCAAGCCTTGGGTCTACAAGACAAAGTCGATCAAATAAAGCGCCAAATTGAGATCCACCTAAAAGCAGACCATACCAGCCTCGCCCTTTTGCAGCGTATGGCATTACAGCAAGCAGACAATTTTGCATTACCCACACTAACCAAAGCGCCTTTGGCCGCCGTTAGTTGAGCACACCGTCAAACCCAAATGAGTACGTAAACGACAGGATGTCTTTATGCAGAACAATGCTACAAAAACGAAAACGTGGTGTGTCGCCTTTCTATTGAGTTGCCTTACGGTATTCATGTGGCCACTGCACAGCCTTGCTGAAAGTACACCTCTAGCAAACTCGTCGAATAACCAAGTTGTATTACGTGTCGGCCTACCTTCTTACAACATGGTTCCTTATAGCTACCAACATCAAACGCCCTCTAGGAATATTGTTTCTGAAGGACTACTCATCAGCATGTTGGATGAGGTATCGGCAAACGCAGGCTTCAAATATAAAATCGAGCTATTCCCTACATTTAGCAGCGTACTCAGTGCATTTGAACAGGGTGAATTAGATTTGTTGGTAGGCGTCTCTTCGACCAAAGAGCGCCAAGAATATATGACGTTCAGTGAACCCATGTTCTCGATTCGACGAGCGGTCATTACTCAAAATCTGAAAATAAACGACTTGAGTGAACTGGCAACCGCAAACTTAGCGCTAGAGAAAGGGTTTGCGCTCAATGATCTCCTACCTAGTTTACTTCCAGAGAGTCGAATTACCACGCTAGACAGCACACAAGCGGCCTTCACCGCGATTGAAGAGAATCGTGTTGATGCTTACATTGGTGATGCACTTGCGCTTTCTGCGTTACTGCGAGAACAACCTAAAGACTCACTTACACTATCGGTTCTTCCTGACCTTCCAGCTGACCACTTGCACTTTGCAGTCAAAAAAGGAAAACACAAACTACTCAGCCGAATCAACTTTGCTTTAGAGGACATCAAGCAAGGTTCTCTGCAATCGATTTACAACCAATGGCTTGCTCCCTCTCAACACTCGATGTTGCTGGATTATGGAACATTGAACTTAACCCAAGACGAAAAGAACTGGCTTGATAACAACCCTTCCATCCCTGTAGGCACACACTCCAATTGGTATCCTTACGACTTTACCAATGAGCAACAACAACACTCAGGCTTATCTGCTGATGTGTTAAATCTGATAAGTAATGTGCTCGGCGTATCATTTGAAAGTACCACTTACCTAACACCAGAAGCGGCAGAGGTCGCGTTCAATAATGGCGAGACCATGGTGCTAACCAACATCACTCCAACCACAGATAAAGCGCGATACATAGACTTCACTCAAGCCTACAGTTTTGAACCTTGGGTGTTATTGAGTCGCTCTGATCGATTAGGTAACTTTGCGCCAAGTGGCACCGAAAATATTGGTGTGATTCAAGATTCCGGAGGCAAAACGGTTCTACCTTCTCTCTGCCTGACTTGCCAAGCCGTCCCTTACATCAATCACGTCAGCGCATTCCAAGCATTACAGAAAGACGAAATCAGTTTCGCGCTTGCTTCACTTCATCATGCTGCACCTTTATTGCATCAAGACTATGTAGGGCAATTCAAAATCACTGGCACCATTAATGAGCAAAACATTGCTCCTTTGGCTCTAGCAGTCAACTTCCGCCATCCCATGCTGTTGAGCATTCTCAACAAAGCCATTGGCGCATTGCCTGCCAATGAACTTGAGCGCTTGGAAAACAAATGGTTAACCTACGAATACCAAGAAGGTTTGTCGCCACGCGAAGTAGCTAAATGGTCAGTGATCATCGGGCTTGGGATCTTTGTGGTCATTTTCGTGATCGTATTCTGGAACCGTAAAATGGCAGCAGAAATCGAGCAGCGAAAAGTCGCAGAACAGCGCGCCAAAGCGGCAGAAGCCCATTTACAAACACTGGCCGACAATATTGATGGAGTTGTACTTAAACATACTCAAACACACCCTCAGCAGCCTTTGAATATTCAGTTTAGCTTCGTCAGTGCAGGTGTAACCGATATGTTCGGCTTATCCGTGGATAGCGTAAAGGAGCACCCTCAACATCTTTTCGAGCTTATCTCGAAGGATGGCCTGCCACAGTTTGAAGCCAGTATGCTTGATGCTATTGAAACCGGGCATTGGGAAAGCGAACAGCAAGTCCAGTTAGAGTCTGGTGAACTGAAATGGGTGAAATTTAATAGCCAGATATCGAACAACAAGGCTATCGAATGGAACACGGTGATTACAGACATCACCCTACTGAAAAAACAGCAACAGGCTTTAGACAACGCCCGCCAGAAAGCTGAAAGTGCCACCGCCGCTAAGTCGCAGTTCCTGGCGACTATCAGCCATGAGGTTCGCACCCCAATTAGCGGAATCTTAGGGTTGCTGGAATTAATGCAGGAGCATCAGTTGAGTGAAGAGTTGCTCAACCTACACGGAGGATTGAATCAGTCAGCTCGTAACTTACTGCACATCGTTAATGACGTGCTCGATTACTCTAAGATTGAAGCGGGAAAACTAGAGCTTAACCCGACCGAAATTGAGCTTGGCAAAGTATTAGCGCGCATCGTACAGCCGCAGTCCATTCACGCACAGCAAAAAGGCTTGGCCTTCCATTATTGGCAAGATCCAAATCTCGTTCAATGGCTGTTCGCAGATGACATACGACTCCACCAAATTCTGAACAACTTCCTTAACAATGCGATTAAGTTCACTGAACACGGGACAATTTCGTTACATGTTGATGTGATTGAACAGAACGAACATCAGCAGAAAGTTAGCCTCACGGTTTCCGACACGGGCATCGGCATCCCGAAAGACAGACAACAAAGCTTATTCCAACCTTTTGAACAAGTCGACAAAACCACTAGCCGCCGTTTTGGTGGAACAGGGCTTGGACTATCTATAGCTTTGAAATTGATAGAACAGATGGATGGCAACATAGAACTGTCAAGTGAAGAAGGAAAAGGCAGCCACTTTACGATTACCGTTACCCTCCCGACTTGTACTCCTCAAGATGCAGTAAGCAACGCTTTGGCTCTACCACAAACGCTGATTTGCCCTTCGGAGGTTGAGAATCCTATTGGACTAGATGTGGGTAATCACTCATACGAGGTATATATTGTCGGCTACGTTCTGCAACAAGAAGAGCTATGTCGATATCTGAAACACTTCGACCTTGAGCCAAAGGTTCTGCACATAAATCAAAAACACCTACTTAAAGAGATGGTCGTCAAACATCAGCCCAAACACATCTTTGTTGCGATGTCTGTGTGGCAACAACTGGCGATTACCGATGCTTGGATCCAGCAACACACGAGCTCAACACGCTTCACTGTGATCAACCAAAACCCAATGCTCTCACCAGAGCCTTTAGGCAACTCTTGGTGCTTGTCGGTGAATCCGCTGCTGCCCGATAACTTAGTTCACGTTCTAACGAAGCCCGTCAGTCACGACAGTCTAATCTCCCCATTAGACAGCGAAACTAAAGCGCCGCTCGCCACAGAGACTCGCGAACAAGCTGAACTCAACGGCAGGCTGATTCTGGTCGCGGAAGATCATCCCATCAACCAGCAAGTCATCGCCAAACAGCTTGAAAATATTGGTGTCCACGCCGACATCGTTGATAACGGAGTGTTGGCCCTGAGCGCCTTGAAAGATAAATGCTATGGCCTATTGCTAACCGATTGCCACATGCCCGAAATGGACGGATACACACTTGCATCAAGTATTCGTCAAATAGAACAACGTAAAGAGGAGCTTAACCAAGAAACTCAAAGACTGCCAATCGTCGCGCTGACTGCAAATGCAGTGCAAGGTGAAGATGCTAATTGCTACGCGCACGGCATGGATGACTTCTTGGTTAAACCCGTTTCGATTAAGCAGATGAGATTAACCATTGAGAAGTGGCTGCCCGCAATCGACGATTCCAACCCAGTACGTGAAACTGATGTTTACGATGCAAAGGAATCAAAGGCACAGAATCAGGAAGTCAATGCTTCATCAAACTATTCACCTAAAGACGAGGAAACCAATAAAGACGAAGAAGCCAATGAATTTTCGATGCTGTTCCAAGGTATTGAACAGAGCTTTGAGGATAATCAGAGCCTAGAGCCAGGCGACGATCTCATTCCTGCAAGCACCCAAGACGCCTTCAGCGATACCAACAATCAAGTGATCGACTACGCCGCCCTCTATGATCTCTTCGAAGATCACGATGTCGTAATGACCTTGCTTGCTGAGTTTTCCGCAAGCTTCGTGGAAGATAATAAACGGATAAACGACCTGTGGGCTAACAAGGAATACCGAGAACTAAAAACCACGGCACACCGACTTAAAGGCGCAGCAAAAATGGTGGCATGTGACACGATTGCTTCTCCGCTCGCAATCATTGAGGCGCAAGCAAACGATCTAGTAACCGAAGCCACGGGCTTAGAGCAAGCCGAATCAACAATTGAAGCATCAATCGCGGAAGTCACTACCACATTCGAACGGTTTACAGAGGAGATAAACCAACTACGTCAGACAAAAGAAAAGGCTTACTCTTATGAGTAAACCTTAGAAGTCGTTGCGTTAATACAGACAGCTCTCGCTGGATTATGCAGCGGGAGCGTTATTCACTAGAATTCCGCGAATAGACTTAAGCGTCGCTTCAGTTGAATGGTAATCCAGTTCAACTTCACTAAAAATGCCATTTACTTCAAGCATTAACGTCGGGTAAGAAAACACACCCATCGCTTCTTTAAAGCCTAACTGGTCATCTAATTCACTTTCCAATAACTTGCTAGAAAGGTCATTTTCAAACTGTTGTACGTTCATGCCTAGCTCTTCAGCCAACTGCAGGTGTGTTTCTTTACTGTGTGGCAACATCGCACGAAGGTAGTACGCATGTTGAATCGCTTCTAGCATCGCTTCGTAGTGATCTTGAAAACCTGCGGCGATTACAGCACGGCACGCAGGGTAAGTGCTGCGAACAGGCTTACACTCAGTCCAAAACTCGTGGTTAAACTCAGTCCCTAGCTTAGCTTCGATCTGCTTCCAGATCGCTTGCAGCTTGCCTTTCATCTCTTCTGACATTGGCTCATCAGAATCCGGCGCCAAGCCACCCACTACGTAGTTAAACTCAATGCTCGCAGGCAATTGTTGTTTCAACAACTCAAGCGTTGGCTTGTATCCCCAACACCAGCTGCACATTGGATCATGCACATAATGAAGTTTTACGTTCATTGTTCGTTCCTTATCGAGTCGACTCTTCTATCAATTCCAACAAAAAAGGAGCCTGATTAAGGCCCCTCATTTTAACTATTCAGCGCAAAGGCTAGAGCTTATTCAGCGTCATCACCAGCAACTTTAGCTGCTGCTTCTTTGATGATTGGCTGAAGTTCGCCTTTTTGGAACATCTCAAGAATGATGTCACAACCACCGATTAGCTCACCTTCAACCCAAAGTTGTGGGAAAGTTGGCCATTGTGCGTAAGCTGGAAGCTCTGCACGGATATCAGGGTTTTGTAGAATATCTACGTAAGCAAATTTCTCGCCACATGCCATTAGAGCTTGAGACGCTTGAGAAGAGAAACCACAGCTAGGTAGCTTAGGAGAACCTTTCATGTACAGTAGAATAGTGTTTTCTT
Organism: Vibrio sp. T20; assembly: GCF_007858795.1. Taxonomy (NCBI): domain Bacteria; kingdom Pseudomonadati; phylum Pseudomonadota; class Gammaproteobacteria; order Vibrionales; family Vibrionaceae; genus Vibrio; species Vibrio sp. T20. The sequence goes on from NZ_VFEB01000176.1 coordinate 271,685, forward strand.
CAATTTGCTGTTTGATTTTATCGATAGTTTCCATTGCTTCCTCGTTAATGGATTACGGCTTTTATTGCCTTTATTCTACCCCAAACCAAAAGAATAAAAACCATATAAAAAAAGCGGTTAACAAGCTAAGCTAACAATTCACACAAAAGTGATGAAATAAGCTTTTAATAAAGTAAAAACTTGCTAAACTATATCGCAAGTCAGCAAATTGACCATGGTTGGCAGTATAGCGAGCCATGAATAATAATATCACTGGAAGCAATCGAAAGAGTTAACTCTTTCATATCAATGGAGAATTGAGCAATGGCATTTGAACTACCGGCTCTTCCTTACGCGAAAGACGCACTAGAACCACACATCTCAGCAGAAACGCTAGATTTCCACCACGGTAAGCACCACAACACTTACGTTGTTAAGCTAAACGGTCTTATCCCAGGTACTGAGTTTGAAGGCAAAACACTAGAAGAGATCGTTAAGACTTCTACTGGTGGTGTTTTCAATAACGCTGCTCAAATCTGGAACCACACGTTCTACTGGCACTGTCTTGCTCCTAAAGCAGGCGGCGAACCAACTGGCGCTGTTGCAGAAGCTATCAACGCTGCATTCGGTTCTTTCGAAGAATTCAAAGCAAAATTCACTGATTCAGCAATCAACAACTTCGGTTCTTCTTGGACTTGGTTAATTAAGAAAGCTGACGGTTCTCTAGACATCGTTAACACTTCTAACGCAGCTACTCCTCTAACAGAAGAAGGTGTTACTCCACTTCTAACTGTTGACCTATGGGAACACGCTTACTACATCGATTTCCGCAATGTTCGCCCTGACTACATGGCTGCATTCTGGAACCTAGTAAACTGGTCTTTCGTAGAAGAGAACCTAGCTAAGTAATATATTACTTAAGCTGCGCTATTTATAGCGAGTTACCTATTGAAAGCTCATGCCTCGGTGTGAGCTTTTTTGTATCTGTCGTATTCCTATCAATACGAACATTACGAAACAAATTAGCCAATCAAGCCGGCTTTTTAACCTATTCTTACCTTTCTTAATCACCCTGCATAAATTCTCTATTCGCCTGTAATTAAAGGCTAAAGTTTGCCGACTCCATGCCGTTAAAGGTGTATCAAACGAGAGGCGTCATGCAAATACATACTTTAGACAAAGCAGGAATCATCAACGAACTGAAGTTCGGCATCGGAATCAGCCAAGCGGTTGAGCAAGGTCGCCGTGCAGATTTCGCGTTGCTGCTATCTATGTTTTCTAATGATGTTCGCGATTGCACGCCCATCGATACCATTGAAGTTACAGAAACAAATGAAGATCGCCTACGCAAGCAATTTGGCGTAGCAGAACCACAACAACTGCGTTCAAACCAATCGTCGTATGAAATTTCAGCTCAGCAATCTAATCATTTTCATCAAGCAAGCCTTGCCAGTGCCAAGCTCAGCCACTATTTGAAACCTGAAGCGCTTGCCTTTATGCCTGAAGATACGGCTGACTTACCCGAAGAAGTTTACCAAAACCTTTCTGGTCATGATCGACGTAAACTTGCAAACAAGCATTTCCCTGATTTGCCACACGCCACGCTCTACAATGAGCTAACAACAGCGCAACGTCAGTATCAAATTCAAGCTCAAGTATAGCGGTCACCTACCTTTCCCTTTTTCGCTGTCTATCCACCGCTATTCTTCGATTAACTCACGTCCTTAAAGCATTCACATGAGTGATATGAACCACCAGCCTTAGGCAACCTACAAACACCAGATGTTGGTTACCGCTTGAAGTTACTGCAAAATGTGACTTGCCACTAAGTTCATAAAAACTTATTAATGGGTACAGCTTAGTTTGAACCAATTCACACCCATCGTATGAAATTTAACCCATCCTTATCCGACATGGACAACTTGTTTAGGTACTGGGATGGAAATAAAAAGCTCAATCATATTGGTGACATCTGCCGGCTCGCGACTGGGAGGAACGATTGCGAACCACTTTGTTAACCTTGGAGCCACAGTCATCCTTTGCGATAAAGACACGGAAGCACTTCAAGCAACTTATTCGCAATGTACTCGGTTCTCCGACTCTGTTTACCATTACACGCTCAAAGGAAATGACAGCCAAGCGATTCTCAGCGTGTTTGATTTTATTCAATCGACCTTCAATACCACACCGGATGTACTGGTCAATAACTGGATCAGCTCCCCTATGCCTAGCCTAATTGGTGATCAGCCTGTCAGTACCTTTATTAATGACCTCTCATCTAAGGCATCGACCCTTTTCGCATTTGGACAAATCAGTGCAGAGAGGCTACGAGAAGAAGATAAAGAAGGCGTGATTGTAAATGTGATATCTCACGATGACTTCCATGATGTGTCAGGCTTAGAGAGCGCAAACTCCATGATTACCGGCTTTACCCATAGCTGGGCGAAAGAACTGACTCCATTTGGTATTCGAGTCGGTGGTGTTGTGCCCGCGGTTCATAACTCTGACGGTAAACTCAACCGATGCCATTGGGCGCAACTGCAGGATGAACTAACCAGAACAACAGAATATATTGTCTCTAATGATTACTTTAGTGGGCGAGTTGTGGCTGCTGAGGTTTAGTCCCCCCCCCTACTTCAAGTAAATGCGCGCAATTCATTTATCATTAAGTCGATCACTTTAGCCTTTCAAAGTCCTCAGACTAGCCAGCAAACATAAAAAAAGCCCCAGTCTCTCGACTGGGGCCTTCATCTTTTCCCGATAGATAAGTATCGTGCTAGCGAAAACTTATCTCAAACTAATGCTTACTTATTATGCGTTAGCTTTTTCTTTTTTAGCTTTTGGCGCTTTCGCTTCAGCTGGCTTTTGGTCTGCTTTCTTAAGGATAACTGTAGTACCTTCGAAAGTTTCGCCTTCAACGTATGGTTGGCCGAAGTAAGAAGTTGTTAGAACTTCTTTTAGCTCAGTGATTAGAGGGTAACGTGGGTTAGCACCTGTACACTGGTCATCGAACGCTTCAACAGCTAGCTCGTCTAGTTTAGCGATGAAGTCAGACTCGTTAACACCCGCAGCTTGGATAGATAGTGGGATGTCTAGGTCTTTCTTAAGCTCTTCTAACCAAGTCAGTAGACGTTCAATCTTCTGAGCAGTACGGTCGCCAGCTTGGCTTAGGCCTAGGTGGTCAGCAACTTCAGCGTAACGACGACGTGCTTGTGGACGGTCGTACTGAGAGAATGCAGTCTGCTTAGTTGGGTTATCGTTCGCGTTGTAACGTACAACGTTTGAGATAAGTAGTGCGTTAGCAAGACCGTGTGGTAGGTGGAACTCAGCACCAATTTTGTGAGCCATTGAGTGACACACACCTAGGAATGCGTTCGCAAATGCTACACCAGCGATAGTTGCTGCGTTGTGTACTTTCTCACGAGCGATTGGGTCAGCCGCACCATTTTTGTAGCTTGATGGTAGGTATTCTTTAAGCATCTTAAGTGCTTGAAGAGCTTGACCGTCTGAGTATTCGTTCGCTAGAACAGATACGTAAGCTTCAAGAGCGTGAGTTACTGCATCGTAACCACCGAACGCTGTTAGAGACTTAGGCATGTTCATTACAAGGTTCGCATCAACGATAGCCATGTTTGGCGTGATTTCGTAGTCAGCTAGTGGGTATTTAGCACCAGTCTTGTCGTCTGTAACAACAGCGAATGGAGTAACCTCTGAACCCGTACCTGAAGTAGTAGTAATACATACTAGCTCAGCTTTTTGACCCATTTTAGGGAACTTGTAGATACGTTTACGGATATCCATAAAGCGCATTGCTAGTTCTTCAAAGTGAGTTTCTGGGTGCTCGTACATAACCCACATGATCTTAGCAGCATCCATTGGAGAACCGCCACCTAGAGCAAGGATT